>NZ_CP058595.1:2520000-2867583 GCF_013402795.1 Costertonia aggregata | reverse complement strand
GCTATAGAAAAACATGATTTGCATGACAGTAAATATGGAAGTGATGTATTGGTCATGAACACCACCGGTCTAGAAATAAAGGAAAAAAATAGGATAAAACCTTCAAGCCAGGCATTTTACAAGAAAATAGATGAATCTTTAATTGACTTTGACAATTCATTGAACCACCTAATCATGTCATTGGACTGTAATGAAGCGAAAGCCTATTGCACGAAAGTTTATGAAAATTGTGAGCAAAAACTTTTACTGCCCGATTTAAGCGAGGGCAAAAAATACTATAATCTAAAGACCAAGGAGATAGTCGCAAGAGCCATCAAAAAATTAGAGGAAAAATGCGATTGAATCGTATTTGAATAAATATCCTCTTTTATTTGCTGGCAAAAAGTTTTACATCATCTTCGGAAACTTCAGCCCCTCCCAATATGATAAGACGCTCCACAACGTTTCTCAGTTCCCTTATATTTCCCGTCCAATCATATCCTTTCAATAAATCAATAGCTTTATTGGAAAATGTTTTGGTAGTATTACCCTGTTCGGATGCAATTTTTTTGGAAAAATGTTCAATCAATATAGGAATATCGTCCCTGCGGTCGTTCAAAGCGGGTACTTTTATCAAGATTACGGCTAACCTGTGATATAGATCTTCCCGAAAACGGCCTTCTTCGATTTCCTTTTTCAAATTTTTATTCGTGGCGGCCAATACGCGTACATCAACTTTAATATCCTTATCGGTACCTACCCTGGAAATTTTGTTTTCCTGTAAGGCACGCAACACTTTAGCCTGCGCCGACAGGCTCATATCCCCTATTTCATCCAAGAAAATAGTACCTTTATTAGCAGCCTCAAATTTACCCGCCCTATCTTTTACCGCAGATGTAAACGCTCCTTTTACGTGACCAAAAAGCTCACTTTCTATTAGTTCCGACGGGATTGCGGCACAGTTGACTTCAATAAAGGGTGCCGAACTACGTTGACTTTTTTCATGCACCCAATGTGCCACCAATTCTTTCCCGGTACCGTTGCCGCCCGTAATCAGTACCCGGGCATCGGTCGGGGCGACTTTTTCTATAATTTCCTTAATGGAGTTTATGGCATCGCTCTCCCCTACCATTTCGTAATTTTTACTTACTTTTTTTTTGAGAATCTTGTTTTCTACCACTAGCTCTTTTCTATCCAACGCATTTCTGACCGTGGTAAGCAATCTATTTAAATCGGGTGGTTTTGATATATAATCAAAAGCTCCCAATCGCATTGTGTTAACGGCCGTATCTAAATCGCCATGACCGGAAATCATTATAAAAGGTATCTCCGGTTTTAATTTTTTTACAGCTTCGAGAACCTCGACACCATCCATTTTTGGCATTTTTATGTCACAAAGTACCAAATCAAAATCATCTTTTTTAAGGATTTCAAGACCTTTTAGACCGTCTTCCGCTTCTTCTACAGAATAGGTATCACTTTCTTCAGATAAAATTTTGACCAAGACTCTACGTATGGCCGCTTCATCTTCTACTACCAATATTTTAGACATGCTGTATATTTTTTATTTTGTGTTGTAAATATGTACATCGCGCTGCGGAAACGGAATCGTAATGTTGTTCTCCCTAAATTTTGCATCAATGGCATAACGTATCGCGCTTTTGACCCTCGGATCCGAAAAACTGTCGGTAATGAAAAAGTTTACCGAAAACAACAGGGCAGAATCCCCAAAATCCTCAAACAGAACAAATGGTTTTGGGTTTTTTAAAACTCCTTTTTGATGAGTTACTACATCCATCAGTATCTCGGTCACTAAATCTACGTTGCTCCCATAGGCTACACCTACCGCGACCCTTTCTCGTGTTGTCTTATGATTTTGGGTATAATTAAATACCAAATCACTGATGAACTTATGGTTGGGAATGATAATAACCTTATCGTCCCTGGTTATCGCCCGCGTTGTTCTGAGCTTTATTTCAAAAACCTTACCAACTTTACCGTTTACCTCTACGATATCACCAACACTTAAAGTTTTGTCGACTATGATAATAATGCCACCAATAATATCCTGAAACAATTCTTGCAAAGCAAGACCCAGACCAACAAATAGTGCCGCAGATGCCGTGAGCAAGATCGTGATATCAATACCTGCCGCGCTCATGGTTACCAATATGGCAGCTAAATAAGCAACATAACGTATAAATTTAAATACACTTATGAACTTTAGCTTGTCCTCGGAATCCATCTTTCTCGTGAAAAGATGCCTTAACCATTTTAAGACAAAACTGGTCATTATAAAAGCTGCCGCCAATAAAAGCAGAAGACCAATAGTGATATGGATGGATTTTTCACCTTCGCCCCAGTGAAAGCCCAATTCTAAAAAATCCTTTATTGAACCCCAAATATCCTCTTTTATGATTTCCTCGACTTTGCTTTGATCTTCCTGTACCATATTATCAATACTTTAACCATTTGTACAGTTCCTTATAACTTGGTTTTTTACCGTACATCAAAATCCCCACACGATATATTTTGGCTGCCAACCAAACGATCCCCATAAAGGTAATCATCAATAAAAAAATCGAAGTAGCTAATTGCCATACCGGTACACCACCATCACCAATGCCTCCCGGCAAACGCATGAGCATTACAATAGGAGAGGTCAAAGGAAACAACGAAAAGCCTACGGCAATAGGTCCGTGCGGGTTGCTAAAAACCGAAAAGAAGCCAACATATATGGCTAACATCAATGGCAATATGATAGGAAATATAAATTGTTGCGTATCCGTTTCATTGTCTACGGATGCCCCTATTGCGGCATAAATAGAGCTATAAATTAAGTAGCCCAATACGAAATACACAAGAAAAAAACTTATCAGCATAAACCAAGGAAGGTTGAACAAATCCTGTCCTATGGTCAACATTGCTTGATTCTGCGAAAGAACCGAAGCATTCATACCGCCGGGAATACTCGACCCTTTGGCCAACATTTGGGTATCGATATCAAAAACCAATAAAGCGATAAAGAGCAGTGCAGATGCGGATACTATCCAAATAGCGAATTGGGTTATACCGGCCAACGATGTGCCGATAATTTTTCCTAGCATGAGCTGAAAGGGTTTTACCGAAGAAATGATGACTTCGATAATTCTACTGGTTTTTTCCTCGATAACGCTACGCATTACAAAACCACCATATATAATAATGAACATCATGATAAGATAACCAAAACCACCACCGATTATGGCTTTTACTTCATTGATGCTTTTTAAGTTTTCCTGCCCGTCAAAAGTGGCGGTTCGCATATCAAAATCTGCATCTACATTAGCAAAATCACTGGAAGAAACCCCCAGTTTTTGAAGCCTGTGCTGTCTTAGCCGATCTTCAAAGATATCCTCAAGACCATTTAAAACAGATGAGCTTGGGGCATCTTTCGTGTAGAAATATGCGTTTTTGACGACCTCTTCCAAATTAATGCGAGAAGGTATGTACAGTAGGCCATAATACCCCATACCGATTACCGAATCTTTGGCCTGTTCCAAAGAAATATCTTTAAAATCAACGTATGAAGTACTTTCGGTGGCAACAAATTCATTGGAGAAATAATCGCTTTGGTTCAACACTCCCAGAACTCTTTTTTCACTATCGTTGACCTTGGTCAAAAATGCTATAAGCACTACCATACCCACCATGAGTATGGGGCTCAAAAAAGTCATGATTACAAATGATTTGTTGCGTACCTTGGCCAAATACTCTCGTTTTATGATCAACACCAACTTTTTCATTTACGCCTGTTTTGTATGGTTTGAATAAAAATATCGTTGGCACTAGGGATGGTCTCCTCAAAATGGTTGATGTTGCCCTTCTCGGATAAATAACCCAAAAATTCCTTGGTTTGGGATGAAGGCAACTGAACGGAAACATCCAATTGCATATCGGGTTTGTTGTCTTTTGAAGAAAGAATTTGAAATTTACCGTTGAGCTCATTCAAGAGTGCTTCACCATTAGGTGCTTCAATACCTACGTTAAAAATATTGTTTTTGTAGGCCTTCTTTATGTCCGACAACTTACCGTCCAGTATTTTTTCGGATTCATGGATCAAAGCAATGTATTCACATAGTTCCTCTACAGATTCCATCCTGTGGGTAGAAAAAATAATCGAAGTACCGTTCGCCTTCAGTTTTAAAATTTCATCTTTGATAATATTGGCATTAATAGGGTCAAAGCCACTAAATGGCTCATCAAAAATCAACAATTTTGGCTCGTGCAATACGGTAACTATAAATTGGATTTTCTGGGCCATACCTTTGGAAAGTTCTTGTACTTTTTTACCCCACCAATCACCGATTCCGAATTTATCAAACCAAAATTTCAATCTTTTCTTTGCCTCAGCTTTTTCTATGCCTTTTAGCTGTGCCAAATACAAGGCTTGTTCGCCTACTTTCATACTTTTGTAGAGTCCTCTTTCCTCGGGTAAATACCCTATCATACTTATATGTTGGGGCTTTAGAGGTTCTCCGTCAAAATAAACGGCACCTTCGTCCGGAAAGGTGATCTGATTTATGATTCTGATCAATGTGGTCTTACCTGCACCATTGGGGCCCAATAGCCCATAAATGCTATTTTTAGGTATTTCCAACGAAACATTGTTGAGTGCAACATGTTCCCCATATTTCTTGGTAACGTTTTCTGCGACCAGAACTGTATTCATGTAAGCGATTTTATCAAAGATATGTAAATACGGTAAAAGAGATTTTGATTTTGGGTTAAAAACAAAACCCACCCTTAATGAGATTAAGGATGGGAAAAAAATTGCTATGAAAAAGAAAATTAGTAATAGTTTCCTATTACTAAATCAAATATACGTTTTTTATTTAAAATTGAAATCAAATAACGTTACGAGAACATATCTTTAACTTTTTCAAAGAACGATTTGTCGGATTTTTCTGGTTTTGGTTCAAAATTCTCGGTCTTTTGCATACGCTCAAAAAATTCGCGCTGCTCTTTGTTGAGCTCCTTGGGCGTCCAAACGTTAACATGTACCAAAAGATCACCCGCACCATACCCGTTCAAACTCGAAATACCTTTTCCTCTCAATCTCAATATTTTTCCTGATTGAATTCCAGGTTCCAATTTGATACGCACCTTACCACTTACCGAATCAATTTCCTTGGAAGTACCCAAAACAGCTTCAGAAATACTTATATACAAATCATAATGTAGATTGTCACCTTCTCTTTTTAAGGTTTCGTGATCTTTGGTTTCAATGGCTACCAACAAATCACCGGGCACCCCATTACCTGGAGCCTCGTTACCTTTATTTGGAACTTTGAGTTGCATACCTCCCTCAACACCTGCGGGTATTTTGATGGAAACCGTTTCCTCAGCGACCTTTAAACCCTGAGCATCCGCATCGCTGGGGCGTTTGTCCAAAATTTGACCGCTACCGCCACAGGTATTGCAGGGTGCTGCGGTTTGCATTCTACCTAAAATCGTATTCTGTATTTTGGTGACCTGCCCTTGGCCATTACACGTTGAACAGGTTTTATAGGTAACACCGCTGGCTTGAACTTTTCTGCGGACCTTTACTTTTTTTTCTACACCGTTGGCAATTTCCTCTAACGTGAGCTTGACCCTAATTCTAAGGTTGCTGCCCTTAACACGTCTTTGGCCACCCCCAAAGCCGCCAAAACCACTAAAACCGCCACCACCACCAAAAGCACTACCAAAGATATCCCCGAACTGACTAAAGATATCATCCATATTCATACCTCCCCCAGCACCGCCAAAACCACCACCTTCAAAAGCGGCATGGCCATACTGATCATATCGTGCCTTTTTATCGGGGTCGCTCAACACCTCGTAGGCCTCGGCAGCTTTTTTGAACATCTCCTCTGCCTTGGCATCCCCGGGATTTTTATCCGGGTGAAATTCTATTGCCTTTTTACGGTACGCCTTCTTTATTTCAGCGGCACTGGCACTTTTTGAGATGCCCAATATTTCATAAAAATCCTGCTTCATGTCGTATTTTTAATTCCCAACTACTACTTTGGGATGGCGTATTATTCTATCTCCTAACTTAAATCCTTTTTCGATTACGTCAACAATCTTTCCTTTCATTTTTTTGCTAGGAGCGGGAATTTGTGTTATGGCATCGTGTACTTCGGCATCAAAAACATCACCGGCCTTCGCCTTTACTTCCTCAAGCCCCTTGGCCTTTAGGGTCTCTTTGAACTTGTTCTGTATCAATTCAACCCCTTTGAACATTTCTTTATCCTTAGATTTGGAAATTTCCTTGAGGGCCCTGTCAAAATCATCCATAACGGGAAGTAACGATACAATAACCTCTTGACCTGCCGTCTTAAAGAGCTCCATACGCTCCTTGGAGGTTCGCTTTTTATAATTTTCAAACTCAGCGAAGAGGCGCAAGAACTTATCTTTTTCTTTTCCTAAATCTTCTCGCAACTGCTCTTCGACCGATACTTCCTCAACGGATTCTCCATTAGCTTCGGAAACTTGGTCTTCGGTCAAATTTTCTTCGTTGTTTATTTGAGTTTCGGAAGTTTTTTCATCTATCTCTTCCGTATTATTTTTTTTGCTCATTATTCAAATCGATTTAATATCCCATTTAAGATGGCAAAAGTACTGCCATTTCTTTAAAAATGTCAAAATGTCATCAAACAAAAACATCCGCTTAATGCGGATGTTGTGATGCTATTTATTGTGCGAACGTTAAATCATACAAACTCGTTGTCATAAGTCTTTCTTTGTGCAGGTGCTTTTTCTTCCTTTTGATAAAGATTTTCCAAAGCCCTACATACATTCATATAGTTGAATGTAAAACCTTCTTCTTCCAACTTTTTGCAACTTACACGCTGGCTTGCAAATAAAATATAGGACATTTCGCCTAAAATCAATTTCATCATAAATTTTGGAACGTTCGGCAGAATAAGGGGTCGATCCAGCACCTTAGCGATTTCCTTGGTAAGTTTATCATTTGTGACGGGGTTTGGCCCTACACCGTTATATGTTCCCTGTAATTTGTTCGAAATCACGAACATAAACGCCCGTGCCAAATCGTTTAAATGCACCCAAGATTGCCATTGGTCGCCTGAACCGAAAGCGGCACCCACATAGTTTTTAATCGGCTTCGCCATTTCAGGTAGGGCCCCGCCATTGGTCGACAGAACCAATCCTATCCTGATTTTGGCAACGCTGAAATCAAAATCATTGAATGTGTCGATTTCCTTTTCCCAAGCTTCGACGACATCCCCTAAAAAACTATTGTCTACAGCGGTTTCTTCCTCGGTATAATAATTTACCAATGAATTAGGGTAAATACCTATGGCAGAAGCAGAAACAAAAGATTTAATGTTATCGGAACCTGTTTTCTTTACGCCATGATACAATGTTCTAAGACTATTTATCCTACTTGATAGGACTTTTTGCTTGTAACTATCCGTCCACCTTTTTGAGATACTGGCCCCGGCCAAATTGATGATGGCTGTTATGCCTTCGAAACAATTGAGGTCTATTTCATTTGCATCCGGATTCCAATAAAATCCTTTGTATGAATCTTTTGATACTATTTTTTCTTTGCTCGTAGTCAAATAATGAACCGTAAAGTTTTGCTGTTGACAAAGCTTCACGATTTCGGAACCTACAAGTCCGGTAGCTCCGGTTATCAATATTTTTTGACGTTCCTTTTTCATATATGAAACAAATATATAAGAAGCAAACGGAGTGCGCTAAAGGTTTAATTTGGATTTAACAGTATTGTTTAACCTTTTGACAGTATGCAACTTAGTCAATAGTTAAATTTTTCTCGCCCTCAACATTTCCCGTTTCCCAGGGGGACCGGGCAAACGTTCTACCGTAAAACCTACGCACTGCATGGCTCGCCTTACGCTGCCTTTGGCAGAATATGTGACCAAAATGCCACCTTTTTTGAGCGCATTGAACATTTTTTCAAAAATGACCGCTGTCCATAATTCTGGTTGAACACGAGCGCCAAAAGCATCAAAATATATTAGGTCGAACCTATTTTCATCGGCGATACGTAAAAAATCTTTTTGCTGTTTTAGAAGTTTGAATTTCTTTGAGATATGCACTGTTTCTTCCCAATTTGATGCATGCATTTTTTCAAAACCATTTGAGTGCGATTCGGCCTCTAATCGGGATATATAATCCAACTCCTGTATTTCCTCACTTGAAACGGGATAAGCCTCGACACCTGTATACGTAACGTCCAAGTTCAATCTTTCGGACATTATCCAAGTAATCAATGCATTGAGTCCCGTACCAAAACCTATCTCCAAAATTGCGATGTCGCTGTTTGTAAAACAGTTAAGCCCATGGTCTATAAAAACATGATAGGCCTCTTGTACCGCACCATGAACAGAGTGGTACTGTTCGTTCCAATCTTGAATCTGGATGGTTTTTGAACCATCGCCCGTGGTTATGATTTTACGTTTCAATTATTTGAACGATTATATTGGATGATAACTAAGCTTGCATGGTATATTCGAAAGGTTTTATCTATTTGAAAATCAATCGTCAACCCATAAAGCTTAGCTGAAGTGCAAACCTCATCGAAAACTATCTTGACTGGTAACACAATTATCTTAAACCGGTCATTAAGCGGTCATCAATAAAAATTTGAATGTATTCTCTTCTAAAGTTAGATATGCTATTCTTTCAAAATAACACCGCTTGCCAAAAAGCTGAACGTTTTTTTAGGGGCATTGATTTTCTCAAGCTCGTTTTCAGATGCTCCAGCATCTTCAGCGTAATGCCTTTGATCAGCAACGCTCATTTCGTTCACGAAAGCCTTGCCATTTACGACCACATCCCTGCCCGATATATCCATCGGCACAAAAAAGCCATAATCTTTAAATCGTACCATCGCCTCCTTACCGTCCTGTAACTCCAATTTCATCCAACAGCCTTTAGATTGGCACACCTCTTTGACCTTGGCCGTAAAATTGGTATCAAGCGTGTCCGATACTTTTAAACCATCATACTGTTTCGACATAGTAGAGGCGTTCATGGCTTTGGTCACGGTAAACTTTTCTCCAAATACCTTGTATTCAGCATCCTTAGCTGCTTTGTCCCAATCTTTTTTATCGATTTCCTGTCCGTAACCAATAAAACATACCAATAAAAGCACAAGTAAAATGTTAAAACGTTTCATAATTCTCAAAAATTTAATTCGCATGTCAAAATTGACGATTTTTAAATGAAAAAAGAAGTAGCGGTAGTCATAATTCATTAATTTTAACTTTTAAACTTTTTTCGAAAATGAACGATACGGCCCAAAAAATTACGGTTGAAAAAGCGCAGACGTCTAAAATAGACCAGGTAGATTTTGACAATCTATCCTTTGGTAGCGTTTTTACCGACCACATGTTGGTTTGTGATTACAAGAACGGTGCTTGGGAAACACCAAAAATAATTCCTTACCAGCCGATTACTCTTGAACCTTCCTCTAAAATATTCCATTATGGGCAATCAATCTTTGAAGGTATGAAAGCTTATAAGGATGCTGCTGGCGATACTTGGCTATTTAGACCTTTCGACAACCATAAGCGGTTTAATATATCAGCAAAAAGAATGTCGATTCCCGAAATTCCCGAAGAATATTTTATTGAAGGACTAAAAACCCTTTTACGATTGGAAAAAGATTGGATTCCACAATCCGAAGGAAGTTCACTGTATATAAGACCGTTTATGTTCGCATCTGGAAAAGGTTTTCACGCCTCCCCAGCAGACGAATACAAGTTTATGATATGCTTGGCACCGTCTGGCGCATATTTTTCTGGAAAGGTAAAAGTATTGATAGAGCAAACCTATTCACGCTCGGCCAACGGTGGTGTTGGCTATGCAAAAGCGGGGGGGAATTACGCAGGACAGTTTTACCCGACCCAGCTTGCCGTAAAAAAAGGATATAACCAAGTGATTTGGACAGATGACAATACCCATGAATATATCGAGGAAGCAGGAGCCATGAATATTTTTGTGAGAATCAAAGACACATTGATCACCGGACCAACAAGTGATAGGATATTGGACGGTATCACCAGAAAAAGTATCATTGAAATCGCAAAAGATGAAGGCATACCGGTAGAAGTACGTAAAATTACCGTTACCGAGGTCGTTGATGCAGCAAAAAACGGAAGCTTAAAAGAAATGTTCGGTGCTGGTACCGCAGCTGTAGTCTCCCCAATCGCTGCGTTTGGATATAATGATACCGATTACGATTTGCCCGAACTGCCCAACAGCTATGCCCGCAGAATGAAAGAGCGCATCATTGACATACAATATAACAAGGCAGAGGATATTTTTGGTTGGCGCCATAAAGTATAAAAATACATTATTAGGACAAATGACAGAGTGCGGCAATCGCCGCACTCTGTCATTTGTCCAAAATAGACTTTATATTGGGCTTAAAGTAATTGGGACCTTTGAGTACTTTACCATCTTCTCGATAAATAGGTTTGCCATCATCTCCCAACTTACTCATATTGCTACGTTGTATTTCTTCGAAAACCTCCTCAATCTTATGTTGCATACCGTGCTCCAGGATAGTACCGCATAAAATATACAGCATATCGCCCAATGCATCAGCCACTTCAACAATATCGTCATTTTCGGCAGCCTCAAGGTACTCCTTGTTCTCCTCGTCCATCAGGTTAAAGCGAAGCATATTTTTCTTTTGGCCCAAATCGGCTTTTGGAATTTTGGACACGCCCAAACCAAAAGATATATGAAAACGTTCAACTGCTGTAATCTTACTTTTCATTTATACGATTTATTTAGATTATTTTTGTTCAAAAATAAACAATATGTTTAGTACGGGACAATGGATTTTTGCTGGCCTTTTTGTTATAGTTTTTGCTTTTATTGTAACGCTTTCCTATAAGAAAGATAAAAATTTGCATCAAAAAAATTACAAAGGTGTCAAATGGGTTGGTACTTTCTTTATTGCTTTCATAATTATTCTTTTCGCCATTAAATATCTTTCCAAAAATTAACACAAAACCTGCATTAACCACAAAAATTAACACTTTCACAACAATTAAGGCGTTTTACTCGTATACTATAAGAAAAGACGTACTTTTGCGTTATAAAGTATAGAAATACCGATTAAATGATAACTTTTTTTACCATTTTTTTAGTTTTAGTAGCCTTAAATGTAGTCCTTTTGGTTTTTAGCATTCGTGGTAACAGCCAAAAATCTTCAACAAAAACTTACACTGCTACTAAATCTTCCTCATCAAAGGTTTACCCTTTACTGACGCCCAACAAATACAAAAAAGCAATTTAGTTTATACCTTTAGGGTATGAAACAAGCTTTACTTGTATTTATAGGTGGTGGTTTAGGTAGTTTTCTTCGCTTCCTTATCAGCAAAACATTCAACCCCTATTTTCAACATTTTTTTCTGGGCACTTTTATGGTAAACATATTGGGTTGCTTGATAATAGGTATTCTTTTGGGCTTTTCCACAAAAGGTAATTTTTTGAGCCAAAACCAACTTTTATTATTGTCCACAGGTTTTTGTGGTGGCTTTACCACTTTTTCCACTTTTGCCTTTGAAAAACATTCGTTATTAAGGGCCGGTGAACTTTTCTCTTTTTCATTATACACTATATCAAGTATTGTTGTGGGTATTCTTGCGATTTCTGTAGGGCTTTGGATTTCAAAAATGTTATAAAAATAGCATCTCACATCGTATTCATTATAATTTTCCCTTTTCGGTGAAATAATTGTTTTTTTTAACAATACCTGCTTCATTCTAACACTTAGACCTTCTCTTTATTGTTTTTGACCCTATGATATGCTCTTTTAAATATCGTATACATAATATTTTACTATATATTTTGTATACCCATAAATTTATGGGGGTCAAAATCATATAATAATAAAAATACAAGGCACACCCCTATCATATTTAAGGGTGTTAATTTTTTTAACATATATTTGGACGATCAACAATAAACTATACAAATGAAAAAAATTGAGGCAATCATTAGAAAGTCCAAATTTGATGACGTCAAGAAAGCGTTGCATCAAATAGAGGTAAACTTTTTTAGCTACTGGGACGTTACCGGAGTCGGTAATGAGAAACAAGGTCATGTATATCGTGGCATTTCTTACAGCACTACGGATATCCAAAGAAGATATCTATCCATCGTAGTATCCGATGAATTTTTGGAAAGGACCGTAAACACGATTTTGGAATCCGCTTATTCTGGAAATGTAGGTGATGGAAAAATTTTCGTTTCCGATATCATCGAAGCTTACAGAATACGAACTAAAGAAAGCGGACAAGCTGGAATCAATTAAACCAACAACTAACTAAACAAAATATATTATGGAAGGATTATTGACTACGAACAATGTTTGGATGATGTTATGTACCGCTTTGGTATTCTTCATGCACATGGGTTTCTCATTTTTGGAGATCGGCCTTACCAGACAAAAAAATACAATAAACATTTTATTCAAAAACGTTTTTATAATATGTGTAGGCCTACTGCTCTATTATATCGGGGGATTTAATTTAATGTACCCAGGGTTTGGAGAAGGTGAGATGGGTATTTTAAAATTTGCCGGATTTGGCATTGAAGCCCCATTAAATACCGAGGGTACTTTAGATTTGGCATACAGTGGCGGATACACCTATTGGACTGACTTTCTTTTTCAGGGAATGTTTGCCGCTACCGCTGCTACAATAGTCTCCGGAGCCGTGGCCGAACGAATCAAGATCGGGCCGTTCATGATTTTTACCATAGTCTACGTAGGGCTCATTTATCCTATCGTAGGTTCGTGGCAGTGGGGCGTAGGATTCTTAAACGTATTGGGCAACACACAGGCAGAAGCCGATTTGATACGAACAGCTGCTGAAACTGCACCAGATGCAAAAGGGTTTCATGATTTTGCAGGATCTACCTTGGTACATTCCGTTGGTGGCTGGGCAGCCTTGATCGCTGTATACCTATTGGGACCACGTATTGGTAAATTTGGAGAGGACGGCAAGCCTAAAGCCATTCCCGGTCACAACATTCCGTTGGCCGCAGGCGGAGTACTAATACTATGGTTAGGCTGGTTTGGCTTTAACGGTGGTTCTGTGCTTTCGGCCGACCCGGCCGGCACCTCATTGGTATTGGTCACAACATGCTTGGCCGCAGCGGCCGGTGGTGTTGGGGCATTTATTTTTTCAACGTTACTTTACAAAAATCTGGACCTTACCATGTTCTTAAACGGTATTTTAGGGGGATTGGTAGGTATCACGGCCGGGGCCGATCTAATGTCTCCTTTTGAGTCGATCATTATTGGGCTTCTAGCTGGTGCCATTATAGTTTTAGCGGTTGCCCTAATCGATAAAATTAAACTTGACGATCCCGTTGGCGCCATTGCCGTTCACTTAGTTTGTGGTATTTGGGGAACGTTGGCCGTTGGAATATTTGGCGTAAAGGCAGGCGGCGATCAATTTCTTTATCAATTGGCAGGGGTTGGCGCAACGGCAACATTTTGCTCAATATCTGCTTTTATCATCATCTTCGCACTTAAGAAAACAGTAGGTATTCGGGTTTCCAAAGAAGAGGAGCTTGACGGTCTGGACATTCACGAACACGGTATGGATGCATATGCCGATTTTAGAATGAACCAACATTAAAAAGGAAACGGAGCGTTTGGCAGAACGCTCCGTTATGTAACCTTTCACTATTCAAAAAAATCAATCAAACTATCCCAAAGGGATACTAAAATCTATTCTTATGAAGATTACAAAAACAAATTTCGTAAAAAATCTATTATTATTGGCTTTTACAATAACAACAGCAGTTTCTTATGCGCAAGAGGATGAAGTAAAAGAAAAAAAGCTTTCTATCAGCGGTAGTGTAGATGCGTATTTTAGAACAAATCTGAACTCATCTGACAGGCCTATTTTTGGCGATGAAGGAAACTCATTTCAAAACCCTGGAACTTCTTTTGCCGGTGCCACCGGGTTTGCTTTGGGTTTTGCAAATTTGATAGCAAGCTATGAGGGAGAAAAAACGGGTGCCGTTGCAGATTTGGTCTATGGCCCAAGGGCATTGGAAGCCGCTGGGGGCGATGCGGGGATATTTGTGAACCAATTATACGCTTACTGGAACATTTCTGAAAAAACGACCCTTACCGCGGGTAGATTCAACACGTATTTAGGCTATGAAGTAATTGCCCCTGCAGCCAATTTTAATTATAGTACATCATATTTGTTTTCAAGCGGTCCTTTTTCCCACGTAGGCTTGAAAGCCGACTTTGCACTATCAGATGATTTTAGCCTAATGTTGGCGGTAATGAACGTAACCGATGAAAACTTTAACCTTACCGGGGAATATGCCTTAGGGGCACAACTTGGGTATTCAGGACAATTTTTGAACTTTTACTATGACGGAAACGCTAAATTAGGTTTTGAGATTGACTATACCGGTGGGTTTGACCTGTCCGAAGATTTCTTTTTGGGAATTAATGCAGCTTATGCAGATAATGACGGTGCTGGCTTCGCTGGAGCGGCTTTGTATCCGCAATATGCCACTTCAGATAATTTTACATTAGGTCTAAGAGCCGAATATTTTACACCTTTTGATGGTATTGATGGCACCGATGACGAAAGTGTTATTGCAGCTACATTAACAGGAAGCTATACCATAGAAAATTTGATAATTAAGCCAGAGATACGTTTAGATTCTTGGAGCGACGAACGCTTTCTTGATAACGATCTCGAAGCGACAAAGAGCCTATCGTCTTTCTTGATAGCCGCCATTTACTCGTTCTGATATATTTTTGTTCCCTATATCTTAAAATCCCGGCATAACTACCGGGATTTTACTTTTTAAATGTTTTTACCCCTGCCAAAATTTTTGTGTTCAACGTATTCACGGTAGGAACGATCGGGCATGAGTATTTTTTATTGTATGCACAATAAGGATTGTAGGCCTTATTGAAATCTATGACTATAGTATCATTATTGGGTATGGTCAAATCTATATACCTACCGCCGGCATAGGTTTCTTTTCCGTTCGTATCATCTAAGAAGGGCAAGAACAAATAATTTTCATACTCCTCTTCCTTAATCAATTCGGGACTTTGATAAATTTCCAATTTGTATTTATCTCCCATTAATTCAAATGTAGCGATGCCGTACACCACTTCTTCAGATTGTCTCTCGGTCGTAGTGGGCATCATGAACGGTAAAGCATTTGGTGTTCTTTCGAACTTTGCGAGCACTCTAAAAGTTGTGTCTGGCGGGAAAAAATCCAGGCTTTCAAAATTTTTTCTGTACCTATCGGGCAATGGTGATGTGTTCGGGTTTTTGAATTCTTCATTCAGGTTATCCTGAAATTGTTTTATTTCCGATAGGGCATTGGTACTTTGCAGGGCTATTTCTTCCTTTTTTTCATCATGATATTTTTTTTCGGTCTTACAACCAAAAATCATCAAACCAAAAAAAACAAAAATATACTTCATAGTCATATACTTTGAGTTCAAAAATACGATATCAACTTTTTATTACGACTCTTTTGGGTTTACTTTACCAGCTAAAATCAAGCTAAACAATGAGACTACCTATAGTATTGTTATTAATATCTACCTTACTGTTTTCCTGTTCAGATGCCAAAAAAGAAACTACTGCGAAGACAAAAAATACAGAAAGGGTTTTGCCGAAACTTGAACCTGACCGCTACAATGTGGCTTTTTTGATCATGAACGGTACGTACAATACCGAATTTACGGCACCTTTTGATATTTTTCAGCATACCCGATACAGAAAAAACATAAAAGCGATGAACACTTTTACGGTTGCCAATACCCTGGAACCCATAACCACCTTTGAAGGCGTTCGCATACTTCCCGATTTTAATTACATTCGGGATACTATCCCAAAAATTGATATTTTGGTCGTACCCAGTGCGGAACATCATCTGAACAGTGATTTGCAAGTTACCACCCTTTTAAAATTTGTCAAAAAGGTTGATGAGTCCGCTTTATTTATAACCTCCCATTGTGATGGTGCTTTTGTGCTTGCAAAAGCCGGATTGTTAGATGGTGTGATATCGACCACGTTCCCCAGTGATATCGCTGCCTATAAAAAAATGTTCCCACATTTGAGCGTGAAAGACAGTGTATTGTTTGTACACGATAAAAAATACATCACTTCGGCCGGTGGGGCGAAAAGCTTTGAGGCCGCTCTTTATCTTTGTGAACTTTTATATGGGAAAGACATTGCGGAATCACTCGCAGAAGGCCTTGTGATAAATTGGGATTTGGACAAAGTACCTCATTTTATTCCTCAATAATATCGTATCTAGCACTCTTTAAATACTTTTCAACGATTTCATTAAACTCGGGGGTTATCCTCAAAAGAGCGGTATGCTCAAGGGCATAAAGCGTTTTACGATCGGTGTAGCCGTTTTTGAGCAATTCTTCGAGGTAAAATAACGATGTGCCATAGTCTTCGATCCGGGCACTGTTCGAAATAATATTAAGATAGTTTTTATATTCTTTGGGAGCGGTTATCGTTTTTACCATCCATAAAAAATTCAAGGCTTCTTCGTCTTTGGTTTTCTCGGCTTGGTAAGCATCAATATAATCTTGTACCAAAGCATTTACGTATCCTTTTAATCGTATGCCCATTCTCTTTTTGAAAACATCATTATTTTCATTGTATTTTTTCAATTCTTCCATTTGATAGTTCCACCAACCTAAATTATTGTAATTATAGGTCAGCACATCTTCCTCCAAATAATATTGGTAATCTTCCCTGACCAAGCTTTCCTTAAAAAAGGCGGCATTCCTGGATCGTGACCTTGCTTTGAAATTTTTTCCTCTTTTTAAGACCTTTTTACTGTCCTTGAGGGAGTCTACACTAAAATGGGGCCTATACATTTTCATCATTTCCCCAAGCAAATGATTTGCACCCAAAGGCTGCGAAGTAGTTAACAAACTGTTTACCCTGTTTAAATGATATGCATAGGAATCTTTTAAAAAAGCATCATCTTTAGCCATAGTACCCTTACCCATAGATGCTAAAGTAAAAGTGCGCAGGGCGTCTGATATGTACTCCGGTTTTGGCCATTCCTCGCCACCTTCAAAAATTATGAGCCTGTTCGGAAAACCCATCTTATTCAAAAGCGTTTGGGTACGAATCATATCCGGATAATTAAAATCTTTCCTGCCTACGATACCTATGTAATGGAACAGATTTTTTTTGCTTAAAATCTCCAAATTCGCAATATTAGCACCACACGAAATCACGCCCGCTATACCTTTAACAAAATTAGGAACCAAAGAGGCGAACCTACCCCCATCGGAAAAACCGGCCATGTATATACCATTGGGCTCAATAGGTAAGGTTGATGACAAACTACGAAGCATTCTACTCACAATAAGAATATTCTTCGTGATCGAAAGTGAGTCATTAATATTATTGGATGCTACCACTACATACCCTTGCTCCTCTGCCGAGGAAACCATCATTCTTAGTGCCTGTTGCCCCCTACCCTTCATGTCGGACACTGCGATGAGCGGCCATTTTTTACCCGTTTCGAAATTAGTGGGAAGATATAAACTAAAACTTTCAGCGATTGAATCGCCTACTTTAACGGCATCGATGACGACACCTTTTTTCAAAACCAACTCTTGGGCGTTTAGCAGGGGGGAGATAAATGAGCCCAGAAGGACAAAAAGTATAATTTTTTTCATAAGAACAATGACAACAAAAATCTAGCCAAATTTTTAATTTAAAGTTAGGGAATTTATACTTGTGAAAGTAAATATCTTCATTTTCTAAAAAATTCATATACTTCTTCTTTTGATAGGCGCATCGGAAATAACGTCAGATAAAATGATATGCGTTCGGGTTTCGCCGTATTGAATGAGCTTATCAATAAAAACTTCTAAATGAAATTGATCTTGAAGAACCACTTCCATAATAATATTCTCATTGCCGGTAATCCTGTAGCAATTCAAAACCTCGTCCAAAGTACTTACCATTTCTAAAAAAGGCTTTAATTTACCCATAAATGCACGTAGCGTAATAATCGCTTTTAGCTGATGCCCGGTCTTGGAATGGGACACTTTCGCAGTGTAACCTTCCAAGACACCCAAATCCTCCAGCTTTTTGACCCTTTCAGCTACGGCGGGTGCCGTTAAGCCCACTTCCCTGCCGATATTCGCGAAGCTTTCCCGGGCATTTTGTTGAAGTCGTTTTAGAATTTCCCAGTTTATACTATCAATTTTTATATTCAAAATAATTAAAACTTAAAAACTAATGATTCGTTATTAAAAACTATTACAGGCCTTATAATCAAAAGTAATAAATTTTATTTTCATCGTATTTTTATGTAATTATAGTATTTACCATGTCCCGAAAAAATCTAAATCGTTTACCTATTTATAGAAAAGCTATAAACCTTTGCTTGTTGAGCAGGGAGATAGCTGCTTTTGTATCGCATAATAAAAATTTGTTGGAACTATATAAATCCAACAGCTTACGGGATCATATTGCAGATGCACTACTTACCGATGCTATATTGATTACCCAAAAAATTGAGCTGGTAGAGTCTTCACAATCATATTCGGTCAGAATACATAGTGCTAATTTTATTCACATCATGACCCAGAACATACTTTCTTATTGCAAGGGTCTAGAAATGGACGGTGTTAAGGAAAAGGAATATCTGAACCTACTTCTCAAAGAGATAAAGGTATTTAGAAAATCGTTCAAATCATGGCGGTTATCACTTGGCTCCAACGGCCTTGATTCGTAAGAGAACTTACTTCCCCACTATACCTTATACCTTTAATATGGAGACTGCCTCCAGAAATCATCGTAATTGTTCTACTTTTGAAATTCAATACTATTGAAAATAATTGTATAGTTTCATTAAAAACATTGATATGAAAAAAACGATTTTATGTATTCTCTTATTACAATGTGTGTCTTGCGGAGAGCTACAACAAGTAGTAAATCAGCTTCCCCAAGGAACCTCTGGCATTGGCAATGCCGAAATAGCCCAAGGTTTGAAAGCCGCCCTTAACAATGGTGTTGAAAAACAAGTAAGTAAGCTGACCAAAAAAGACGGGTTCTTTAAAAATGAACTGGTAAAGATATTTTTACCCGAAGAACTGAAAAAAGTCGATAAGACCTTGAGGAACATTGGGCTGGGCAACCTTGCGGACGAAGGACTAAAAGTCTTAAACAGGGCCGCTGAAGATGCGGTTAGCGAAGCTACCCCAATTTTTGTAGATGCCATAAAAGGTATATCGTTTAACGATGCCAAAACCATTTTGCTGGGAGCAGATGATGCCGCTACACAATATTTGAACAATACAACACAAACAAAACTCTATGATAAATTTAATCCTATCATAAAATCCTCATTTGAGAAAGTCGGTGCGGACAAGATATGGAACGGCCTTATCACAAAGTATAACAATATACCGTTGACCAATAACGTGAATCCTGACTTGACCGACTATGTCACAACAGAAGCCCTTAATGGTGTTTACACCATGATAGCGATCGAGGAAAAAGAAATCAGGAACAAAGTCTCGGCACGTACTTCGGGAATATTAAAAAAGGTTTTTGCACTTCAGGATTAGTTTTTTGGCCATTCAACAATAATTGAAAAATAGCCACGTTATTTTAATGTAAGATATTGAGTTAGTATTTTTTGAGTTAGTTAGTCTTAAAACCGGTGGGAGCATCGGTTTTTTTTATGCTACTGCATTGGTTGACTATTGCTGATTTATTTTAAGCCGGTAAGGTACTCAATAACCGTTTTGTTAAAAACATAGGGTTGTTCTATGTTTACCACGTGGCCGCACTCCGGTACTACAAAAAGGTCTGAAACCACATGCGCATGGGCGATTTTTTTAATCGTGGGCAAAAACAGATAGTCTTCCTCTCCCATTACATATAACGTGGGGATTTTTATATCGGCAGACCTAAAAAAACGCAGTAAAGGGTTTATTTCCGAAGTAAGCTTAAACCATCTAATAAATTCTTTCTGATATAGCTTTTTGGCTTCCCGTACAAAAAGGGAACGGGATTCTTTGTGGTTTTTATTCGGCATTATGACAAACGCAAAAAACTTATATAACCATAAATAAGGAACGATAGATTTGAAAATGATGCCCAAACGCATTAAGACCTGGGACCTAAAATTCAATTTCATGATGGCACCGCCCATGACCATACTTTCTACCCTATGGGGGTATTTCTCAGCCAAATTTCGAATTAAAATTGTACCCAACGATATTCCTATAAAATGGGATTTCCCTATTCTCTCATAGTCAATGACATCTACAATATCATTGGTTATCGAATCAAACGTATACTTATCGCTAAAAGCATCTTTTAGATTGGGTTTGGAGTTGCCATGCCCCCTTAAATCCAACAACAATATATTGAAGTGCTTTTTAAATTCCCGCACTTGCTTATACCAAATGGATGAACTGCCCCCTGCCCCATGGACAAAAGTGACCCATTCTCTTGAAGTATGATGTAAGTGCTTGGTATAGCTGAGCAATTCTTTTTTTTGTAAATGTAACATATTTCAACAAAGGATGATAAATTTTGGCATTTAAACGAAGATTTTGTGCGATACAACTTACGCATGAAATGAACTCATTTTTGCTAAAATTTAAATTTAAGTTAAAAAAAGTCAAATTAACTGTTTTTTAAGTACTTACACAGAAAATGAACATCTAAAAATTGATTTTGGACGTATCTTTAGAAGAATAAAATGTTTGATTATGGAAAAGCAATATTGTAAGGTAGGTACTATCACTCCCCTATCGGATGGAGAACGAGCAATAGCCTTGTTGGAGCACCAGTATCAGAATTTTGTGGAAAAAGCTTCCCGTATGGAATATGCTGGCACAAAGCTAGGAGACTTTTTTGAGCTTAAAGCCAAAAAAATCAAGAAAACTTTGGAAAATTTAATGGGATAGTTTTACATCGCAATGAGTGCGCTCTTCATTTGCAATTGTAACTCCTTTGCTTTTTTGGCCGCTTCTTTGTCGAAGTTCTTTTCTTGCGAGGCATAAATGATACCCCTAGAAGAATTTATAAGCAGGCCTACATCTTTGTTCATCCCATATTTACATACCTCTTCCAGACTACCGCCTTGTGCTCCGACCCCAGGCACCAACAAAAAATTATCGGGAACGATTTTACGTATCTCGGTGAGGTATTCGGCTTTTGTGGCTCCAACAACGAACATTAGGTTTTCGGCATTGGTATAGGTCATAGCTGTTTGTAATACTTGCTTGTAAAGTTCCTTGTTTTCTGTTTTTTTGGTTTGATAATCAAAAGCCCCTTCATTTGAGGTCAATGCCAAAAGAATAGTGTGTTTGTCATTAAAAGACAAGAAAGGTTCTACGGAATCTTTTCCCATATAGGGTGCCACGGTGACCGAATCAAAATGTAAGTCTTCAAAAAAAGCTTTTGCATAACGGGTAGAGGTATTACCGATATCCCCGCGTTTAGCATCGGCTATGGTAAATATTTCAGGATAGTTCTTATTTAAATACGTTATGGTTTTTTTCAGCGCTTTCCAACCTTTGATACCGTATGCCTCATAAAAAGCCGTATTCGGCTTATAGGCAACACATAAATGATGTGTAGCATCTATTATCGATTTGTTGAACTCAAAAATCGGGTCGTCCGAGTTCAATAAATGAGGTGGTATTTTTTCCAAATCCGTATCCAGACCTATACAAAGGAACGATTGTTTTTTACGAATTTGTTGTACGAGTTGTTCGGTGGTCATTTAAATAGTCTTCCGAGCGCAGTCGGGAATTTTGCGTTGTAAAGTCCAAATTATTTCGACTGCGCTCGAAAGGACAAAATATCGTTTAAAATATCTCAGAAGCTTCTTTCAGTTTTTCGGTATTTTCGACCAAACTCAATTCATCGATGATTTTTTGAACATCACCATCAATTATATTCTGCAGATCATACAAAGTCAGCCCTATACGGTGATCGGTAACCCTGCCCTGAGGGTAGTTGTATGTCCTAATTTTTGCGGAACGGTCGCCGCTACTTACCTGTGAATTACGTTTGGCGGCATCTTCTTCCTGCTTTTTGGCCAATTCCAAATCATACAAACGGGAACGCAATACCTTAAAGGCCTTATCCTTATTCTTGTGCTGCGATTTCTGGTCTTGGCACTGTGCGACCAGACCCGTGGGGATATGGGTCAACCGTACTGCGGAATATGTAGTGTTTACCGATTGACCGCCTGGACCCGAGGAACAAAAGAAATCGATACGTACGTCTTTTGGGTCTATCTGAACATCAAAGTCCTCGGCTTCCGGTAAAACCATGACCGTTGCAGCACTTGTATGTACCCTACCCTGTGTCTCGGTCTGAGGTACACGTTGTACGCGATGTACACCAGCCTCGAACTTTAGGGTACCGTAAACGTCCTGTCCGGTAACCTCAAATTGAATCTCCTTGAAGCCGCCACTGGTACCTTCGCTTAAATCGATAACATTGGTTTTCCATCCTTTGGATTCACAGTATTTGGTATACATCCTAAATAGGTCGCCAGCAAAAATACTGGCTTCGTCGCCACCTGTTCCGGCCCTGATTTCGACTACCACATCTTTAGCGTCTTCGGGATCTTTGGGTATGAGCATCAATTTTATCTCCTCTTCCAATTTGGGCAGTTCGGCCTTGGCCTCTTCCAGTTGCATCTTGGCCATTTCCAACATTTCGGCATCGCTACCGTCGGAGATTATTTCTTCGGCTTCTTCAATATTATCGGTAAGCTCTACATACTGGTCACGCTTGGCCACCAGTTCTTTGAGGTCGCTATATTCCTTGGTCAATTGCACATAACGTTTTTGATCTGATATAATATCGGGCTGTATAATCAGGTCAGAAACCTCATCAAAACGTTGTTTTACAATGTTTAATTTATCAATCATAAGTCATCCTACTCTTGGATTGCGAATTTACGATAATTTGTAGATTTAAAATATCCGCCCTTAAAACAATCGGTCGGCAAAATTAAAATAACGACTGTACGATCAAAATACTTCAAAAGCTGACAAAAGTAGTGCCCAACGTAACTATGTAAGCATCCAGACCATCATTCCTGTTATAGGTATTGAATCGCAAATCGATAGTCTTTAAGCCAAGAAAAAAAACTTTGGCCTTGGTGAAGATATCCCTGTATTTGAATCCCAATCCGTATTGGTGTGCATTAAATTCAGATAAATCATAGTCGGATGTATAAAAATCAAATGAAGAAAGGGCATCTTCCTTTTCATAAAAATAATCCGCCGCAGTTTGTGTATAATATCTATAGTTGGGGTATATCGTAAACTTATCGTTCAACTTAATGGGAACTTCCAAATTTGCGGTATGTGAGGTTATTCCCCAATCATCGGCATAAAATCTGTAATAAGTTCGCAGAACAAAGGTATCGTTCAAATAAAAGTTAAGCCGACCGCCCAATGGTATTTTTAGCCTACTGTCCGGAAGTCGCTCAACGTCATCGGCCAACTGAAATTCGTTAATGAAAAAGTCATTTACATCACCAAAATAGACCCTTTGAAACGGAGTGCTCAACAAGCCGTTCTGCGAAACAACATCCATAAAAACAGAGCCTTGTATTTTCTCACCCAATATTTGCGATATGCCAAGCGAAAGGGCATATGAATTTCTGGTTTCGTTTTCAAACGCCGTAAAGTTTGGATCGTACGTGCCAATTCCCGTAATACGGTCATCAAAGAAGGACCCTCTGAGCTCAATGGGATATTGCGAATTCCATTTATCCAAATACACCTGTCCTTTTATGCTGATTTCGGTGTTCTTTTCATTAAACAAAAGGGAATATCCCGCCCCAAAACCAAATGAAAAATAATCATACTCCGAAGAAATGTAGAGATTAGCCGTGTAAATGGAGTTTCTATTCTCCGAAAAATGTTCGTAGGTAGGGTTTACATAAGACAGGACATCTTGCCTAGAGGCCCCTGAGGATGCACTAAAAGGACTCACTGGGTTATCGGGATTGCCATCTAGAGGGTTTACATTACTGGACGAAGCCGATGTATAAGCCGATATCCCGGCATCTACGGTCAGTATGCCATCCTCGCCCATGGGCAAACGTACTACAATCGTTGATGTAGCGTCGGTAAGCTCCTCGGTACCCTCCCCGCCCGTAACCGCTGCATTTTGTCCGTTCTGACCATAATAACTGAACAATACATCTACCTCGGCGCTTTCCAAAACACGCTTTTTGTAAGAACTATCGTTTTGTGCAAAAGTGATACAAGAAAATAAAAACAGAAGAATCAGGCTTTTCAGAATTGGTGGTTTTTAGGGTTCTAAAACGGATAGTTTTGATATTTTGAGGCTCACTCCAATAAAAACATTCTTGAACAGATCAAGGTGAGCAATTCAAAAATACAGGTTTGAAACTCAGTTTAATTTACTGCATAACGTATTTAATTTCGCACTGGACAATTTCGGACAACATTTCCTCTGTACTCCACTAATAAAGAAAATATCGGTCAATTACAACCGCAACCGCCTCCCGTCTTACCGCCATTAGCCCCTGCAGCTGCTTCTCGGTAAATCTGGAAATTGGTTTCAAAACGTTCACTGCCTCTTGCGCTCAGTCGCATTTCCTCATCATTAATATATACTTTTTCATATTCTTTTACCGCCACACACGAAGTGAAAGAGACAAAAAACAAAAACAGCATACCTATCTTTTTCATAACGGTAAGGTAATAATTTTTAAGAGATATCAACTAAGGGCAGCTTATCAAGGATCGCTATCAAACAAGATACCGCTGCTTTTATGAAACTTATTATCCGAATCTACAATGATCACCTCGGTACCGCCCAACTGATTTACCAAAGATAGGCCGGTTTCCTTTCCCATAATAAATACTGCGGTCGCAAGAGCATCACACAATTCGGCACTTTTTGCGAAAATAGAGACCGATTTTATACCTGAGGACGGGTAGCCTGTTCTTGGATCAATAACATGCGTATATTTTTCCCCATTAAATACGACGAATTTTTCATAATTCCCCGACGTGGCCACCGATGATTCAACGACCGGAAGCCACGAAAACATTTTATCCTTACTCAAAGGATTTGCGATGCCTATCAGCCATTTTTCCCCGGTTACTTTAGTGCCCCAGGTAGTCAAGTCACCACCTGCGTTGATGATACCCCCCTCTACTTGTTTTGAAATAAGAAACTCTTTCGCTTTGTCCGCTGCATACCCCTTACCAATACCGCCCAAACCTATTTTCATACCCTTTTTTCTCAAAAAAACAGTATTGGCTACGGGGTCTAAAATCATATCTTCATAACCAACCTTACTGACCGATTTTTTTATTTCCGACTCGGTAGGTGGATATTTCATGGAGCCGTCAAACTTCCAGACCGCATCCATAGAGGCGTAAGTAACATCAAAAGCACCATCGGTGATTTCTGATATCTGCCTAGCGCGTTGCAATAGCATAAAAAGCTCCTTACTTACCTTCACCGGCTTTATGCCCGCATTTTTATTGATGAGCGATGTCTCGGAATCCTCGTCCCAGGACGAAATCATTTTCTCGATACGCGTAATTTCGGCAACGGCTTCATCAATGTTGATGTAGCCTATTTCTTCATTGGGGGCGATCACGGTAATCTCGAACCTGCTACCCATCAATTTCATTATTTTGTGTACGGTAATATTCTTTTGTTCTTGACCGTGAACAAAACAAAAGAACAAAACCATAATGAACGATGATAAGTATTTCACTCGACAAAAGAATTTAGGAGTGCTATGTATTCGTTCGGATTTAGTTTTTTATATCCGGTCTTTCCCAAGACCTTTTCATTTTTATCCAAAACTACCACAAGCGGAAAAAATCCTTTAGGGTTATAGCTCTCAGCTAATTTTGCATTGGCTCGTTTAAGGTTTTCGGCAATTGTATTTTTCTTTTTTCGTGGAAAGTCGGCCCTATACAAAACATAATTATCTTTTGAATATTCCAAAAAATCCTGCGATCGCCATATTTCTTGGTCTAACTTTATGCAGGGTGCACACCAATCAGAACCAGAAAAAACCAAAACGATGGGCTTATCACTTTCCCTTGACGTTGTAAGTGCATCCGAATAGCTATTTTCCCAGTCTTGGCCCAAAAGGACCATGGAAAAACAAAGTGAAACAATCAATACAATACTTTTCATATAGTACAGGGGAACAAAGTTAGCTATTCAAATATGCGTAAGATATCCCCAGATAACGCTGTATTAAATATTTTCAAAGGGTTGTTGGTAATAGAATTCAAGGGGTTGCCATTTTGATCAAACCGGGCGCCATGTGTAGAACAATTAAAAATACCGCCGTCTTCACTTCTAAACCGAACATTATCTGTTTGTTGATGGCTACATATTTGGCTGGCGGCCACAAAATTGCCTTCTAGGTTTTTAGCTACGACTATATCGGTCAAGCTAGGACTCACATTGGATTTTACCAATATAAAACCACCGTTGTTGGCCAAAGGAGCTGCTTCATTAGCGGTAAGATCTATCGTAAAATCAACCCCCGATGGAATTTCTTTTCTGTCTCCTTCCGGAACATCGTCTCCACCATCGCTTTTGGAACACGATTGTGTACACGGGAAAATTAGGGCAAATGCAGCACCTGCTCCCAGGCTTCTTAAAAATTGCTTTCTTTCCATAGCTTTTGTTTATATTAAAACAACGTTTTAAAAAATGTATTCGTATGCCCAATGCAATAACACCAAGAACTTTACACCCTTATTCGATAAAAAACGATTTAAAAATTGTACAAGTGATACATATGCTACAATTTAACACTATTTACGAAAGATTCTTGCAATAAGATTATTCTAATATTCAAAAACACCAAATTCGCTAGAAATGGTCAGTTTTTTTGAAACCGCACCCTTAACCCTACCAATTATCTTAGCCTCTACCCCAAAAGACGCTGAAATTGCGATAAGGTCATCGGCTATGGAATCGTTCACGTACAATTCCAACCTATGTCCACAGTTAAAGACTTTGTACATCTCTTCCCAATTGGTGTTGGACTGTTCCTGTATCAACTTAAAAAGTGGAGGAATAGGAAACATATTGTCTTTTATGATATGCAGGTCATCTATAAAATGAAGGATTTTGGTCTGGGCCCCACCACTACAATGTACCATGCCATGTATATCCCCTGAACCGTACTTTGACAAGATCTGTTTTACCACAGGTGCATAGGTGCGTGTTGGTGATAGTACCAGTTTACCTGCGTCGATAGGAGAGTCAGGAACCTTATCGGTAAGTCTCGTATTTCCAGAATAGACGAGTTCATCGGGCACCGAAGCATCATAACTTTCTGGGTATGCCTCCGCTAGATATTTTGCGAACACATCGTGTCTGGCAGAAGTTAGGCCATTACTGCCCATACCGCCATTATATTCACTTTCGTACGTAGCCTGCCCATACGATGCCAACCCAACGATTACGTCGCCATCCGCAATATTGGCATTGTTAATGACGTCTTTTCGTTTTAATCGCGCAGTTACCGTTGAATCTACGATTATGGTACGCACCAAATCGCCAACATCAGCAGTCTCGCCTCCCGTGGAATGAATCGTAATCCCATGCTTTTTTAAATCTGCAATCAACTCTTCGGTACCATTGATTATAGCAGAAAGTACTTCTCCCGGTATCAGGTTTTTATTACGGCCGATCGTACTTGACAGCATGATGTCGTTGGTCGCCCCTACGCAGATAAGATCATCAACATTCATTATCAAAGCATCTTGGGCAATGCCTTTCCAAACGGAAAGGTCACCGGTTTCTTTCCAATACATGTAGGCCAAGGAAGATTTTGTGCCCGCCCCATCAGCATGCATGACCAAACAATACTCTTCATCATTGGTGAGATAATCAGGGACTATTTTACAGAATGCCTTTGGGAACAAACCTTTATCTATATTTTTAATAGCATTATGAACATCCTCTTTTGAGGCAGAGACACCCCTTTGATCATATCTTTCGCCGGTACTGGAATCCATTTCTTGAAATTTACGCTAAAAATAAGGCAATCTATCCAAAGCCATAGTAATATCGCCCATTTTGTTGCATAAACCTTAAACTTTGAAAATACTTTAAAATTTGTGGTAAAGACCTATACCCAAAACCCCGCTCTTGGGCACATTGGTGCCCGAAAGTGCACCAGCATAATTTGCCAAAAATCCAAATGTGTTCGATGCTTCATAGATAAGTTTTAATCCGTATGCAAAATATTCTTGATCGTTCACATAAAGGCCGGTAAGTACGTTTTCTACCGGTAAGACTATCGCACCGTTTTTAAATGAGGAAGAAAAATCCAAGAAGCCTATTGTCCATAATTTTTTTATTGGTGTGGCCCCTATTTCAGCTCCAACCCTCAAGTTTGAGCTATAATCATTAAATCGCACATCAACACCCGTATAACCTTGTATGTAAAAACCATCAAAACTTCTACCTATATTTATTCTCGGGACCAAGGTCCAAGTATCATAACCACTTCGTAAACCCGATTCTTGGAAAAAAGTACCCGTATTCGTTTCCACATTCAATTGCCCGGAAACCACCCAATTCTTTTTGTAAAGTTGATATTTTACTCCTAAGGTAATGTTACCAAGTGTATTTTCTGAGCCTTCCGAAGTGATGGGTGTATTATTTTCAAGTGTATTACCCGCATTTAAAAGCTTTAAGGGTAGATTAAAAATCAATGTTGTCTTATTGGACACTCCGTATTCGGTATAAAGCTGCAAGGTATTATCGGATATTTTTCGCTCTGTGTCGTAATCAGGATTTCCAAAAATGTTTGAGTATGTTATACTGTTGAAAGATAATTGCGAGTACACTTCCTTATTGGCCCTAGTCCATGCGCCTTGCGAGAAAACCACTGCAGTATAAAGAAAAATACAAATATATAGCAACCTTGTCATAATGCCGTTCGTTTAAAGTACCGAATATGTTCAGCCTTTAGTTCGTGAAAGACAATGAATCTTACAAAAAACAAACTGTATTATTTGATAAACAATAGCTCCCTGTATTTCGTCAATGGCCAAACCGCATCGTCAACAAGAAGCTCCAACTTGTCGCAATGGTAGCGTATTTCGTCAAAATAGGGCTTAACATTTTCGCAGTAAGCGTTCGCCTTTGCATTGATATCTTTTAAGGTATTTGCCTTTTTCCTGGTAAGGATCATGGCATCTGTTTTTTTCTTTACCTCGGTAAGATGTTCAGCGATTTCTTCCAAGATACCTAGCTGTCCCTCAGTTAAATTCTTATGGGCCGCACCGTATATCTCCTTCAGTCCCATTACGTTCTTTATCAATGTATTCTGATAGTTGATTACCGCAGGTAAAATGTGGTTATAAATAAGTTCCCCAAAGACCCTACCTTCTATTTGAAGATGAAGAATATAAGCTTCCAGCTCGACCTCCTGGCGTGCCTTTATCTCGGTTTCGCTCATTACGTCCATTTCCTTGAAAAGGGCAACGGTTTCCTTTGATGTTAGTATTTGTAATGCTTCAGGTGTTGCCTTGTTATTGCTGAGTTTTCTTCTTTTGGCCTCCTTTTCCCATTCATCACTATACCCATCGCCGTCAAAGCGTATACGCTTTGATGTTTTTATATATTCCCTGAGTACATTAAAGATAGCCTCGTCCTTTTTGAGGCTCTTCTTGTCAATCAACGTATCTACCTCTTTTTTGAAACTTCTGAGCTGCTTGGCAACAATGGTATTTAAAACCGTCATGGGCTTGGCACAATTAATTTTTGAGCCGACCCCTCTCATCTCGAACTTGTTGCCCGTAAAGGCAAAGGGAGATGTACGGTTACGATCGGTATTGTCTAGCAATATTTCAGGTATTTTACCTACTACGTTCAACTTTAGCTCCGTTTTTTCCTCAGGGGAAAGCTTTCCTTTTGAGACGCCTTCCAGCTCGTCCAAAACAGCACTTAATTGTGTGCCTATAAATATCGACAATATGGCTGGTGGGGCTTCATTGGCACCCAGTCTGTGGTCGTTACTAGCCGATGCTATTGAGGAACGCAACAACTCCTCATACGTATCTACCGCTTTTATGGTATTGATAAAAAAGGTCAAAAATTGAAGGTTCTTCATAGGTGTAGTACCTGGGCTCAATAAATTAGTGCCCGTATCGGTAGCTAGGGACCAATTATTATGTTTTCCCGAACCATTTATGCCTGCGAAAGGTTTTTCGTGAAAGAGAACCTTAAAATTATGTTTGTCCGCAATCTTATCCATTACATCCATCAACAGCAAATTATGGTCTACCGCCAAATTGGCCTCCTCAAAAACCGGGGCTAACTCAAATTGGTTGGGGGCTACCTCATTATGTCTTGTTTTGACCGGAATACCTAATTTGGTACATTCCTTTTCCAAGTCGCTCATAAAACTAAGTGCCCGGTTGGGTATGACCCCAAAATAATGGTCGTCCAGTTGTTGCCCTTTTGCTGCGGAGTGGCCGATCAAGGTGCGGCCCGTCATCAAAATATCTTGTCTTGAATGCGCCAAAGCCTTGTCCAACAAAAAATATTCTTGTTCCCAACCCAATGTCGCATTAACCTTTGTTACGGTTTTATCAAAATATTTGGCAACATCGGTAGCCGCTTCATCCATAGCATGCAATGCCCTTAAAAGCGGTGCCTTATTGTCCAATGCTTCCCCGGTATAAGAAACAAAAATAGTAGGAACACATAATGTTGTACCATAGATAAAAGCCGGTGAGGTTGGATCCCAAGCGGTATAGCCCCTTGCTTCGAACGTATTTCTGATACCACCACTGGGAAAGCTCGATGCATCTGGTTCTTGTTGTACCAATTGACCGCCACCAAATTTTTCCAATGCGGTACCATCGGGCAAAAGGTCAAAAAAGGCATCATGTTTTTCTGCCGTAGCACCTGTTAATGGTTGAAACCAGTGTGTATAATGGGTCGCGCCCATTGATATGGCCCAGCCTTTCATGGCCTCAGCAACTTGATCGGCTATTTTCCTATCTATTTTGGTTCCGGATAAAATTGCACTCTTTACGCTATTCAAGGCATCTTTGGTAAGGTATTGCAGCATTCTTTTCTCATTAAAGACATGGGATGCAAAAAGTTCTGACCGTCTCCCTTTTTCTTCAATTGAAATGGTATTCCTAATGTAGCTATTACGGATAGCATCAAATCGTGACATGGACATTATAGTATGTTGTATATTATGAATTTGCTAAAATATCCTTTAAAAATCTATTTTACCATAAAATACCCCAAAAAAACATAGGGTAAATCAAATAAAATTAAATTATAAAATATTTACCCCTGCGAAAATGGGGTATGTGAAGTAAAAAAATTATTTTTGATGCTTTAAAGTTTTTTTTAACATAACTACCACAAATTATGAGTAAGTCAAAATTAGAGTACATCTGGTTAGATGGCTATTTTCCAACGCAGAATATGCGAAGTAAAACCAAAGTAGTAAACGACTTTAGCGGCAAATTAGAAGACTGCCCCATGTGGTCTTTTGATGGAAGTTCAACACGACAAGCCGAAGGAGGATCATCCGATTGTTTGTTGAAACCTGTTGCTATCTTCCCAGACCCTGCCCGAAAAGACGGTTATTTAGTCATGACCGAAGTCTTGAATGCCGATGGAACCCCTCATGTATCAAATGGTAGGGCCACTATTGATGATGATGACAATGATTTTTGGTTTGGTTTTGAACAGGAATATTTTATTATGGATACGGCAACACAATTACCTTTGGGCTTCCCCATAGGCGGTTATCCAGCGCCACAAGGCATGTATTACTGCTCAGTAGGTGGTAAAAACACCCATGGCAGGGATTTGGTCGAGGAGCATGCCGATCTGTGTATCGCCGCTGGAATCAACTTTGAAGGTATCAACCAAGAAGTGGCCTCTGGACAATGGGAATTTCAATTGTTCGCCAAAGGTGCCAAAAAAGCCGGGGATGAGATGTGGGTCGCCAGATATTTATTAGACCGCTTGACAGAGCAATACGGATTTTATATAGAATATCACCCTAAACCATTAGGAAAGGATATGGATTGGAACGGTTCGGGTATGCATGCCAACTTCTCGAACACAACATTGAGAACCTGTGGCGATAAGGCTACCTATGAAAAAATTTGTGAAGCTTTCCGACCTGTGGTAAAAGAACATATTGCGGTTTACGGTGAATTTAACGATCAACGTTTGACCGGTGACCACGAAACACAATCCATAGACGAATTCAGCTTTGGTATATCCGACCGTGGGGCATCGATTCGTATTCCGATAGCTACCGTAGAGAGTGGGTGGAAAGGATGGTTAGAAGACAGAAGACCAGCCTCTAACGGTGATCCGTACAAAATTGCAGGTCGAATCGTGAAAACGGTTAAATCTGCAAACGTTTAAATAACGATATATTTCTTTTTTTGAGATAGAAGAAAAGCCACGACTTTGAAGGTCGTGGCTTTTTATTGTATGGTAATGTAGATGAACATAATGTATCCCATTAACAAAATCAAACCATCTCTCCACCCCAAACGTAACCCCTTCGGGATAAATACCAAAGGAAGTATCAAAAATGAAATGCCCAACATCCAAAAAATATCGTTGCTCAAAAGCCCTTGATCAATTACTTTAATGGGTGTTATAATAGATGTGATACCCAAAACCGCCAATAAATTGAAAATATTGGACCCGATAAGATTCCCTAACGAGATGGCCTTTTCCTTTTTTATTACCGCTATGATAGAAGCAGCCAGTTCGGGAATACTGGTACCAATAGAAACCACCGTTACCCCGATTACCCTATCACTTACACCATACATTTTGGCCATACCTACGGCACCATTTATCAACAACTCCGAACCGCCCCAAAGCGCAACAGCACCCAGCCCTAAAAATAGGATGGTTTTGTACATAGGTAGCGGAACATCATCTTCGGGCAACTCGTCAACAACAGCAACCTTTTGAAAGCGAAGTAGATACACTAAAAAAAGAAACAAACAAGTGACCATTATAATACCTTCATATTGCTGTAATTCACTATCAAAATAAATAAAGCCGAAGAACATCAAAGAAGCGACCATCATAACCGGCCAATCGGTAGTGTAAAAGCTTTTTTTCACATCAATGCTTCCCAAAAGCACTGTGACAGCAAGAACAAGGCCAAGATTGGCGATATTTGACCCCACTACATTGCCCAAGGCCAAATCGGGAAAACCATCCAATGCCGCTTTGATACTTACAATCAACTCAGGCGCAGACGTGGCGAAAGAGACTACCGTCATTCCTATTACTATTTTGGGAATATTCAACCTAAGCGATAGGGCAACAGCTGATTTTAAAAGCCAATTACCGCCCACAATCAGAAGTACAAGCCCCAAAACAACAAAAAGAAGATTTAGCATTGATATATTTTTAGGCAAATATAGCCGAAGATTTCTATTTTTTTTGGGATACCGAAACGATAAAAACGTTCAATAACTCATCACTGTAAAGATCAAAATGCATAAAAAACAACTTTTTAACACAAAATCTTCCTTGCAAAATAAAAAAATGGTCAAACCCCCCCTTGAATTGTTATACATGTACACGCTATATCAAAATTTACATATCAATTTAAAACAAACATCAAGACAATCGGTAAAAAAATGCAGTAAAAACAATTATTTTGATTAAGGTTATGTATTCAATTACATTAAATCGCATCAATTTATTAGGAAACATACTATCGAGTTATATATCTTAAATGAATAATCGATTATAATCAACTAAGTATTAACCTAAAAACTGTTCACTATGTTCACATTTGCTAAAATTTTATTATTTCTGCTGTTATCATTGATTACGATGGTAATCTAATCAAAAAATATAGGCCTGTATAAAAAAGACCGTCGTACGGCGGTCTTTTTACTTCTATTTTGCTAGTAGTTATATTTGTAGAAAATTATATCATGAAGAAATTGGTGTTCACGCTTTTGGCGAAAATCAATAAAATAATTTTACCTTCTTATTCCAAAAAAGGACTTGATTTATCCAAAGCCTCAAAACTGCAGATGGCCGTTATTGGTTGGCGATATCTTGTCACCACCAATGCCATAAATCAATAATGCAATAAAGAGGCTATCTTATAAGGTCTTAGCCTGTTTCTTCCCTTAAGAAAATCAAGTTCAATCAAAAAATTGCACTGAACAACAATCCCTCCAAGATTTTCTATAAGTTCACAAGTGGCACTCGCCGTGCCCCCGGTCGCCAAAACATCATCGTGTACCAGTACCTTATCTCCTTTTTGAATACTGTCCGAATGCATTTCCAGAGTATCGGTACCATACTCCAAAACATAGGTATGGCTAATTTTATCGGCAGGCAGTTTTCCCGATTTTCGAACGGGTACAAAACCTGCGTTAAGTCTCATGGCCAATATGGGTGCGAAGAAGAAACCCCTACTTTCCATCCCTACCACTTTATCGATTTTTTGATGCTCTACCATTTTTAACAAGCCATTCATAGCAGATTTCATTGCTTCCGGATTTTGCAATAAAGGTGTAATATCCTTAAAAAGAATTCCTTTTTGTGGAAAATCCTCGACGTCACGAATATATTTTGTAAAATCCATTTATAATAGATATCTAATTTTGAGGTAAAAGTAAAAAGAAATATATTTGCACCCCGATTTAGGGGAAAAATTGGCCTCGTGGCGCAACTGAATAGCGCATCTGATTACGGCTCAGAAGGTTACAGGTTTGAATCCTGTCGAGGTCACTAATAGATCAACCAAAAGTTGAAATATAAGCGAGTTTCTAAAAAGAAGCTCGCTTCTTTTTTGGAATAAAGTGAAATGTTTCTTTTGTTGATTTTCAGCGCGGAGCACAAAGGATGTGAAACAATCCTGCCGAGGTCACTATCAAAAAAAGAGACTGTCTAAATAGACAGTCTCTTACATAAGAATCCTTCTAATTGAATTAATAGTCAAGGCCCAAATAATCCATTACCTCAAAGTATGTCATCTTCGAAAAGTCGGGATGAGTGTTTTTGCTCGTTGTGTTGCTGTTGGATTCAATGACAACCACTTTCAAAAGATCAAGTTCACCAGCAGTAATAGCAAAATCACTACCATCTGTAAGGTCTACGAAATCAATGATATAAAATCCTGGTGTCATATCAGCAGATATACTAAAAGGAAGAAAATGACCTATAGCGGGTAGCTGATGCCAATTTATATTTCGTTTTACATATCCAAGAACGACGTCATCGTCTATTACTGATTGCGTTAATTCTGGAATGTTTTGTCCATATGTGACCCCCGACACACTTGATATATCAAATGTGTACGAATTTACATTCGCATTTCCATCAGCACCATCTTCACCGTCTTGCCCGGGAGGCCCTTGTTCTCCCTGAATTCCAGGTGCACCGTCCATACCATCTACGCCATCCTCACCTTCTTCTACACTACAGGATAAAGCAAGTATGGCCATACTAGCGATTAAATAATACTTCAGTTTTGAATGTGTTGTTTTCATAATTCAAAATTTTAATGATTTAACTTTATTTAACACCACTAAAGTATTGTTAACCAAAGAGTTATTTGTGCATGAAAATCCCTGTATTTTTTTCTAGGTGTTTTCCCTGATATTGGGTTGGCAAGTAGGTTTAATCCATTTAAAGCGGTTTATACCCAGTATAATATGATATAATGGATTTGAAATAGCCTTAATCCAATAGGCCTTTTTCCAAAGCCACACGCACGAGTCCGGCCGTATTTCGCACCCCAAGTTTTTGGGTAAGGTTATTACGGTGGCTTTCCACTGTTTTTGGACTAATAAAGAGCTTCTCAGATATCTCTTGCGTGGTATGTTCTCTAACGATAAGGGACAGTACTTCTTTTTCGCGCCTGGTCAATTTGGGGATGAAAGAAGTAGTGGAATTACCGATGCTATCGTTAAGCAGAATATCTTTTATTTCCAGGGGTAAATATTGCTTTCCGGTATGCACGGTTTCAATTGCGGTTATCAGTTCTGGCTTGCCAGTGTTCTTTAATAAATAGCCCTTGGCCCCATTTCTGAGCATATTTTTAATGAAACTAGTTTCGCTATAATTGGATAAAGCCAAAATCGCCAGATCAGGATATTTTTTTATAAGGGTTTTACATATATCGATACCGTTGACATCTGGTAGATTAATATCCAGCAACAAAACATCAGGCACTTCAGCTTCGATTTCCCCTAATAGTTGTTTTCCCAAGTTATAGGTAGCGATAACACCAATATTTTCAATATCTTCCAACATGCTTTCAATACCTTTTAGTACCATGTTGTGATCATCTAAAACCGCTACCTTTATCATACTTCTTTCATTTTATTAAGGTCTAAGGCTATTTGTATGGTCGTACCATTGTCACTACTGTCAATGTCCAATCCGGCCTTTAAGAAATCAACCCTAGATTTTATATTTTGCAAGCCTATTCCCGTAGAATTATTGTCAGGATCAAAACCCTCTCCGTTATCCTCTACAGTGATGGTCAGTTTGTCTCCATGGTTGTTTATTTGTACCATAGCTTCTGAGGCTTTGGCATGTTTTAAGATATTATTGATAAGCTCTTGTACGATACGATAAATTGCCGTTTCGTTTTCTTTCTTTAGATTGACCCTGTTCCCAAAATGTTGAAAGCTAATCTTTACCTTTTTTAGTGTATTCTGCTTGTTGCAAAATTGTTCTAGGGCCTCGGTCAAATCGAACCGGGTTAATGAGGGTGGTGCCAAATTATGCGAAATCCTTCGCACCTGTTCCACTGCATTATCCAACATGCCCAACGCTTCGCCATAATCTTCTTTTTCCTTAGTTGAAAAACCTTTTTGGCCAATGCTACTGATTTTGTATTTGATGACCGCCAAATCGCCATTGATACCATCATGCAAATCTTGGGCAAGACGGTTGCGTTCGTTCTCTTCACCATCAATCAAGGCTTCGAGTTTTACAAGCTCTTGTTTGGTCTTTAATGCTAAAATCTCATTGGCCTTCGCCTTTTGACGCTGTTTAAAAAACATCGCTAAGGAGATAAAGACCAAAACCAAAAACCCTCCTATGGCATAGGCCAGCGTCTTTTCATTTTCTTTCTTAAGAATGGTGTTTTGCTGTTTTTCAAGTTGTAGTCTTTGCTTACTGATTTGTGCCTCTTTTTGTTTGGTTTCAAAAGATTTCTCGTAATAATTTATTTGATTTAAATAGGTCTCATTCAAAATGGAGTCTTTGAAAATCAAATGTTTATTCAAATAATTGAGGGCTTTTTTAAAATTTCCTTTTTCCACTTCAACTTTTGAAAGTGTATAATAGGCCTTTTCTTGAATTTCCTTTAAACCATTCGAACTCGCCATTTCAACTGCACGATTTAAATAATCAACTGATTTTGAATAATCTTTCAACTCGGCATGACCCTGCCCCAATTTGGACAGCATTTCTGCCCGGAAATATTTATCATTTAGTTGCTCGTTTATGCAAAGTGCATTTTCTAAATAAACAATGGCTTTGCCAAAGGATTTCTTTAAAAGGTAATATTCGCCGAAATTACGTTCTACAAAAAAATCTAGGCGTTTGTCATTTATTAGTTTAGACAAGCTATCTGCTTTCTTAAAATACTCAAAAGCCTCTTTTAGTTCTCCAACCCTAGTTTCTGAAAGACCTAAATCACCATATAAGAATCCCAAAAGTTTGGTCTCTTTTTTGGGCAAAAAACGTAACGCTTTATTTAAGTAATTGGCTTCTTTATCATATTTTTTCAAAGAACTAAAAAGGGCGGCAAGATTTTGCGAAGTCACCGCAACACTTGAGCTATCTTTAATGATTTCAAATACTTCTATCCCCTTTAAATAATTATCCACAGCTTTGTCGAAGTCTCCCAAATATTGATGTATGTTGCCTATATTGATTAAAGTCGCAGCTTTTCCCTTGGGATAGTCAGCTAAATCTGCATAGCCCATGGACTCTTTGTAATAATGAAGTGCAGAGCCGTATTCCGCTAGGTTTGAGTATACTATACCACTATAGTTTAATGAGCGAAAAGCGCCAAGATTGTAATTCCCATCACGACTTACATCTAAAGCCTGCCGATATGTTTCCAGAGCTTTTTGTGGGTTTGTGTTTTCATAACCGTACGCTTCGTCCAATAATTCTTGCACACGTAAACTGTCTTGCCCACACAAAGAACAATACCATAAGCAAAACAAAAGGAATAAATAGGGGATTTTCATTTTATGTTTACATGGTTAAAGATTATTATTAGATGGCAAACTTTTTTAGCAACTAACCGCAATTGGGGCCATAATCCCCGCTGTACACCCTAAAATAACGCTTTCCGTTTAAAAAGGTTTTGTCATCATGGTCAATTGTCACGGAATATTCGTAAACTTCTCCGTTGTAAAAAGTTAACTGAAGCATAATTTGGCCGCTCTGTTCTACCATGGTCCATGTTCCAGCTCCACTTTTATTGCTACCATACCCACCGTTATAAGCCCCACCCGATACACTCATACTGTTGTATGCCGAGTGGTTAAAATAGCCTTGCCCGCATAGGTCTATTTTTACTTTTTTTGCATAACCGCCAGTGCCATAAGAAGTGTGTGACTCCATATAGGTTAATCGACAATTGCTGAATTTTTTCACCCAATCATTTGCCCCCGAATTTTGGGTAGTATTACTGGTTTCTTGCTGATTTCCTTCAAAGTAAGCTGATTTGGCAACTTCTAACCCTTTATCCCGTAAGATGTTTGAAAATAAGGTTTCTGTGGCTGCGCTTATTACAGTTAAACCCAAACCATTATCATTTAATACCACACATATAAAAGCTTTGGCATTACTGCCCGAAATGGTTCCGGTAAACGTATTCCCCACGGTTTTCGAATCAATGTCCTCAAAGTCACCTACAGGGAACAATACGCTGTTAGGCCCTATTTCGAATTTTTGGGACAACTCTTTTTCAATAGCTGATTTGGTCGTTAAATCGTGGGTGGTAACCAAAATAAAACCAAGAGTTGTATCGCTACCCATGAGATAGCCATTTTCAATTTCTTGGCCCGACCAACCTTCTGGTATTTCAAAGGAGAGTCCCAACTTAGGGTACCTTATCAGGTTATCCTGTTGCGCTACACCAGTTGTAATCCATAGCACCATCAATAATAGAAATATTAGTTTGGAGACGCAATATTTATCAAACTTTATCATCTTATTTCATCTTAAAGCGAAGATCTGAAGGAAAACTATTTAATTTCTACATGAATTTACCCGAAAGTAATTCTAAGGGTTTTCCCTTACGTATTTCAGAATTCCAGCTTTTACCAATCTGAGTGTTAACTCTTACATTATCTATGGACAAGCCAGCTACGAATGAACAAAGAGTATTGTCGGGTTACTTGAAACTTTTCTGGTTTGTATTAAAAGTACCATTAAGAGCTTAATTTTTAAAAACTCTTGAATAACAGATTTTTTTTTAATTTACTGTTGAATGTCAAATGATATTATTTGCTGTTAAATTGACCGTCAACAATTCAGTCAACAGATTTTTGTAAGGTTTTATATTCCTTTTGAATAATAGGCTCCAAGGATTTGGACTTAATCCTGTCGAGGTCACGAGACCAAAAATCCTTTCTTTTTGTAAAAGGGATGGATTTTTCAATTTAATAAGGCTATTTCCAAAACTTTTTCATAGCGCGAACCAATACCTGAATACGCTTTTCTGATTATGATTTCTTGGTTAATTAAGTAGTTTTGTTAGATTTGTATATTATTAAATATTTATGGCAGATAATACGGAATTGATCAATGAAGCTTTGGAATTTGAAAAGCTAAAAATGTCCCACATGAGTACCAGCGACAGGGTAAAGGCCTCAAGAAAAGCTAAATCTTTGGTACTTGGACTAAATGAGATTTATAAGAAAAATAAAGATTCGGAAATCATGGATATCATGAAAATGATTACTGAAAAAAAGAAGAAAATAGACAAGCGTCTCAAAGGAAGACAATAATTTTACAGTTGTACCGAAAACGTTTTGTGCAAAAGTAAAAAATGTGATTGTGCGAAATTTAAGAGCTAATGTTTTTTATATGAAAACTTATATAGAGTACTATCTAATCCTTACATTAACATTGCTATGTGTGTCATGCTCTTCTGATTCAGAAGATGATGAACCACAGAACAATACTGCGCAATTTGTTGGAACCTGGAACCTTGTCGAGTACAACATAAGTCCACCTCAAGATATTGACCAAAATGGGATATTCTTCAGCAATTTATTACTTGAGCTTGATTGTCTTAATGGTACTATCGTTTTTAATCCAGACCTAACGTGGACCTCTACGACGACCGGTATAAATTCATCCTCGATCACTAACGGGCTGTTTATTATCAACTGTACGACCAACGCTACCGTAAGAAATGGCAACTGGACCCCAACAAGTGCCACATCAATCAATATCACAGGGGATATTACAAGTACGATGTCATTATCAAATGGAGTACTAACCCTGAATAATGGTGAAGACTTACCTTCTTTTCAAAGTATCGTCTACGAAAAGCAGTAACATCCCAGAATTGATTTGAACCAACTTTCCTTTTTGTTTGTAACGTAGGTTACGAAACCACTATCTTTCAACCATTACTTTTACATAAAAAATAATGGACTTTATATTACAACCCTGGCCTTGGTACGTTTCAGGCCCCTTGATAGCTATCGTTATGCTGTCACTGATATTATTCGGAAAGACTTTTGGGATGTCCTCCAACCTCAGAACCCTATGCAGCATAAGTGGTGCGGGAAAATATTCCGATTTTTTCAAATTTGACTGGAAAACGCAACGCTGGAACTTGGTCGTTGTTTTAGGTGCCATTATGGGCGGTTATATAGCCGTTAATTTTTTATCAGACAACTCGCCCATAGCCCTAAGCGAACAAACTATCTTGGATTTGAACGAATTGGGATTTGAAAATGCAGGTAAGTCTTTGTTACCGGATAAAATATATGGTTGGAACACTATTTTGAGCCTTAAAGGAGCATCGATATTGATAATAGCAGGACTCTTGGTCGGTTTTGGAACCAGATATGCTGGTGGTTGTACATCTGGCCATGCTATAACCGGACTTAGCAATTTGCAATTACCGTCCTTAATAGCTGTAATCGGTTTTTTTATGGGTGGGCTTTTGATGACTCATTATATTTTACCCTTATTGTTTTAATATGAAATTTTTAAAATTTTTATTTATAGGAGTTTTCTTTGGAATAGTATTGGTAAAATCCGAAGCAGTTTCGTGGTACCGTATTTATGAGATGTTCAAATTTCAGTCGTTTCATATGTATGGCATTATCGGGTCAGCGGTTATCTTGGGTATGGCCGGAATATATTTGATAAAAATTTTCAAGGTGAAGAGTTTTGAAGGCCAACCCATAAATTTTCAACCAAAACAAAAAAGTTTTGTGCGTTACATTCTAGGCGGTACTGTCTTTGGTTTGGGTTGGGCCTTGGCAGGTGCTTGCCCTGGACCTATGTATATTCTTTTAGGTACTGGGATTTACAGTATGTTAATTGTGATAATGGCAGCGGTATTAGGTACCTTTATGTATGGAATATTAAAACATAAACTGCCACATTAAAAGTTAAGTCTGACCTGTAATATTGCTTGCGAGATAAATTGGAGGAGAACTAAAATTTCAAGTTTTCATATTTGTCCCATAGACCCCAGTATGCACCAACATCACCCTCATCACCAATTTTCCAAGATTCATCAAATGAAGAAAAATAAAAGAGTTCTATATTTTCCTTAGCGGCCCAAACCTGAGTCTTTATAAAATATTTCATGGCATTATCCTCGGAAGTGATAGCACCTTTAAAGTTTTCGCCTTTACTTGGCCATCCTGTTTCCGTTATGATTACCTTTTTACCTTTGGCAGCATCCGTGGCTTGACCAAACATTCGTTGCATATGGTTCAGGGAATATTCATGGGGACAACCTTCCCAATAAGGATAACAATTGGAAAGCACTACATCACAAGCATCAACTACATCAGGATGTTGGGTAAATTCATAATAGGCGTCAACGTATCCAATAGGTATATTTGGTAATGCTGCTTTCACACGATTGATATATCTTAACAATCGCTCTTTGGACAAGTCGTTTCTATACAGTACTTCGTTCCCTACCGCGGCAATATCAACACAACCTTCTTTTCCCAAAGCGATCAGTGCTTTCAACTCTTGCTCATTGAGTTTTTCATCTTTTCCCAACCAAGCACCTACCAGTGTTTTGAGTCCGTTTTTGTGTGCCACTCTGGCTACATGTTCATTACCTTCAATGCATGAAAAAGAGCGAACCCATTTGGTATAGGGTTTTATAATTTGAACACGTCGTACGACCTGTTCTTCAGTTATAACATCCCCAGGTTGTTGACCATCTTCGTATATACTAAAACAAAGGCCATGCATTCCGTTTCGGAGTGTCTTCAACCAAAGATGTCTAAGCTCATCTATCCTAATTACATCAAAATCTATTCCTAAATAGTTATCAAAATTTCCAGTATTTACAATATAATCGGTATCTTTTCTATATGACATCTCTTACAAGTTGGAATTATACTTAAACTTTTCTTTGCTATCCCAAAGTCCCCACGAAGTGCCGGCCCAACCCTCAGAATGTATTTTCCATGACTCATCAAAAGAAGAAAAATAAAACAAGGAGACCCCTTCCTTTTTTGCCCATAGATGAGATTTTACGAAATATTCTTTCACATTATCGGTAGTGGGATCGGCCTTGTTAACTTTTTGTCCTATACTTGGCCAACCTGTTTCTGTGATGATAACATTCTTACCTTTTGCAGCGGCAACCGTTCTATGATACATTTCCTGAAGATGAAACCCTGCCATTTTTATATCGGCACCTTCCCAAAACGGATAACAATTTGCCAAAACAACATCACAGGCATCAGTTAATTTGGGTCGGTTCGCAAACTCATAGTAAGCATCCACATAGCCCACAGGAATGTATCCCGCCTCTTTTTTAACTTGCTCTATGTAATCAATAATGGTCTCTTCATTTAACTCTTCCCTATAAAGTACTTCATTACCAACGGCAGCAATATCAACATGTCCATCTTTAATCAATTTTATGAGACTATTAATTTCCGATTTATTTTGAACCGTTTTATTACTTATCCAAGCCCCCACCATAGTTTTGAAACCCATTTCTTTGGCAATTCTAGGTATTTTTTCATGCCCCGTAGTACATGAAAATATACGTATCCATTGAGCGCGGCCTTTTAAAACTTCCAAACGCCTTCTTATTTGATTGTCTGTGAGATCATCACCAGGTTCTTGGCCACTTTCATAAGCACTAAAACAAATACCGTGCATTCCTTTTTTAAATACCGTATCGAATTCTAATTGTAAAGCTTGTGGAGAAATTTCCTTGAAATCTAGTTTTGTCGTAAAAAAATCAGAGAATTTCTCTACAATCTCTTTTTCCGATAAATCATTCAAATCAATATTTGAAATTGAAGCCATTTTCCCATACCCTGCTGCTTTACTAGCCTTCTTCTTTTCTAACTCCTTGCTTATTTCGTTAGCCCTTTCCTCAGTGAGATCATAATTCCACATAAAATAAATGGCCACTAAAGTCCCTATTATCGGGAAACCGGAATAGAATGCCCTTAATCCAAAAATTGCACCTTCTGGCTGTACAGCTGCATTTGGGTCAAAACCAACGACTGACATTATAGTACCCGTCAAAAGACCGGCAATGGCAAAACCAAATTTTACCATCCACCAATAAATGGCTCCAAAGACACCCTCTCTTCGTTGTCCTGTATTTAATTCATCCAAATCGATAACATCTGCGGTCATTGACATCATCAATGTGAACAAACTTCCAATACCAAACGAGAAAAACGGCAATGCGAATAAAAACATATAGGGTTTACCGGGAATAAACAAAAACCAAAGTAATACATACCCCAAAATAGATATGGCTTGAGAAACAATAAATGCTCTCTTTTTCCCCATTTTCTTGGACATTTTGGTGATAATAGGTATTACTATGAATGTAGTCGCCAAAGCACCTACACTACCAAATAAGGTTGGCCAGATACCAGCCGCACCGGCATCGCCTCCAAAAAGATAATACACCACGATGAAGAACGAGAAACTCGCGATGGTGTAGAATGTATTGTAGATGAAAAAAGTAGCTATACAAAGTTGTCGGAACGGTCTGGATTGAAAAGCTTCCTTAAAACCATCCACAATCTTTTTGAGGCTACCCCCAATCGTTCTTATATTTAGAGGTGCATACGGCTCATTAATGGTTGATTTGCTTTTAATAAAAATTGCTGGAACCATAGCGCATACCATACAAGCGATACCAACATAAATAGCTAGTTCCCTTGTGGCGATATCCGCTGATGGAAACCAATCTTGATCGTACATGAACACCCAAAACCAAGGAGCAATGACCCATGCCCACTGCCCTATCCATTGCGCTATCGCCATAATATCTGTACGTTCGTGAAAGTCATTGCTCATCTCATAACCCATGGCTACGTAAGGAACACTGAAGATTGTTAGGCCCAGATAAAACACAAAAGACCATAGCAAAAAATAGGTGAAATTATAATCTACACCGTTTTCACGATATAATTGCCACATAATCACAAACGAAATGCCCATGATTAGGGCACCGAGAAACACATAATGCCTTCGTCTACCCCATTTGGATTTTGTATTATCTGAAATAAAACCCATTATCGGGTCAGTAATGGAATCAAATACTCTTGGAAGAAAAAACAAAACACCCCACATCCAGCCCGGAAATCCTAAATCCTGTACCAAAACGACCATAAAGATTCCCAAAATGGCGGGAAACATTTGATTGGCAAACATTCCTACGCCAAAGGCTATTTTTTGCCCCATCGGTACTTTATCTTTGGGTATTACAATTTCATTTACCATTTGTTCTCATTTTTTTGGTTCCCTAGTTTGCCCGTCATATTGTATGGCAATACAATTATTTTAATTTTCCAAAGGTGGTACCAGAACTTCTTTCATTAATTCTTCCCTTACTCCTCCATAAGTTTTGGTAATCGGATTTCCATCACGCGTAAGACCCTCAAAAGTTCCACTATCCACTAATTCCCAAAGTGCAAACTTGGCTTCACTTTTAAGATTGATCAAACCAAAGTGATTTTCTGAACCTAAAGTGTTGGCGGCATCCTTCCATTGCTCATCAAAACCTTCAAAATAGAAGCAAGAAATACCATTATCATTGGTCCAATTTCTCATATGGTGGTAGTACAAAGCCTCTTTATACTCATCAGTAGCTTTGGAGCCTTCGGGACCATAATAACCGTTGGAAGTGCTTGCCCAACCTGTTTCTCCAATGTGAACGGGTTTATCGATTCCCAATCCTTTCATGTAACGTTTCACGCTATCATATTGTGCCATGGCATACTTTTTTGCCCGTAGCATTGCAGCATCTATTTTTTCTATATCCGATAAACTTTCCTCAGCTTTTGGGACTTTCCAAAACTGTGGATTGTAATGCGTGTCATGCATAGGATAGGTATGTACCGATAAAAAATCAACAGCATTAATTAATTCATTAAGGTCTTCCACATGGTATTCTTTACCGCCACCTCCCCATGATGCAAAATTATCAGAGCTGGTTATCCATAAATCTTTTGATAATTCGCCTGAACTTTTAAGCTCTTGGAGATGATTTACCCATTTTAAAACGACCCATGGCCGCACATAATAATTGGTTGCCCATTTCACCATAGCTTCATTACCCACAGCAATTACTTTTACCACATCTGGATATTCTTTTGCCAGTCTAACCGTTTCCTTGATTTCAATCGCATTACGTTCGCTCTCTTTGTTATGGTCAGGTTCCAAATCTGTCCAAGCGTTTTTACAATCGATCCATGCACCCAACATTACGTACATTTCAAAACTGGAATCTTTTTTCTTTAATTCTCTTATCGCCTTCAAAACATTAGCGGCATGAGGTAAATGCACTTTATAGGTGCGAATTATTTTGACCCCCATCGCAGCTAATATTTTCATATCTTCTTTCAACTCGGCTATCGTAGGTTCTATATCATGGTTTATATGACGATATCCACCATAGGACATGGCCATGTAATCAGGATTGCCCAATATATTTTTTGCGCTTATAATCGATTTTTGCTTCACTACGGTTATTTTACTTTCTGTTTTGGTATTCTTTTTACATGATAAAACCACTAATACCACTATGATATAACCGATTGATTTAAAATAGTTTTTCATGAATCTTTATTTTTTCTATTTATAGTTGTAGGTACACTATCATATGTTTTATCGCCCCTGTTCTTTCGAAAAGATTTTGGCTGGTTACCGTATCAAGATGTAAATGATCAAATTGTTTTTTGGTATTATCATTAAAGTGAACATGTAAGCATTGGGTATTGGAGAGTGTATAAATTATAGGAACTTGGCAATAGGTAAATCCTAAGGAGTCCTTTTCCAAAAAAAGTTGTTCTTTCTCGCCACTTACTTTTATATACTCAAAGGTTGATGGATTTTTGATAAATTCACTCTTTCGCAATAAGTATGGTTTGAACACAAGTTTACCTTGCTCAACAAAAACTCCGAGTTCCCCGAATCGGCTTAAAATGTCCTCTTTCACTTGCCCTGTCATACCGGGTTGTTGTACACCTTTACCAGCAGGAGTATGTGAATAGGGATCGGTTGGAAATGCCCCATATAATTCTGGTGATTTGTGTACCCCAATACCTTCGTTGATTTCATAATAATGCTCAAATAGTCTACTTATAGTTTCGTTGCTTTCCCCTTCTTGAATCGCTCTTATGCAGTTTTCTTGCACTGCTAGAAGCAACTTTGAGACCATGTGCCAATAAATTGAGCCCAAGCCTTCGTAACCGAAGAATGTTCCGGAACGTCCTGTAAATGCCTTGTGATTAAAAACGGCTTCAAAAGACCGTAACAAAAGAAGCCTATCCTTTTCAACTAGATTATTATACTTTTCGGGTAATTTCAACAAAGCTTTTTTTAAACTTTCCGCGTTATTAAAAGACGCATTAAAATGGTAATTTCCTTGATTATCGGTTTCTACTATTTGCGTATCATTACTTTTCAAGAGCTCTTGCACCAATTCCGATTTTTTGATCGTATTAGATGGTATATTATTTTTTTCAACGAACTTGGGAAGCTTTTTATCAGGGTATAATATATAGCTATATTGGTCATGCCTAAATAGCGAGCTGCTTTTTAGGGCATCCAAAACTTTTAATGCTTCCTTGCAAGAAATGTAACCAGAACTCAAAACGGCCACTTGGCCTTCAAGCATTTCCGATAGATGGGAAATTGAGATTTCGTTATCTCCCTCCAAAGTCATCAAATTATAAGAGTGGAATAGATCATCTGATCGCTTATTCGCATCTATACTATGATCAAAGTATTGAAGCGTTATCCGAATAAACTCCAACACATCACTTTTGGTAATAATGTCCGTATTGTTGCTAAAGCCATTTTTATATATTTTCCTTCGATACTCACTTCCGGCATTTCCAAGACCGTCCAGAACCTTCTTTCTTGCTTTATCCGGGATTGTGCCACTGAGTATGGATATATTTTGGGTCAAAGTGATCCTTATCTTTTTAAAAAATTCAATTAACTCTTTTGAAATATGATATTCATCGCCTTTGGCATTTTCAACCATTTCTTCAAAAAAGTTTAGGAATCTTCTCAGGTAGCACAGTGTGACCATAGAGACACCATTGCCGACGAGAGCATTGTTCGCATCATTCCATTCTGGTCGCTGTGTATTCATCCAAATACCACCCTCGGGTATAAAATTGGACACTTTTGCCAATGATGTAGCCAAAAGTTTCTCTAACAAGTTTACGTGATGAATGACTTTATTTTCATTAGTCAGCAAAGCAGCGTCGGCACCTGACTTTAAACGGTCTTCCCTTATTTTTCTATCTAAATCTTCATCAAAAACTATGGTATCCTTAGGATTTGTAAGAATATCTTGATAGCTTTTTATCTTGTAGGGAACATTAGCGTAAACAAAGATTTTCTCATTAAAATATTCACTGAGTTTTCTTGGATAATGCTGCTCCATAAACTCCAAAAATTTTAAGAGATAAATAATTTGGTGATCTCCCCAGTACCCAATATATGACCAAGGATTGTCCGGTTCCTCTGACTCCCAATCAAAACCGTCCTTGGTTACACGGTAAGGATTATAACCATCAAATGTTGTCGCATTCAAGAATTTATGAATCATACCTTCAATAAAAGCAGGGTATGAATGTGCCAAAGCTTCCCAGTTCTGGAAAATATCACGCCAGTTACCTTCATAGTCCAATATTTTCTCCCCTATTTCGTTTTCGGTGTTGATTGAAAACTTATTCCATGGCCTACTGGGATCACCATGTCTTCTACTGAACCTTAAGGGCATATATTCAAAGGCGAGCCTTTTAAAGTCACTGCAACTATCAGTAGCCGCAATTTGTTGTAAATGGTTTAATGGAAATTGATTTGGTAGCCCATCTAAAATTTCCCTTTTCCGATCATGGACATTTTTATTCGATTTCTGTACATATTTTGAAAAATCCAGTTTTTCTATTTGATAATTATTATCAAATATTCCACCACGCATTATATTGAAAAGCGTGTTGGAAAAATGCCTTGTATTTCTCAAGTCGTCTGCGGTCATCTGTATACCATCGGATGCGAAATTAAGCGCCAACAATTTTTTGGAACCGGTTTCTACATCGTCTAAGACATGATTATAAGGGTCATTCTCTGTTCGTATCAAATTAGATATTTTACCAATATCGACTATAGATTGATTTACCTCTGCTACAATAATCCAATTCTTTTTTGTGTTGGGCTCTATCGTAATGTCTGTACAAATAAAATACGCTCCCTTTTCTGCTTTGACGTCTTCTTCTTGTTCAATATTTTTTCCATTTCTAAAATTTTCCAGTTGTAAGGAAGAGATTAAATAAGTACAATTTTCTACCCCGGCAGACCATACCGTAGTAGACTTTAGGGCTTCACTTGGTTCTGCCCTATCAACTATTATTGCACTAAGGGCATAAATACCTAACCCCAATTTTTCTTCCAGCTCATTTTTTTTATAAGCATCCACCAAATTACTGCTGGCATTTTGCAAGTTTGGGTCCACGCCATGAGGCATAATATTCTGAATACCATCCAAAACAGTAATTCCAATAGCTGAATTGCCATTATTTATGAGTGTAGATTTTTTCACAAAACCGTATTTACCGCTAGAATTCCAGTGATATCTGAAGGTCAAACCCAAGTCTTCGTTTATTTCTTCAAATACTACTTTATTACCATAGGTATTCTTATAAAGGTTTCTACTAATATTATAAATACCTATATAATTGTATGAAAAAGGTTCCCATAAATAAGTCTTCTCTTCTTTATGGATATGGAGCATGGTTTTACTCCCTGTGATACTCGACGATTCTGCTATTTTATCATCTGTATAGTAGGGAAACAGGGCAGATTCAGAGTTTTGCCTACCAGCAGTAAGACCTCCATTACTTGAAATGAATATCCAATGATTGGAGGGGCTTACGATACTCATAAAAAATGAACGCATGGCATCGTAGTTTGAAATCTTATAATAATTTTCATTTTCAAACTGAACAATTTCTCCTACGACCTCTTTTTTGGCAGATTTTATTCTCGAACCACCTATATGGATATCTTTTTTGGACATTGATTTTTCACAGATTTGCTTATTAAAATTGGGTGAAAAGGCCAGTATATTAATCTTACACCAGCCCTTTTCCTAAATTATGATCGGTTTCTTGGTTATTCAAGTACTATATCATCTATATAATAGGTACCATCAACTGTAATAGCGGGATCACCCACTGCATTATCGGGTTTTATAACAAATTGATTATACGCCGTAGGCCCACCGGGCAAACCTGTAAATGTAACTTCGACCTCTGTCCATTCATTGGCGTTGGGAATCGTTACAAAAACGGGTGCAGGATTTCCAGTAACGGGATCCGTTTGTGGGTTCAAGGCCAACTCAAATCTGAATACTACATTTGCTTTAGTTGAGTATATTTTCACTTTAAATGTATCTGTAGTGGTCAGGTCAAAATTAGTGGGGAACGTATTTTGGATTCCCGCAAAGAAATCAGACCCGGAAGGTTTATTTACCTGTAATACGAAATCAGAAGTATTAATCCCAGTCTTAAATGGATTGGCCACCAACTCGGAAGTCAGACCAGCTCCAAAGTTCTGTGATGCCAAAAATGTTTCGCAACCTTCAAAATCTACCGGAAGTGTTGTAGCTGCCACCAATGTTCCCGTGCAACCACCACTTCCTCCAGAACTTCCCCCGTCTAAAACCAATGATACGTTATCAATTACCACGGTGCCTACCTCGGCTGCCATGTCAAATAAAACACGGCTATTAACACCTCCAAAATCGCTAGCCGAAAGTTGTAATGTAAATGTTTGGGTATCGGTCGTTAAATTGACCGATTGGTTCGTATTGGTAAATGGAGCCGCATTGAGTCCTATACCGGCCAATATTGTACGAGCACGATCAGATGACGCCTCAAAAGACAAGATATAATTAGAACCTTGAACAATTTCTACTACTTGGCTTAAGTTTACCTGAAAGGGTTCACTTGGAATTGCTGTTGTAACATTTGCCAAATTAAAGCTATTACCCCCATCGGTAATCACGTTAAGAGCGTTCCCAATCCAAGAAGCACCACCATTTTCAAAATCACCATTGGTCAACAACCCATCATCAAAAACACCATTAGTGTCTTCTTCGACAATAACGGTTCTTGTTACTTCGGCGGCAGCATTACCTGCAGCATCGCTTACATTATAAGTTATCACATAAGTACCAGCTGTATTGATATCCACAATATCACCTGCAACAATAATATCTCCAGATATATCACCATCAACATTGTCTGTAGCAGTGGCCCCGGCGTCTGTAAACGCATCCCCTACCGTAAGGTTAACCGTAGCGTCTCCATTTAGGGTAATAATAGGATTTTCGGTATCGACGCTATTACCATTGGTATCGCTACCATCCCCACCTTCAACCAATGATACATTATCGATCACAACAGTTCCTACGGCACCCGCCATATCAAATAATACTCGACTGTTAACGTTTCCAAAATCATTTGCTGCCAATTGCAACGTAAAGGTTTGAGTATCTGTGGTGAGATTAACTTCTGGCGCCGTATTTGTGAAAGGACTTTCGTTTAATCCTATACCCGCAATCAAGGTTCGAGCACGATCAGAAGATGCATCAAAGGTTAAAATATAATTTGTACCCTGAACAATTTCCAAGACTTGACTAAGATTCACTTGAAATGGTTCAGCTGGAACCGCAGTTTCTACGTTTGCAAAATTAAAACCATTACCTCCTTCCGATTGCACGTTCAAGGCATTCCCTGTCCAAGAATCACCACCATTCTCAAAATCCCCATTGGTAATCAAACCTCCGTCAAAACCTGTACTCCCGCCCGGGGTTTCGAGCCTTATGTCGTCAATATAATATGTACCGTCTTCCGTTATAGGAGTGTCAGTACCGTTGTCAGGCTTAATTACCAATTGATTGTATGCCATCGGCCCTCCAGGCAAGCCAGTGAACATGACTTCAAGTTCAGTCCATTCGTTAGCGTTTGGAATAGTCGCAAAAACGGGTGCCGGATTTCCAGTAACAGGATCTGTTTGGGGGTTCAAGGCCAACTCAAATCTGAACACTACATTTGACTTGGTAGAATATACTTTGACCTTAAACGTGTTGGTAGTAGTCAAATCAAAGTTATCGGCAAATGTATTTTGGATTCCCGCAAAGAAATCCGAACCTGCTGGCTTATCTACACGTAATACAAAATCTGAAGTGTTGATTCCTATTTTATCCGGATTCTGAGCCAACTCAGAAGTTATACCAGACCCAAAATTATCCGATACCGGAAAAGTATCGCAGCTCTCAAAATCCAAAGGAAGTGAAGTAGCACCTATTGGTGTATCAGCACATCCACTTTCCGCAGTTGGTGTTACGATTTGTTGAATGTCATCAATATAAAAAGTACCAGTACTTCTGCCAGGACCATCAACAAAAAATGTAAAAGTGGAGTAGCTTGCGTCAGACGAAAAATCAAAAGTAACGGATTCCCAACCTGTACCGCCGTGGCTTGCAGTTACTTCAATATCAGCAGCTGTGCCATCCTCTAATTTCAATAACAAATCTACAGTGGTTTCGGACCAAAAATTCATTTGAATGGTCTTATTTACCGTGAAGTCCACAGGAAGTCCCAAATTAAAAAAGAAACCTTCAAAAGCGTTCCCATTATTTGTTATTTCCCCTACATTCGAGGCAGTATCGTTAGAACCGGAAACATCGGGGTTCATCACTATATTGAACGAAGCACCACTAAAAACAGTTGCGCTGTAATCTACTGTAGGACTATCAAATGTTATAGGCAAAGCAATCTTTTCCTTTATGAGGATAACAATTTCGTCCTCAAAAGTTTGCGAAGCACCCGAAACATTAAATGCCTCTAGAGTAATGGTGTAGGTTCCGCTTACGTTAAATGTTTTTATGGGGTTAATTTCACTGGAAGTTGTACCATCTCCAAAATCCCACACGTACTTACTGGCATCCTCTGAAGTATTCAAAAAAGTTACGGTACCCGTATCTTCGTTTAGCGTAAATGTAAAATCCGCTATGACTTTTGGTAAAATGACATCATCATCCTCACAGCCATGAAAGGATATGGCACAAATTAAAATTGCGATGAGTTTTGCCTTCTTTATTAAATGTTCCATAATTTTTTTATTAATTTTTAGTCAGTTTTAATTGGCGTTGGTGTTTTTGTATACCCTAACATAGTCTACAATCATCGTTTGTGGGAAAACCGTTTCAGCGTTGGGCGAACCTACGAATGTGCCTCCTACGGCTAAATTCATCAAAATGAAAAAGGGTTTATCAAATACCCATTCCCCGGTTACATCTTCGGGTGTAATTTGATTATATAGCACATCATCTACGTAAAAGTTAACATATTCGGGAGCCCATTCGATTCCGAATATGTGGAATCCGGTGTCAAAGCGATCATTCTCTAAAGTATACTCCTTGGATATAGCATTACCGGCACTGTACCCTGGACCGTGTACACTACCTATCAATACCGTAGGGTTTTGACCACGATATTCCATGATATCTATTTCTCCTGCAGCAGGCCACGGATTATCGTCTATATCGGCTCCCAACATCCAAAAAGCCGGCCAAATCCCCTGGCCGTAAGGTAGCCGTATACGAGCTTCAAAACGGCCATATCGCTGCTCGAATAGGTCTTTTGTCAACAATCTGGCAGATGTATATGAAGAGCCTTCAAATGATTCTTGCCGGGCAGTAATCAATAATTTTCCGTTTTGTACCGTTACATTCTCCGTTCTATCGGTATAGTATTGTAATTCTTGATTTCCCCAGCCATTTTCGCCAGTTCCAATATCATAACCCCAAACTGAGGCGTTCGGAGCTCCGTCGACATCAAACTCTTCTTGAAGGGTGAGTTCGGTAAAGTTGACAACTCGTTGTGTATCATCTGTTGCGCAGCCAACTGTACAAAATGATAGCAAGGCAACTACCAAGATTCTAAACTGTTCTTTATTTTCTCTATTCATCATTTTCCTTTTAAATCTTTTGTTGTGTTGATTACTCACTGTAGAAATACATATTATCCACAAATATGGTCGACACGTTGCCAGAAGCAAAAGTAACCTGTGCTATATTTGTGGTACTGTTCAGCCCATTGAACGCCCCGCCCGCTGCAGGACCTGTAAAATTGGTAAGGGGTATATCCAAACTTACCCATGCCCTACTTTCGAGTTCTGTATTGGTAAAAGTTACAGAACCACCACTATCATTTCCTCCTCCAAATGCATTATCACCGCCAAAATCAAGTAATTCTACCCTTATGGTATCTCCAGGCTCAAGAGCTTCATTCACCTGAATATCAACATGAAAGTGTGTCATTTGTGAGGCGTTTATAGTAGGGTTGGTAAACTCGGTACTGACGAAATTTAAGTTTTCATATAGAATCACATTGTCCCCACTTATGTCCAGAGTACCTCCGGTAGTAGTTTGACCGCCAAAAAAGCCATTGAAAAAATCTACAGGAACGTTAGTATATGCGTCACTAAAAATAGATATTACATTTGATGGATTTCTTGTAGGTATTGGTGCAGTTGCAAACGTTCCCAATGATTCCAAACTCAAAGAACCTTGTGCCTTTACTCCTCCCAATATAGCCGTTACCTCAGCAAACCCAGAACCTAAAATTGAAATCATACCCCTTTCATCCACTCTTGCGATATCTGGGTCAGAGGATGTAAACTCAAAATATGAGGGTGCCACAATAACCGTTTTATTAACACCCGACCCTAAATTAAAAGTTTGTGTAAGACCGTTCAAATTGATTACAGAACCCGTAAAGGTTTGCACTTCCAACTCCTCACCTAAGAATATAGCTGGCCTTGGCTGTGCCACGGTACCCAGTTTTTCAAATTTTATTTCATCGAACCATATGACAAACCCATTTTCATCATTCTCATTTTCAGCTCCTTCCGCTAACCAAAACAAACCTGTTTGATTTATCAATTTGGAAGGATCTGGTATCGGAATTACATATTTCTCCCATTTGGTAGATATGGCCAAATTCTGAAGCGTAACTTGAAATTTATTGGCCGTGCTACCCTCGATACCAAAACCAATCTCATTAATATCAGCAGCTTGAGATGCTTTTGCATAAAACGTAAGCGCATCAAAACCTGAAAGATCTCTTGCACCTGTAGCACTAAACGAGGCTCCAACAAATCCGTTTCCGAAAGCAGGCACATCAAATCTAATAGCGGAGGTTCCTGAAAAAACCTCATCCGTCACCACGCTGAATGCTTCGGGGTCGGCGCCACCATCCACAAAAGGAAAATAATCCAACCCAGCAAAAGCATCAATAAAAACATCTCCATTTGATGGAAACTTAGCGAACTTTACTTCGTCGGAAAATTCTCTTTCACAACCTGAAAAAATAACAATACACAGGCTCAAAAAAAGTATGAATTGTATGTTAGTATGTTTTATATTTTTCATTTTTTTCTTTTTATTTCCCAATATTGATATGTATATATGTCATGATTTCCCATTCACTGCCATTACCGAACCCTACAGGACTTATGATGGGAGCAGCTGCGAATTCAAGAGCATTATTAGGGGAATAGCGAGGTGAGAACTCGTTTAAAGATCGCCATGTACCCCGAATGCCAATTTGCGTGCTTGGTAGAATGAACCAATCCGGTTTGCCTAGGGTAGTAGATAAATCCAACATTAATTGCACTGGGTATGTTAAGTTGAAATCCCTATGATAATCAAAAGGTCCCCAGTCATTGATTTTTTGAGTGTACTGTAGTTTATATTTTTTATAGATCATTCGGATATCACCACCAAAACGCTTAATCAACCGTTCTGAATCTCCATTACCTTGTCCATTGCCATAATAAAAATTACCTATCATACCAAAATCCGGACCAAGCTTGGATACTATTCTGGAATGCACTTCCCACAAATCTTGTGCAGGTGCGGAATTGGGAAAAGAAAAGATGGAACGGTCAGCTAAAAACCCGATATGCGCATCCATAGTGGTCGGTAGGTGACGATAAACAAAACCTAGGTTCATCGCAAATTTTGCGTCTTCAGACCTATCATTGTCCCACTCATACATCCAAGTTCCAGGTGTTGGGTCATAGGTTAAAAGTATCTCCCCAGCCGTGGTTTCTCGGTTCCAACGAACAGAAAAAGGATCGTCAATAATATTCCTTAATCGGCCAGGACCTTCTACATCTTGAGGAATGGCACCAACCAATGGTTTTTGCCATAAAAAATTAGGTGCAATTTGAAAATTTCCCGTAGAGAAGGTAAATCCAGACAATGCATTTACTTGATTGCCACTTCCCGTATCCCGTAATTTCCAGCCTGTAAAAGTCATTGTTTGATCAGCTCCGCCATTGGCAATCAATCCCATAGCCGCTGCTTGACCGTACCAATTGAATTTTCCTCCTTCATAAGTGAATTTAACCTTACCGCCCCAATTATCACTTGCTTGTATTCTATCCTCAAAAACAACATAATTCCCCGGGGTACCCCTTACATCTTGAAACGAAGTACCGTTCAGTGGGCTCCCGGCCCATATTCCCCCTAACATAACCCCGAATTTTCCAAATTCCCTTTCTACCGCCAAAGTTGCCCTTTCGGTGGGCCATGGTGGTACTACGCCACTTCGTAGTTGATTTGCATCCAAAACTCTACGGCCGTTTTCGTCAAAAATAATCTCAGTTTCGAAATCTCTATGGTAAATTCCCGTAATATCAAATTTTCCGATATGTTTTTTGTACTTGAAAAGCATCGTTGGGTTGGCACCCCACCATAATTGTGGACCTATAGCCGCTTTGAGACCTTTTAACACTCCCTTACCATCAACCTCTGCTCCCAAGATTTCACCATTGTAAATATCTAGGTTCGGGCCATAATTTGCTTCGGGATATAATCCAAAAAAATCACCCTCATATCCCCAATGATAGTGTCCGGTTCTGTAAAACCCTCTTAAATCAAATTCTTTGGCATTCCATTCAAATTCCGCTTGGTATACGGCAACCCTGTTATTGTCCACTAAAGGCACTTCACCTTCTGGAGTACTTACGGTTATTGGTCTTGCCCTATTTTCATAAAAAATTTCATTGATAGGGTTTTGGGCCACATTGCCCACCACGTTGAAATTAACCTCTGCTCTCATATTAGAGGCGGGGTTACCTTCTATTCCAACAAAGTAAGACTGCATGTGATCAAAACCCAATTGGTTTGGAAAAGTGTTGGGATTGTCCAGATCTGCATTTTGCGGAGTGGTGATCAGACTACCTCCCGTACTAAAAGTTGACAATTTAGCCTGAAGATTGCTTACACGTAGCAATTTAGCTTGTTCACCGTTTAAGGCAGCTTTATCTCCGCGGGCCCTTAGAACAGCATCCATCAAGTTAATATTGTTGAAATGGTTATTAACAAAATCAAGATTTACACCTTCGCCATACGGGTTTAATTGATGTGCTTCTTTCAGGGCGTAATAGGCAGCTCTCGGGTAAAGGTCATACAGTCCTCTTGGATTGGTAGCGCCTTTGGCACAAATACCAAACCATTCTTCATTCATGTTATTTGCTCCTTCATACGCTAAATCCAGCGTGTAACCACCACCATTCCAAGTTGCCTCGGTTTGGTGTGTGTCCGCATCCTTTCTGTCGTCAAAACCAGCTTTCCACCAACCGTCGGAAAATTGAAAAGTAAACCCTCCTAATGAATTTTCTGCCTTACCCAAACCTGCAGCATTTTGATAAATTTCTTTCCAATTATTGACCATATAATATGCCTGCATTTTTTGGTCTTCGGCATTTTTAACTGTATTGTAGGCGTCTGCACCAAACTCGGTAAACATTATCGGTTTGTTCAGTTTATCCTTAACTACCTGAAACATGTCCCCAAACGAAACACCTCGATAGGTATTGGTACCGTAGATATCGACATCTTCACATTCATCTGCAATGATATCGATAAACAATACGTCCCCGTTACAAATAGCTACCGGATGTAAAGTATCCATTGCCTTGATTCTTTTAGAGGCTTCGTTCATTAATCGATACATAGGCCTTCCCCGTAATTCACCTACAGCATCAATTTTTTCTTGTCCGTCGGGAAAATCCTCTGTCTCTGCACCGGCCCAAAAAAGACCGTAATTATTTTCATTCCCCAATAAATACATCAACAAGCCAGGTGTGTCTTTATATTCTTTGACCAATTTGTCAATTTCAGCCAACAAAAATTCTTGGGTACGAGGATTGTTATAATCCGTAACAGGGGTCCATACACCGTCTAAAGTAAGACCGTAACGACCAAATGAATCATTGAGCATAGTGTAAATGCCGTAGTTTTGATAAATGTATTTTATCCATTTTGCAGGGACACCTGTGTATTGGCGAATTACGTTGACATTCATGTTCTTCAACAACGACATTTCAGTATCTAGACCTGCTTTTATAATGTCGTCAGATTTTTTCCAAAATGCAGCGTTAACGGTATTTGTTCCTATGGGAATGTAATCCCAGTTCATGCCGTTAATCATGAAATCTTCGCCGTTGACGACAAGTTTAATCCCATTTTCATTGTTTACGACCGAAACTTTGTTCGCTTGACCAAAAGCTATTATGGTAAACAAGAAAATTGTTAGTTTGAGTAATTGTTTTTGAATTGTATCCATATAACTGTTTTGATTTTATAAACATATCATCAAAAATTATGGATTCCATAAAAATTACCTCAACAAAAAATATACATGGTAAAAAAAATGGGTTATATCTATCAAATTGATATAATCGGATGAGTTGATTAAGCTATATAGCTCATGTTGTCAAGAAAATGTTAAAAAACAGATGTATAGCTATATTTTAGTGTGAAAATGATAGGTGTATAGGTAATGTTAAGGTATTTTCAAGTGATGTAAAGGTACAGAATCAACTTGTTGAGTTTATCATAACTCCAATATATAGTTTACGAGATTGTCCTCGTGCTTTAAATTTAACTTTTTTCGCAGTCTATACCGCTTAATTTCAACACTTCTAGGCGATATATTAAGTAACTGTGCTACTTCTTTAGACGATAAATTCAAACGTAAATAAGCACACAACTTGAGGTCATTAGGCGATAAGGTTGAGTGCAAAGTTTTAATTTTTTTTAAAAATCCGCTATCAGCATTGTTGAATGCTTCTTGAAAAAGTTCCCAGTTGTTATTCTGCTTGAGATTTTGGTCTATAATATGTATTACCGGTTCAATTGAATTCGTATCCTCTACAGTATTGAGCTCTTCTTTTATTTTAATCAGTAATTCATTTTTCTTGATGATGCTCATGGTCGACACCGCCAACTCCTTGCTCTTACCTTTAAACTCCAATTCTAGTTTTTCATTTTTGATTCTTATTATCTCTTTTTCATTTTGAAGTTTGGCCAGCTCCATTTCCTTTTTGTTTCTATATACTAGCTTTTCACGTTGCTTCCTATAATGCCGTTTGTAGATAGTATGCATGAGGAACGAAAACAATAAAACACACAAGATGTAAATTGCTATCATTATATTTGATATATACCATGGTTTTTCAATCGTGAATGAATAAGATGCCGTATTTTTTGATATCGTATCACCTATTTTTGACCTAACCTTAAATGTATATTCCCCAAATGGCAAGTTTTTAAAAACTACATTGGGACTTTTTGACCATGTGCTCCAATCATCATAAATCCCTTCAAGTTTAGATTGATAGTAAGTAACCAAATACTTATTGTATTCAGGAACATAATATGAAAATTCAAGATTGTTATCGTTGCTATCGAAATTTTCTTCTAAAATTTTGTCATGAAGTAATTTTTCGTTCTTATTGCTGCTATTTTTTATTTTGGCAATATGAATTTCAAAATCCTTCACTATAAGCTTACCCACATCAACGGTAAAATAGCCAGATGTTGTACCGATTAAATATTTATCATTATCATTTAACTTGGTAATATTTTCATACCCAAGAATACCTTTTCGTATTTCCTTTGTTAACGGTATACTTTTTATTTTTGGAGTATTGCTAAGGCCTGCAGGGGAAACGTAACTTATGTTTGAATTCGTGAAAATCCACAAAATATTATCTTTCTTGTTAAAGATTAATTTTCCCGATTCATATTCATCTTCGGTATATGCCTGACTTAGGAAACTATCTTTGACAAATTCTTTCTTTTGGGTACTATATTCAAAAATTCCTTTTTTGTAAGAATACAGTAGTTGTTCGTTGTATTTTACAATGCCCGAGTTAGACCCTTTGATGGAATTATCAATAATGACGTTTTTGACTTTAGTAAAAGAACTATCAACATCCAATTCAAAAACGCCATTGTATTCATGATTAACAAAAATCTTGCTACCTAACTTTTCAAAATACCTTGATGAATTATCAAATCCCTCAATCTTGTTTTTTAGTTTGAAAGAAGTGTCCGTTTTCTCCAATACATACAGCCCATCATAATTTCCTTGCAGTAGGGTATTCGAGTCTTCATCTAATTTTGAAATCCCCCAAGTTCCTTGAATATTCGCTATTTTATCTACAGTATTACCATCAACGATGAACGTACCCGAATTATGGCCACAAAACAAAGTCCCATCTATTTCGCTCAGGCTCCAAACCTGCCCCTGCGTACCTTTGATAAAAATAAACTCTTCCGAGTTTACCAGTTCTTTATAAAATAGCCCTTGATTAGTTCCTAAATACAAATTATTTTTATAAACGGCAGATGTATAAACACTACCTAAAATTCCCTTATTGTCATTGTAGACCCTTATGGGAGCATTGATATTTATATAGCTTATGCCATTATCAAGCCCAAGCCATATATTTTTTTCAGCATCCTCAAAAACCGATAAAACCGTATTGTTGGGTAAGCCCTTGTTCTGGTTTATCGTGTATAAAACTTCCCGGTTTTCGTTTAAGTATATTAAGCCATTAGATATAGTTCCTAGAACAAAACTGTTATCGGTTAATTGTATGCCATCATAAAAACTTACCGATTTTAGAAAATCGTTCGAGGCCATTTCAGAGGCTGTTAGCAGTGTATCTTTCCAACTATAAAAACCATTGTCCTGGGTAAGAATTAATTTCTCTTTCCCGTTTTCAAAAATATTGATGACTTCATCATTTTTTACTACATCAGCATCCAATACCAATGAGTCCATGCCATACTCTATCTTAAAAATACCTTTGTTTATCCTTTGGAAATAAATATCGCCCCCGACCTTAAAAATTTTAGTAATCGTACTATCAGAGTCTATTGTACTCACCAAACCTTCTTTTATGTTATAGACATAGATACGCTTTAGAGATTGAAACACTATCCAATCTTCAACATGTATAATATTCCAAAACTCTTCGTCTTCGATTAATTCAATACCGATTTGCTGGGAAAGTGATGTATAACAAAGCGTACCTTTTTTATTTTTCTCCCAATATCCAAACTCCATAAAACAGCCCGTGTAAATACGGTTGTCGACTACTTTAACAGAGCGTAGTATTGACTCATTTGGTGATGGGTAAAGTCCCCAATCAGCCCCATTGTACTCTAATAAGCCCTTACTATTGGCTACATAAATAAGTTTGTTAGAAGATTGGGAAATGGCCCAATTTTGATTTTCAGCATGATAATCTTTAGGATAAAAATTCTGAACAGGAGGCATTTCCTGTGCTTTTAAAAACTCGTGGTGTGCAAAAAATAGTGAGAAAACAATAATATGCGAAAGCCAATATGTAAATCTCATAAAGTGTTTTGTATACCATACAAGATAGAAAAAGAAAATTATATAATCGGTAGCAATAAGAGAACCACAATTGTAGAACTATATGATCTCAGCACTTAAACCAGCTTGCAAAAGTTTGCTACACCTGGGTTTTAAATCATTGTACTCACCTGTTTTTACGGTGCATTTTCCATTATGATGTACTATGATCGAACATTGTTCCGCCTGTTCGGGCGTATGTTCGCAGACGGCCACCAATGTATCGATAACATGGTCAAACGTATTGACATCGTCATTAAAAAGAACAATTTCATTTTGCTGTACGGTCTCTTCTTCCAAAAGAAGCTCTTCTAAAAGTTTTTCCTTAACACTGGTCATTACTCAATTCTTTTTATAAATGTAATAAAATTTCTTGTAAACCGCCATTATCGAAACAAGAGTCCATAGAAAATATAATCAAAATAGGTTCTATGCAAGATATAATGAAAAAAGCCCTTTGCAGGGCTTTTCATATTTGTGGATTTAGATAAAAATCTAGTAGAGAAAATTCAATGCGGTAACATCGTTTCGGTTGAACTCACCATCTACAGTAGAGCTAAAACAGGCCAACATCAAAGATGTGGCATCATAACCTTCGGGTGTCCCAGGTATGGGATTTGCGCCAATACTGCCAACGCCCTCATTGGTGTTCTCACCACAACTTTGTCTACTAAACCAATCTGTGTGCCTAAAGCCAACGGAGTGACCTATTTCGTGGGTTATGACGTGCTCGTTTACATTAGTTGAAAATCCGCCGAGACCATAAATCTGTATAAATTTATTTGGGTTGCCATTACTTGGGAAACCAGCAACGCCCCCGCTTCTATTTGGGTTGTTTCTCTCGTTGTTATAAACCACCATATCTTTATCATCGAAATTAGTACCAAAAGTGAGGTTGAACCTAATACCCAAATTCAGTCGGTTGTAATTGTTGACCGCCCATTGCAATGCGGTACGTTCTTTATTGCTCAATGCAAAGCCATTTCCGGTATATCCAATTATTGAAAGTGTTCGAGGTCTGACCAAATTATTGGTATGGTAATTTTTTGAATCCAGGTCCTTAAGTTTAATGAACTGCTGCATTTGCTCACTTGACAATGCAATATCACCTTCCAGTTGATAACGCTTTTGTATAGTGCCATCAGGTAAGTGAAAATCGATTATGGAAACATCTCCAGTATTAAAGTAGCTAGATTTGAGTGTGTTCATAACCTCATCGGTCAATTCAAGTGAAGCATCAAGGATTTCCTTTTCCGCTTCAACTGAAACGGGGTCATCTACCTGTAAATTATCTTTTTGACAGGCCGATAAAACAAATAAAAACAAAATAAGAATCAGGGGCAATCTAAAATTTTTCATGTAATGTGTTTTAGGGTTAATGTTTTTCTTACAATTCCCTATTAATTTAGTAAAATTTTAACACGTGTCGTTAAAATGTTCAATAAAATCGATAAAATGCAGAAATCCAGTCGTTTTTTTCGAATTCATGCACAAAATTGAGTTCAAACTCTTTACATTTTGAAGTAATGGCAGGTAAATCGGTGCGATAAAATCCGCTTAAGAAAAGCATACCGTTCGCCTTTAGGGATTTTGCATATGCAGGAATATCGGCAAGGAGGATATTTCTATTGATATTTGCCATAATAATATCGTACTGCTTAGGCTTTAAAAGGCCAACGTCACCTTCATAAACATTTATATTGTCGCAATTGTTCCTTACCACATTTTCTTGGGCGTTCAGGTAGCACCAATTATCAATATCTATCGCATCAATATTTTTTGCCCCCTTCAAAGCTGCCAATATTGCCAAGACTCCTGTGCCGCTGCCCATATCCAACACAGATTTTTCACTGAAATCATTTTCTAGAATGTGCCGTAGCATCATGTAGGTAGTTTCATGATGACCCGTACCAAAACTCATTTTAGGTTCTATGACAATATCGAACTCTACATTGCGTTTTTCATGAAAAGGGGCACGTACGATACATTTATCATCAACCTGAATAGCTTCAAAGTTTTTCTCCCAAGTGGCGTTCCAATTTTCCTGTTCTATATCTTTTATTGTGTAGGTAATATCAAAATTTTTGTTTTGGAGGATCAAGATGTCGTTTAACAGTTCAGAAGACCATTCACTTTTTTGGATATATGCCAAAATACCGTGTTCTTCCTCAACAAAACTTTCAAAACCAGCTTCGCCAAGTTCGGCTATCAATATATCCGAAGCCGGTTGAAGTGGTTGAATCTTAAAATCATATTCTTTATAAACAGTATGGGACACCACAAAAAATTGAAGGGATTAAAATAATGCTAAATAGCTTTTATAATGGCAGTAAAATCATCTGCGACCAAGGAGGCACCTCCAATAAGTCCGCCATCAACATCTGGTTTGGAAAAAATTTCTTTTGCATTTCCAGGTTTTACACTGCCACCATATAAGATTGATACGTTGTTGGCTATGGCAACATCATAAGCCTCTGTGATGGTTTTTCTGATGAAGGCATGCATTTCCTGTGCTTGTTCCGGTGAGGCGGTCTCACCCGTGCCAATAGCCCAAACTGGCTCATAGGCTAAAATAATGTTCTTCCACTTGGAAGCATCAACATCAAAAAGGGCGTTCTTTAACTGATTTTCAACTACGGTGAAATGGTTGCCCGATTTTCTATCTTCAAGCTCCTCACCAAAACAGAACATTACGCGCATATTTTTTTCCAATGCCGTTGTGACCTTCTTGGCCAGTATTTCGTCAGTTTCCCCAAAATAGGCCCTTCTTTCCGAGTGCCCTATTATGACCGTATCAACATCTATGTTCAAAAGCATATCTGCGGAAACTTCACCCGTGTATGCACCAGTTTCCGCAAAATGCATGTTTTGGGCGATAACTTGAATTGTTGAGGATTGCAAAACACGAACAGCATTTGCCAAGCTCACATAAGTTGGTGCCACCATTACCTCGGCATCGGTATCCGGAAGTTTTGCGGCCAAGGTGGTTAGCAAGGCTTCGGTCTCTTCCATATTTTTGTTCATTTTCCAGTTTCCGGCAACTATTTTACTTCTCATGTTGTTGTATTATATTGTTATTTAAGTCTGCTTTGTTTTCAACTATTTAAACTTGAGTTCATCTACATCGTTATAATGTACTTTTTGGAGAATGGTTCCTTTTTCCAAAACCAAAATTCCAGGATTGGAGCGAACAATCGTTTTTAGGGTGGTTTCATCGGTAAAATAAAAATCAAAACCCAAGTTATACTCTTTGACCACCTTATCGGCAAAAGACTTCGCCGAGGCGGACATACCTATTACTTTATAGCCCTTTTTGATAGCTTTATCGGTTGTTTGTTTGATAGTGTCGAAAGTTTCAAATTGTGTCTTTCCCAAATCATAGGCAATTACCATAACCAGTTTTGGTTCCTGTAACAAAGATGAAGTGAAGTCCTCGCCCTCTTGTTCTATGGTAAAGTCATGTATCGGTGGTTCGTACCCTTTTTGTATCTCGGTAGTCGTAACATCAACGAATTCCCCATCTACCGATGGATAATCGCCTTTGGTAACAATAATTTTCTTCTCCCCGTTGATATTGAATTCCCATGCATATTCAAAAATTGCTTTTGGCGCATTTTCAGGTACGGTCATACCCTGAGCTATGTTCGCCCCTATTTTGTAAGGCCTGAAATCTACAACGGGAAGATGATTTAAGACATAATACGCATACATGCTGCACAATAGCAAAGAAACCAAGGTAATAATGCGTTTGGTATTTGACCCAATGGGAGAAACAATATATTTTTTTCCGATAAATAGAATTATGATGAGTACCAATAATATGACATCTTTGGTAAAGGATTCCCAAGGGGTCAATTTTATGGCATCACCAAAACAACCACAATCGGTCACCTTGTTGAAATAGGCCGAGTAAAAGGTAAGAAACGTAAAGCCAACAATCATCAACAACAGGCTCCATACCGTAAATTTTACCCGAAAACCTATCAAAAGCATGACACCTAACAAAACCTCAAAAATGACAACGAAAATTGATATGGTCAAGGCATAAGGTTCAAAAAAGGGAAGATCAAGCACACCCGAACTAAAATATTCTTCTAATTTAAAGGAAAAACCGACCGGATCATTGAGTTTAATGAGTCCACTGATTATAAAAAGTATACCTACAAAAATCCTACTGATACCTACTAGATACTTCATGATATTACGAATCGCTTTTCTTGAGGTGAATCATCGCAAAGACAGCATAATTGATCATATCCTGGTAATTGGCATCTATACCTTCACTGACCAGTGTCTTGCCCTTGTTGTCCTCTATTTGCTTTACCCGCAGCAGCTTTTGCAAAATCAAATCGGTCAAGGAGCTCACACGCATATCTCGCCAAGCTTCGCCGTAGTCGTGATTTTTATCTTGCATCAATTGTTTGGTCTTGGCTATGTAGAGGTCATATAATTTTATAGCGTCTTCAGAAGAAAGGTCGGGTTGATCGGCAATGCCTTTTTCCAGTTGGATCAAGGCCATGACCGAATAATTGATAATACCTATGAACTCTGATTGTTGCCCCTCATCTACCTTCTGTACTTTGTTCTCTTGAAGCCCTCGTATGCGCTGGGCCTTGATAAATATTTGATCGGTCAATGAAGGGAGTCTTAGAATGCGCCAAGCACTACCATAATCCTTCATTTTCTTCTGAAATAAATCACGACACGCTTGTATTACCGCATCATATTGTTCCGATGTATTGCACATAATTTGCGTAAATTTCGCTTTAAATTGTGAATTTGTCCAAAGTTCGTGTTTTAACTTGGTTTATCAAACACGACAATCCTAACTTTGCTTGTTATGACATTAAACTGTAAAGGTGTGCTAATTAACGTATCGTCCCCGAAAATCATGGGTGTTCTAAACCTTACCCCCGATTCTTTTTACGATGGTGGTAAATACAAGCATGTAGATGATGTTTTGAACCAAGTGGATAATATGCTGAACCTTGGTGCTACTTTTATTGATATCGGCGCATATAGTTCAAGGCCTGGTGCCCAAAACGTTTCGGAAGAAGAAGAGTTAAACCGTATTCTTCCTATTCTTGAGATATTGATGGGCAAATTTCCTGAAATCATAATTTCCGTTGATACCTTTAGGAGTAGCGTCGCAAAAAAATGTCTGCAAAACGGGGCTGCCCTCATCAATGATATTTCGGCAGGTAAACTAGACGCTAATATGATGCAGGTCGTTGCCGAGTTTAAAGTGCCCTACGTTATGATGCATATGCGGGGCAATCCAGAAACCATGCAACAACAGACCGATTATGACAATGTGTCGAAAGATATATTGTTTTACTTTTCGGAAAGGATTGCACAGGCCCGCTCGCTCGGCATCAATGACATTATCATAGATCCCGGCTTTGGTTTTGCCAAGACATTGGAACAAAACTATGAGCTTTTGCGGCAGCTCGAATTATTTCAGAACCTCGAATTACCCTTATTGGTAGGCGTTAGCAGAAAATCCATGATTTACAAAATATTGAAAACCGATGCAGAAAATGCACTAAACGGCACTACGGCCCTTCATATGTTCGCACTGGCCAAAGGAGCTAAGATTCTTAGGGTACACGATGTAAAGGAAGCTATGGAATGTGTCACGCTCTTTAATGCATTAAGGTAATTATAATCCGATTTCCGGTTTATCTATTTTAACTATTTTTACAAAAACCGATACCCGCTTGGACTTTTTAGATTTTTTGAATTTTAGGATTACGGACATTATAGACATTATTCTGGTCGCCGTACTCCTATACTATATTTATAAACTCGTTCGTGGGTCTGTCGCCATAAATATCTTCATCGGTATCGTAATCGTGTGGGGGTTTTGGAAGTTGACCGAATTGTTAGAGATGAAAATGATAAGCAGCATGGTAGGCGGCTTCATGCAGGTAGGACTTATCGCCTTGATCATAGTTTTTCAACAGGAAATACGTAAGTTTTTGCTAATGATAGGCTCCACCAATTTTGCGTCTAAACGCAACTTCATAAAACACTTTAAGTTTATGAAGGAAAACAGTTTATCATCTGAAGTAAATGTAGACGCCATTCTTGCAGCTTGTGAAAAAATGGGCACTTCCAAAACGGGTGCCTTGATTGTTGTGGAACGTAACAATTCGCTTGACTTTGTAAAATCTACCGGTGACAAAATGAACATTGAGGTTACGCAACCCATAATTGAAAGCATTTTTTATAAAAATAGTCCGTTACATGACGGTGCCGCAATCATCGAGGATAACTTTATTGTTGCCACAAGGGTTATTTTACCGGTATCGAATGAACGTAATATTCCCTTGCGATTTGGATTACGGCACAGAGCCGCTGTTGGCATTACCGAAAAGACCGATGCTTTGGCACTTGTTGTAAGTGAAGAAACCGGCAACATTTCCTATATCAAAAACGGTGAATTTGTATTGTTCAATGACATGGCCGAACTATCCACTATGATCAAAGAAAACCTAGTATAACCAACCCACCACTGACCATGGAATGTAAAAACTGCAATGATGCTTTACGAACCGATTATTCCTTTTGCCCTGCCTGCGGTGCAAAAATCATCAGAAATAGATTGACCGTCAAGAATTTGTCATATGACATAACAGAAAGATATTTTAACATTGACAACACTTTCTTGAGAACGTTTTGGCAAATGTTCACCAAACCTGAAGTCGTTATTGGTGGATATATAAACGGCATTCGCAAAAAATATTTGAACCCTATAAGTTATATGGGTATAGCACTTACATTGTCAGGTTTAATCGTTTTTCTAATGAAGAAAAAATCCGAACTTATAGATTTTGATGTATTCGGAGTGGGAACGCCTTCTGAAAAAATGCAACCTTTGTTTGATTTCACGACCGATTACCAAGCCCTGCTTTTTATACTTTACATACCCATGATGGCTGCTGCAAGTTGGCTTGCTTATGACAGGGTCAAATACAATTTTACCGAAAGATTAACAATATTCATATACTCTTTGGCGCAGTGGAGTATCTTCACTTTTGTACCGTCAATCCTCATATTGCTTTTTTATCCTGAAAAATATGGTGCCATTACTTTTCCAATGTTGGGGCTCATGTACCTTTATCTTGGATATATCATATGGAAAACTTCTAAAATAACGGGTACCGAACTGATCGCTAGAATACTCATATTCTACGTGTTGTTTACCATACAATATTTTACGCTTTCGCTCTTGATTCCGCTTTTTCTTATTTTGTCAGGTAGTATCGACTTTCAATATTTTGCTCCAAAAAAAATAAGTTAAGCCACTTCTTCTGCCATAAACTGGGCTTCATACAAATTGCTGTAGTATCCGCCTTTTTTCAGTAGTTCTTTGTGGTTACCTGATTCTACGATCTTTCCGGCATCCATAACGATTATCTTATCGGCCTTTTTTATCGTCGCCAAGCGATGGGCAATTATAATCGAAGTACGCCCCTCGGTAATTTTTTCGGTTGCCTTTTGAATGAGTTGCTCCGAATAGGTATCAACCGATGAAGTGGCCTCGTCCAATACCAAAATACTGGGATTGCTTACGTAAGCTCGTAAAAAAGCTATCAACTGCCGCTGCCCACTTGAAAGCATGGTGCCCCTTTCCTTCACATTGTATTGGTAACCGCCGGGAAGGCTGCTGATGAACTCGTGAACCCCTATTTGTTTGGCCGCTTGCTCAATATCGGCAACGGAGACTTCATTGTTTTTCAAGGAAATGTTATTGGCAATCGTATCTGCAAACAGAAAAACGTCTTGGAGCACTACGGCAATCTTATCCCGTAAAGAGGACAATTTGTATGCTTTAATGTCGATATCATCAACCAAAATCATACCTGAATTTATCTCGTAAAACCTGCTTAATAGATTGATAATGGTTGATTTTCCAGCACCAGTGGCACCTACTATCGCCACCGTTTCACCAGCTTTTACATCAAAGGAAATCCCATGCAATACTTCTTCGTCCGCTATGTATCCGAACCTGACATCGGAAAACGATATATCGCCCTTTACATCTTCTTTTTCAACAGTTCCCAAATCGTCTATATGACTTTCGGTATCCAATATTTTAAATACCCTATTGGCGGCGACCATGCCCATTTGCAGTGTATTGAACTTATCGGCTATTTGGCGCAAAGGTCTGAACAGCAATTCTATCAAAAAGATAAAAGTTACGATTATACCAGTGTTCTCACTACCTACATTGGCAACGTTCTGCAATACCCCAAACCATACCATTAAGGCTACGGCAATAGAACTCACACTCTCGGCTATGGGAAAAAAAATAGAGTTGTACCAAACCGTTTTCAGCCACGCATTTTGATGTTTCTCGTTGATTCCCCTAAAATTTTCCTTTTCGATTTCCTCACGGGTGAACAATTGAACTATTTTCATACCCGTTATGCGTTCCTGTACGAACGAATTAAGGTTAGAAACTTGTGCCCTTACCTCAATAAAGGCTACTTTCATAGCTTTCTGAAACAAGCGAGTCGCTATCATAATAATGGGCAACAATGCAAAAACAATCAAAGCCATGCGCCAATTTAGAACCAACATGGCAATTGCTGCCGTTAACATTTTAAGTAGATCGGCGACAATAACAAAAAAGCCTTGGCTAAAAATCTCTCCGATGCGCTGCATGTCGGCAACGGCTCTGGTAACCAACAAACCTATTGACGATCGGTCAAAATAGGTCATCTTAAAACCTAGCATTTTTTGAAAAAGGGAAATACGTACATCTTTTATAATAGACTCACCCAACCAGTTGGCATAATAATTAAACCCCAATTGGCTCAGGACCTGGGCAAAAAGTATGGCCAACATCAAAAGACTTAAAAACAAAAGTTTATCGGCGTCTTTGGGGGAAATGGCATCGTTCACGATGTCACCGGCAATTACTCCGGTAGCCACTGCGAAACCGGACAGCAATATAGCAGCCAAAGCAACACCATAAAACGTAAGCCGGTATGGCTTTGTATGCCGCATCAATCTTTTGAACAATCTAAAATCGAATGCTTTGCCTGTATCCTTATCCATCTAGGTGTATATGCTTTTGGGGTAGAGAATATTGGTCAAATATAATCCTTTTGCAGGTACTGATGGTCCGGCCTTGCCCCTATCCTTACTTTTTAATATTGTCTTAACATCTTCAAGTCTGCATTTACCAACGCCCACTTCCAGTAATGTCCCAACAATTGCCCTAACCATATTTCGAAGAAATCTATCGGCCGTAATGGTAAAGACCAGTTTTTCTTCATCACTTGTGAAAATTGCTTTTTTAACATCACATAAATAGGTGCGTACATCAGTATTTGACTTGGAAAAACATTCAAAATCTTTACGTCCCAACAAAAGAGATGCCGCCTGGTTCATTGATTCAACATTCAAATCGGCCTTTATGTAGTAAGCCGAATCTGTATAAAAGGGATTCTTTTTCTGTACTACCCAATATTCATAAGTACGCTCCTCGGCATCAAAACGGGCATGCGAACCACTATTCACTTTTACTATGTCTTTGACCGCAATATCATTTGGTAAAAAGGCGTTCAATCTATACACAAAGTTTGAAATGTCGTCAACGTTACCATTATCAAAATGGGCGAACATTTCTTTGGCATGCACGCCGGCATCGGTCCTTCCCGCACCAACAAGGGCTATTTTCTCACGTAATAATGCGGACATGGCTTTTTCCAAAACCTCTTGCACCGTTATGGCATTTGGCTGGTTTTGCCAACCGTGGTATGCTTTGCCGTAATATGAAAATTGGATAAAATATCTCAAAAGGATGTGCTAGTTTTGTGGAATGCAAAGATATTGAATACTTAAGATTGCCAGGCTATGGTTTTTTATTTTATCCAAGGTTTCAATACACTTAAAACACAACTTTAAGAATGACCAAAATACTGCTACTTTCCGATACGCATTCCCATATCGACGATGGTATTCTAAAATATGCCGAACTGGCCGATGAGGTTTGGCATGCAGGTGATATCGGAAACCTTAAAGTAACCGACGCATTGGAAAAGTTAAAACCGCTTCGCGCGGTTTTTGGAAATATTGACGATCATATCATTCAAAGGCAGTTCCCGTTGAACCACCGGTTTAAGTGCGAAGAGGTTGATGTTTGGATGACCCACATAGGTGGCTATCCCCCAAAATATAATTCGAGAACCCGGCTGGAAATTCAAAAAAATCCACCAAAATTGTTCATTTGCGGACACTCCCATATTCTAAAGGTCATGTGGGACAAAAAGTTGAATGTTCTACACATGAACCCTGGAGCCTGTGGCAAACATGGCTTTCACCAAAAACGTACCATGCTACGATTTACCATAAATGGGGCCGATATTAAAGATTTGGAAATTATAGAGTTGGGCAAGCGCTAGCAGTAGCAGCGGCATCCTTTTTATTTTACCATGAGAAGATACAGCGTATGACGCATTCGGGAGCCCCTTTGGTAGCGCAATGAAAATGCGATTACAAAATTAAAAACGCAAAAAACCCGGGAACAACCCCGGGTTTAACGCACTAATACTACTAAGATGTTAGGTTCAACGCAGACGATCTACAGATTTTACGAGATCTTCATCCTTTTTGATGGCCCTATTGGCGAGGACCAGAAAAACGATAGAAATTACAGGAATCAACATCCCAATACCCTTCTCGGAAACCAAGGTCTCTCCGGATAAATTTAGTGATCGGTAAACGAAAAATCCTAGTAAAAAAAGGTTCAATATCATATTCAGCCTGTTTACCACAAACTGATGTTGTCTGTTCTTAAAAAGCAGTATGGACACCAAAGCCAATACCGCTGAGGCATAAAAGGCAATAGAGATGAACATTTCATTTTTGGCGAAAATCTCATTACCGCTGGCATCTGACCAAAGGTTTACCCAAAATGGTAAAATACCCGTAACGAGTATAACCAATATCAAATAAACGGTCTGTATTCTCTGAATCATGTCCAAACTTGCTCAATACTACAAAAATAAGCCTCTTTTTAAAAATTATAAGTCAAATCTTAAAAATAATTTGTAATATTGTTTTGTTATTAGTTATAGCACTTACCCACAGGGATATCACTCCCGAGTAATACCCAAATAACAATACACTTCATTTTACAGATATATAATTTATTACATACTACATGTTTGAAATTTCAGATTTAAAATCAAAGAAGCTTCCCGAGCTTCAGGAAATTGCCAAGGGATTAAACGTACCTAAATTCAAAACACTTAAAAAATTGGATTTGGTCTATCAAATTCTTGATTTGCAGGCGGCCAACCCTAAAGCAGTGGCAAAAGCAGTGCCAGAAACAAAAGAAGAAAAACCAAAACCCAAACCAAGACCTAGAAAACCTAGAGTGGCCAAAGAAACTTCAAAACCCGCTGAAGCAGAAAAACCTAGAGCAGAGGAAAAAACCGAATCTGCACCCGCTGCCAGACCCAAGCCAAATCCGAGACCTAGGAACGATAAAAAAGAGAACCAAAAAAATACGCCGCAACAAAACAAAAACCAGAACAACCATAAGAACCAAAATTCACGTCACCAAAAAAACGGCAGTTACGACAAAAGTAATTTTGATAAAGATTTGAAAAATCGTTACAAGGAGCCGGAATTTGAATTTGACAGTATTATCGAAAGCGAAGGCGTTCTTGACATCATGCAGGACGGTTACGGATTTTTACGTTCTTCCGATTACAATTATCTATCCTCTCCCGATGACATTTATGTATCCCAATCTCAGATACGCCTGTTCGGACTTAAAACAGGGGATACCGTTCTTGGCAATGTACGCCCGCCCAAAGAAGGGGAAAAGTATTTCCCTTTGATAAAAGTGAACAAAATCAATGGCATAGACCCACAAATTGTACGCGACAGGGTTTCCTTTGAGCATTTGACACCATTATTCCCACAAGAAAAGTTTAATCTGGCCGAGCGCCAAAGCACCATATCTACCCGCATCATTGATTTGTTCTCGCCCATCGGAAAAGGGCAAAGGGGTATGATCGTCTCGCAACCTAAAACAGGTAAGACCATGTTGTTGAAAGACATTGCGAACGGTATTGCGGCCAATCACCCAGAAGTATATCAAATTATTCTTTTGATCGATGAACGCCCAGAAGAGGTTACCGACATGCAACGTAATGTACGTGGCGAGGTTGTAGCCTCAACTTTTGACAAAGAAGCTACCGAGCATGTTCGTGTCGCCAATATTGTTTTGGAAAAAGCCAAGCGCTTGGTAGAATGTGGGCATGATGTGGTTATTTTGCTAGACTCTATTACCAGACTGGCAAGAGCTTACAACACGGTACAACCGGCATCGGGCAAGGTATTAAGTGGTGGTGTGGATGCTAACGCTCTGCACAAACCAAAACGCTTTTTTGGAGCGGCCCGTAACATAGAAGGCGGTGGGTCTTTATCCATTATTGCCACCGCCCTAACGGAAACCGGTTCCAAGATGGACGAGGTTATTTTCGAAGAATTCAAAGGAACGGGCAACATGGAGCTTCAATTAGATCGTAAGATTTCCAATAGGAGAATATTCCCGGCCATTGACCTCACTTCATCCAGTACACGTAGAGATGACCTTTTATTGGACGAAGCTACGATACAGCGCATGTGGATCATGCGTAAATATCTGGCCGATATGAACCCGGTAGAAGCTATGGAATTTATTGAGCAGCGTTTTAAACAGACCAAAAACAATGAAGAGTTTTTAATGACGATGAACCAGTAACAAAAAAAATTGGTTATTGTGAAAAATCCCTATGGTCTACACCATAGGGATTTTTGTTTTCTTACATTCTGTATATCGAATAGTTATACTTTCTTTTTCTTTTGAAAGAATAAGTCCTATTTTTAGGGAAAATTCCCCACCTTTTATAAACATATAACCATAACGCTTATGAAAACACTACAAAAATGTATCCTTGGTTTTTTAGGGCTCTCGCTATTCACCATCGCAGCTTGCCAAGAACAACCCAAAAAAGAGACTCCCGTAGAGGAAGAGGAACCTGAAATGGTAAAAGTGCCGGAAGGTATTATTACGTTGAGGGAAGCCAAAATATTATGCGAAAATTATGAAAACCGAAGAGTGAATATTATCAAGGGGTATGAAATGGAGCAAAACAACGCTACCGAAGCATTTGTGCCCACGCAATTTATCGACTTTGATTTCAAGACCATTGAACGGTATGTAAAATATGTAAAACGAAAGGCACGAAAAGCCAAGGTAAAGCCAGATAGTCTTCGCATTTACTTAGGAAATTATGGGGCCGATGGTAAAGATAAATATAAGAATACCGTTTTTGTACTACCTACCACCACTATTGATGGAGATCACGGCGGTTTTTATATTGATGCGGACGGAAAGGCCAAACTAGTTCGGAATTATTGGCCTAAAGATGAAAATGGAAACCAAATGGGCGATGAAAAATCCGAAGCAGGTTTCTTGCCTACGCTAAACATGCTTTTCCAAGATGAAAGTTTAATTTTAAACGATGGCCATAGTGGCCCACCTCCATCTACTGATTTTTAGTTAAGTTATGGGCCAAGTAATTATTGAGTTTTTCGAAAATAGCTACTTTGTTATTTTTTACGGAATTACTTGGCTTATAGCAATAGTCACATTTAAAAAGTATTTTGATACTTTACTCAAGTATTTTCCCATATTTATTTCTTTTACTTTTTTTGCTGAATTGTTGGGTAGTTTAGTGAAGTATCATGAAAATTACCAACTAATTTTTGGTTACGAGAACCATAATAATACTTATATAATCTATAATTTTTATCATTTACTTTATTTCCCGTATTTCTTTTACGTCTATTGGAACTCAGTACCCAATATTGTACATAAAAAAATAATTAAGTACGGTGGGGGGATATTTATTTTATCAAACATAATTAATTCATTTGTTCAAAACCCCTTGGTTGAACCTATGATATATGCCTATTTATCTGGAACGATTTTATTGATTTATTGTACTGCTGTTTATTTTAAAAGTGTAGTAAGCGAAAACGCTATTTCGGTATTGAAATATAGCTTGTTGTTTTGGGTAAGCTTGGGACTAATAACCTTTCATACAGTATATTTCCCTCTAAAAATATTTAGACAATTTAAATATGAATTATATGAGCCTTTGAGAGATTTACACCTCTCTATGATAGTTGTAATGTATGTTTTTTTTAGCATCGGTTTTATCATATCTAAAAGAAAAGCTTTTAGATAGAACATTTTTTGGATATAGATAATTTCGTTTTGAGTAAAACATTTTATACCCATACCCGCAAAATTCGTGATTGATTGTTATTTATACGATATTAACCTGTACTAGAAACCAAAAAAACAACCAATGACTACTTATTCTTTTTTAATGTATGCCCATTTAATAACGGTCGTACCCTGCATTTTTCTGGGAGCCTTTTTGTTTTTTACTACAAAAGGGACCAAAAATCATAGGGGTATAGGAAAAATTTATATGGTTCTCATGCTGTTTACGGCCATTGCGAGTCTATTTTTACCGGCGCAAGTTGGGCCACAGTTTTTGAACCATTTTGGTTGGATACACTTGTTTAGCTTCTTGACCTTATATTCTATTCCCACAGCTCTGTGGGCCGTACGAAATGGGAAAATTAAAAAACACAAGACAAAAATGATATTATTATATATTGGGGCAATTGGTATTGCTGGCGGCTTTACATTGGCACCGGGCAGATACCTACATGGTATTTTCTTTGGATAATATTTAACGTGAATAATTGATAAGAGTTGGATTGTCACTTCGAGTGAAATTATAGAAGAATCTAGAAGTCTTTTTAATAAGAAATCCACTTGTTTCCGACACGCCAAATCATAGATTTGACACTCAAACTGACGTAAATTCCTTATCCGTTATTCACGTTATTTATAGTGATATTTAAACAAAAAAAACGTCCGTTTCTTCAAACGGACGTTTTTATATTTTGAAGTAATGCGTTATTGTAGAGCAGCAACGTGCTTGGACAACTTACTTTTTAAATTTGCAGCTTTGTTCGCATGTATGATGTTACGCTTCGCCAATTTATCTATCATACTAACAACAGATGGCAATAGTGCTTCAGCATCTTTTTTAGCTTCTGTAGAGCGCAATTTTTTGATTGCGTTACGGGTAGTTTTATGCTGATACTTATTGCGTAAACGTACCGCTTCGTTTCTTCTGATTCTTTTTAATGCCGACTTGTGATTTGCCATTTTACTTCTTTGTTATATTTTTTTGGACAATTGCCCTAATAATCTGGTAGCCCGTAGGGGAATCGAACCCCTGTTACCAGGATGAAAACCTGGCGTCCTAACCCCTAGACGAACGGGCCATTTTCTAAAATTAAAAGTACGAATACCGAGTACAAATGTAATACTTAGAATATTTACTTAAAACCTTGTACTTGTAACCTCGTGTACCTTTGTAGCCCGTAGGGGAATCGAACCCCTGTTACCAGGATGAAAACCTGGCGTCCTAACCCCTAGACGAACGGGCCATTGCTTTATACAATTGCGGATGCAAAAATACAATTATTTTTTACTATCGCAACAACTAGATATTATTTTTTTCTTTCTTTTAATAAGCTTTCGCAAATAGGACTCTTTTATCGGATGGCCTACCAGTTACCATACAGGCGCCATTTTCGATTTTCACATCCATAGGTATACATCTAATGGTTGCTTTTGTCTCATTCTTTATACGTTCCTCGGTAGCTTCCGTTCCATCCCAGTGGGCAGAAATAAATCCCCCTTTATTTTCCAAAACTTCTTTAAACTCCGCATAGGAATCTACCTGGGTTATATGTTCGGACCTAAAGTCCAAAGCTTTTTTATAAATATTCGCCTGTATATCTTCCAACAAAAATTCTATTTTCTCAATGATAGCGTCCGCAGAAATCGACTCTTTTTGTAGCGTATCCCTGCGCGCAACCTCATACGTACCATTTTCAATATCTCGCTGGCCAATGGCCAATCGTATGGGGACGCCCTTTAGTTCGTATTCGTTAAACTTAAAACCAGGTTTGTGCGTATCCCTATTATCGAATTTTACCGAAATACCTTTAGCTCGCAGTTGTTTCACCAATGGGTTCACTTTTTCGGAAATAGCATCCAATTGCTCCATACCTTTATAAATAGGCACTATAACTACTTGTATAGGTGCCAATTTCGGAGGAAGTACCAATCCGTTATCGTCGCTATGGGTCATGACCAAAGCTCCCATTAGCCGGGTTGAAACCCCCCAAGAAGTGGCCCAAACATAATCTTGTTTACCTTCTTTATTGGCAAATTTCACATCAAACGCTTTGGCGAAATTTTGTCCCAAAAAATGGGACGTTCCGGCCTGTAGTGCCTTTCCATCTTGCATTAAGGCTTCAATACAATAAGTATCCAAAGCACCTGCGAAACGTTCACTGGCGGTCTTTGTGCCTTTGATTACAGGAACTGCCATGTGGTTTTCGGCAAAATCGGCATAAACGTTCATCATTAGCTCTGCCTCATCTATGGCCTCTTTTTCGGTGGCATGTGCGGTATGGCCTTCTTGCCACAGAAATTCGGCCGTTCGCAAAAAAAGTCGGGTACGCATTTCCCAACGTACCACATTCGCCCATTGGTTTATCAAAAGCGGTAAATCCCGATAGGATTGGATCCATTTTCTATAGGTATCCCAAATAATGGTCTCAGAGGTTGGCCTTACGACTAATTCTTCTTCCAGTTTGGCCTCCGGATCTACTATAATACCACTACCATCTTCGGCATTTTTGAGTCGATAGTGGGTCACGACCGCACACTCCTTGGCGAAACCCTCTACATGGCTGGCCTCCTTGCTCAAATAGGATTTGGGTATGAAAAGTGGAAAATATGCATTTTCATGCCCCGTCTCTTTGAACATTTTGTCCAACCCTGCTTGCATTTTCTCCCAAATGGCGAACCCGTAAGGTTTTATGACCATACAGCCCCGTACACCGGAATTTTCGGCCAAATCGGCTTTTACCACCAATTCGTTATACCATTTGGAATAATCCTCGCTTCTTTTCGTTAAATTTTTACCCATTATCAAAACTTTGGCACAAAACTTGTGTCTTTATTAATAAAATAATTTGGTAAAACTAGTTATTTTTAAAATGTCCAACAATTAAATTTATACTCATGATACATTCGCTACCCCGCACAAAATACCAAATGGCAACTTTAGTTGTCTTGGTCTCTTTTTTGTTTATCTCCTGTGGTTCGTACCAACAGGCTTCGTACTATGACAATGATGGAATATACTCCAATGGAACACGACAAGTGACCGAAGCCAATCCCAACATACAACAAAGCGCGGTAACCGTTCAGAGAAACGGAAACAATGTGTACGAGGATTATTTTGATAGAAAATCCCAAGAGATAAATCAAATAATGGACGGTGAGGTTTTTACCGATATAGATGATTATTATAGCGGTGCCGAAAACGATAATTTTGAAGTAGCCGAACAGACCGATTACTTTAACGACACCAACAACAACTATAACGGCAATCCAGGATGGGGGGACAACCCTACCAACGTAAATATTAATTTTTATGATAATGGCTGGAACAATTTTGGCTGGGGCGGTGGCTTTGGCTGGGGTTGGAACGACCCATGGTTATGGAATGGCGGCTTTGGTTGGGGCGGTGGCTTCGGATGGGGAGGCTTTGGCTGGAACAGATGGAATAGATGGAACAGGTTTAACAACTGGGGCTGGGGTGGCGGCTTTGGTTGGGGCTGGAACGACCCATGGTTATGGAATGGCGGCTTTGGTTGGGGCGGTGGCTTCGGATGGGGTGGTTTCTACGGAAATCGTTGGAACAGGTTCAACAACAATAGATATGCGTTCAATTCGGGAAGACGTGGATATTACAACAACAGAAACAGTATCGCAAACAATTCATTAAGGGGTAGATCAAATGCAAATAGAAGTGCTACCCGTTACAGGACCAATAGCAGCCGATACAATTCCAATGCAAACACGTCGCGTTACAGATCAAACGGCAACACCAGCAGGTATAGGGGCAACTCAAGTTCTCGAAGAAATGTTGGGGTAGACCAAAACAGGGCCTACAGGAGCAGTAGAAGCACAAGGGCCACACCAAGGTACAACAGTAGCTCAAGAAATTACCGAAGCTCTTCGCCTTCAAATAGTGGGTACAGAAGAGGAACGTCGAGCGGTGTACGCAGCGGGAACAGATCGGGCAGCTACAGGAGCAGTGCAAGAACCTCATCGCCAAGAACATCGTCTTACAGAAGTTCTGGAAGAAGTAGTTCAAGAAGTAGCGGAAGTTATAGAAGCTCTGGAGGTAGTTCCAGAAGTTCAGGAAGCTACCGTAGTTCAGGAGGAAGTTCAAGGAGTTCGGGCAGTTACAGGAGCTCAGGAGGTTCTTCACGATCAAGTGGTGGCTCTAGGTCAAGTGGTAGAAGTGGTGGCAGAAGAGGATAGACCACAAACAATCAAATGATTAAAAATTAGACAATGAAAAGATATTTAACTTTCATCCTAGCTATGGTGTGTGCGGCCGTTAGTGCTCAAAACATAAATGATGTGCTAAGGTACAGCACCGAAAATCTTCAGGGAACCGCAAGGTTTCAAGCCATGGGCGGAGCTTTTGGTGCCCTGGGAGGCGATTTGTCGGCCCTGAACGTAAACCCCGCTGGCTCCTCGGTATTTAGCAACAGCCAATTTACGTTCTCGGGTAGCAATTACAATCGTGAAAACACATCAAATTACTTTAATAGTACGGGGTTTGCAGACCTAAATGCTTTAGAGATCAATCAAGTTGGTGGCGTGTTCGTATTCAAGAACAATGATACCGATGCAAATTGGAAAAAACTGGCGCTTGGTATAAATTATGACATGGTACGTAACTTGGATAATGAAACTTTTGTGTCGGGAAACAGTAACCAAAGTATAGACAATTATTTTTTGAACTTTGCGCAAGGCGTGCCTTTGGGCGACCTACTGTTGAGAGATGGAGAATTTATTGAAGATGCATATTTGGATATCGGTGCCAACCTTGGTTTTGCCGACCAACAAGCTTTTTTAGGCTATTTTGGTGGGGTAATTGATCCCGTAGATGAAGCCAACGATGATAATATTGATTACATATCCAACGCAAAATTCAGCGACAATGGTAATGTAAACCAGTCTTTTAGGCAAAGTGAAGCTGGCTACAACAGCAAGTTTACGGTCAATGCCAGTTCGCAGTATCAAGAGAATTTGTACTTAGGGGCCTCCCTGAATTTTCATAGTGTATTATATCAAAGGGTAACACGCTTTTCGGAAGGCGGCTTTGATGCCGATTCGGAAATACAGTTTATCAATTTTGACAATTTATTACGTACCGAGGGTACCGGATTTTCATTCAGCCTAGGAGCTATTGCGAAACTAAATAACAACATAAGAGTGGGTGGTAGCTACCAGTCCCCTACCTGGTATAGACTTACCGATGATTTCTCACAACGCATCAATTCAGATTTAGCGGATGACAATATCAATTTTATTGATTTCAATATTGTAAACCTATTTGAAAGATATACCATAAAAACGCCCGGCAAATTAACCGGTAGTGTAGCCGTAGTATTTGGGAAAGATGGTTTGTTGAGTTTTGATTATGGTTACCAAGATATGTCCCAAGCAGAGATACGACCTACCTCTGACCCAAGTTTTAGTTCGGAAAACGAGTTTATTGCGAATCAACTGGGGACCGTTTCCTCATATAGAATAGGCGGTGAGTATAGAATAGAAAAAGTGAGCCTTCGCGGGGGGTACCGTTACGAGCAAAGCCCGTACAATGATGGTGAGACCATTGGAGATTTAACCGGTTTTTCGGCGGGTGTTGGCTACAACTTTGGCGGTAGCAAGTTAGATCTAGGGTTCAACCGTACCGAAAGGGATTCAAATATTCTGTTGTTCGATACGGGGTTGAGCACACCGGCCGCACTCAACAATATCAACACGAACATCACGTTAAGTTATACGCTTAATTTCTAGCATCGGATAAAGTATATCGATTAAAAAAAAGAGATCAATGTTAATTGATCTCTTTTCGGTTTATCTAACCAAACTGAAATGCCTTCGTGTAGTTTTGGCAACTATTATATTTTGATCATCGGGCTCGGAATATTCAAACCTGAACCAGTAATCGGATGATGGCATGGGCCTCCCGTTAAAAGTGCCGTCCCACCCCAATGTGGTCTCATCAATCTGTTTTAATAACTTTCCGTACCGATCAAAAATAAACACTACAGGATCTGTAAGTGTTTCTATGCCTTGTATGTTCCAAAAATCGTTCCGGCTATCTGCATTGGGCGTAAAAAATTTGGGATAGCCTACTACAAGAAAAGGTATGGGTTCGGTAGTGCCGCATCCATTCAAATCATTGATTATGACCGTGTTTTCTCCAGGAGGTACATCTAAAAATATAGGGTCTTCTTGAAACTCACCTCCATTTATGGCGTACTCGTAGTCCCCATCACCATCGACTACAAATTCTATATCGTTGAAATTATAATCGGGATTAATATTGGTGTCCAGTATCGTTACACCGTTGTCGGGGTCTAAAACAGGGGTTGTGTAATAGGTAATTAATATATCATCGGTAATTACCGTAAAAGGAGTTGTTATTGTAACTTGATATCTACCCGAGTTTGGATAAGATACCGTTAGTTCATAATCCGGGGCTCCGCTCCCTGTCAATGGGGTTTCATATGTACCGTCGTCTTCACTATCCAACTCCCAAACCACACTGTTGATAACAGCACCCGCTGGCGACCTTCTTGCACTCAAGACAATATCGGGGTCACCTTCACAGGCAATAATATCCAATCCTAAAAATTCATCCCTAAATGTACAATCCAAAATTTCATTTACGTCTTGACTTCCGGGAGGATTTGTGAAAGTGAGTGAAAAGGGCTCTGGGTTGCCATCAAAATTTGTGTTATAATTATTTATCAATATATAATAGATTTCACCCTCAGCTACATCCATCCAAGTATCGTAAGTGTTTTGGTTACCTTCGGTCACATCGTCTACTGGGGGTTGACCGTTTTGCCCTGAAATAGGATTAACGCCAATACCTGTAAATCCAGTGGTATTTACCTCATAATTACAGCGTATGGGCTCGGTACCTGAACTTATATCCACACAATCCAAAACAGCATCATCTTCTATTTCCGAGCCATATACGGCAAAATCCCATTCCGCCGTGGTGGTCAGCGCCTCTATATCAAATCCTATCTGCCCATCTGCCAAAGCTCTAAAGGCAAACCATGATGTATTGTTTTCAATATTGGCCTCGCTGATACTACCTTTTTCCAAACACCCCGTTTGCCTGATCACATCGGGGTCAAAATCGTTGATATCGCCGTTACCATCGGACAAGCCCATAATGGGAGCATCGGCACAAATGGGTATAGCACTTCTACAATCGGGCGAGTTCTGAGCTATTGCACCAACAGAAAAAAGGAACAAAAAGCATGCAGTACAAATGAGTTTTTGCATTTAATTAAGGGGCTAACGTTATACTTTAATGTATATAATAACTCCTGCGTTTACATTTTAGTATGTTTTGACCGATTTTTTAAGTACTTAATCGATAAAAAAAGAGCCTATTTATCGCCTCAATGAAAAATGGTTTTTTAGGTATTTGGCATAGGTTCGTTCACCTTCTGTATTTATATAGGAAAGTTTGAACCAATAATCCGTAGACGGTAGAATCATGCCGTTAAAAGTGCCGTCCCATCCCGAACTGTTCTTATCCATTTGCTTAAGAAGTTTGCCGTAGCGATCGTAAACCGAAACCACAGGCTCTTGTAGAGCGGCGATTCCGGCAACCTGCCACAAATCGTTCCTGTCATCACCATTTGGTGTAAAAAATTTAGGATAGCCCATGACCACTACAGATTCAGATATAGAACCGCACCCATTCACATCAGACACTGTTACGGTATGCTCCCCTTCTACAACGGCTTCAAATACATTTTCAGCTTGAAATGGACCATCATCCAATCGGTATTCATAATTACCGTCAGTAGCGGTCAAAATGGTCACTATATTGGTTTCTTGAAAATCATCAATCTGAATGTCAGAAATAATAGGTGTTTGTGATATGATGACCCTCACTGTCCTTGAATCTTCACAAACCACACCGTTTTGAATATTTGTTGCGGTCAATGTGTATTCCCCTTCGTTTATTACATTTAAGGTAGCGGTAGTCTCACCAGTGTTCCACGTATATGTGAAATTGGAGTTGGGTGTTGTTTCACCAATTTCTATACTTGTGGTAGAACCGTCACATATAAATGCCTCATCGGAAAAAGATAGGGCCGGGGTTTCCAGAACTGTTAAATCAAATTCTTCAGGTGCGTCAAAACAAGACGGGTTCACCAAAGAAGACACCCTTGCAAATATAGTCTCTGAACCCACACTTACCGGATATTGCCGCGGGAGTGCATTCGTATTATCCAACGCATCAATCAACGTATGATAATATGTGACCAAATAACCGTTAGGGTCTTGGCCACCTAAAGCTTCAGCGTCTTTTTGGGATAGGTCATAAACCATCGTTTCCGAGCATATGGTTTCATGGGAGAGGGAAAATGTATCGGGAACAGGCGAAAAAACCACTTGAACATCGCTAATGATATTGACCCCGCTCGTAATAATTACCTCAACCCTATACATACCGGACTGATCTGCCTGCAACGTCGGGTCATTTTCTCCCATAACCTGTTGAAAGCCTGTCCCAATGTCCCTATACCAATTGTAATTGATCGCATTACTTGTGGTTGCATCCAGTTCAATAAAATCGTTTTCACATGCTGCTATCGGCGAACCCAAGAGGTTATCTATAATAGTACAGTCCAAGGCATCATAAGGGTTGGTAACAAAGATATTGCCTGAAAATTGAATCGAAAAACCAGAATTGCTACTGCTAAAATTATTGATCAATAAATAATAATCCTCCCCAGGTTGTACCTGCAACCATTCCTCATATTGTATATTTTGCGCATTTCCTGTAGGGTCTTCGCCTACACCAACAAAGGTGTCGGCATCGCTATTGTCAAAGAAATTACAGCGAATGGGTTCTCCAAGAGCGCTACAATCATTAGACCTGTACAAGGCAAAATCCCAGTCTTCATTTGAATTAAACCCAATATTAAATCCTAGTTGGCCTGTTGCATTTGTTCTGAAGCGATACCATACAGAGTTCGATTCTATGGCTCCAGATGTTGTACGCTCCAAACAGCCCGTTGTAGGTGCATTGTCAAAATCATCAATACCAAAACCACTTGTTCCACCATTTACGGGAGTGTTGTTACAAATAGGTATAGCATTGCCGCAATCTTGTGAAATCTGTGCAAAAACCACAAAACTCCAAAATTGGACAACTAAAAAAACTACAAGCCGAAAACTAGTCATAGGTAGCTATAAGTTTGGGTAACATAAAAATATAAAGGCACTTGCCTTAACACTAATTTATGTTGTGTAAGACCCCAAACAAAGAGTAAAGTGGCATATTATGTATATCTTTGCAGTTCGCAAAAGCAGTAGTTTGGATGAAAATTAATAATACATTGGAAGAGCATTTTGAAGAGATGGGGAGCGATCACATTGCTTCTTCGGAAGATACTCCCTTGCGCAAAGACGCATTTGTACTTAGCGACGAGGAAAAAATTGAACGCATTCAAGACAATATTAGAGAGGTTATGCTGACTTTGGGCCTTGACCTCGAAGATGATAGTTTAAAAGGCACTCCCAATAGAGTAGCCAAAATGTTCGTAAAGGAAATTTTTGGAGGATTGCATCCGGATAGAAAACCAAAATCATCAACATTTGAAAATAAATACCAGTATGGGGAAATGCTGGTCGAAAAGAACATCACCCTCTATTCTACTTGTGAGCACCATTTGCTACCGATCGTAGGTAGGGCTCATGTGGCCTATATTTCAAACGGTACCGTAGTCGGACTTTCTAAAATGAATCGGATTGTAGATTATTATGCAAAAAGACCGCAGGTACAGGAACGTCTCAATATACAAATAGTCAGGGAACTCCAAAAGGTTTTGGGTACCGATGATGTTGCCTGTGTAATAGATGCCAAACACCTTTGCGTTAATTCTAGAGGTATTCGCGATATCGAAAGTAGTACGGTTACCGCTGAATATGGTGGTAAATTCAAAGATGAGTCCGTTCGTAGGGAGTTTTTGGACTATATCAACCTAGAGACCAATTTCTAATTGTTTTAGCTTACCATGCAACTATACCAAAAGCAAACCCTAAAAGTATACAACTCACTTTCCGGATCCAAAGAAGTTTTTGAACCTTTAAACGAAGGTTACGTTGGTATGTACGTATGCGGGCCTACCGTTTATAGCAATGTTCATTTAGGCAACTGCAGGACCTTTATGTCGTTTGACATGATTTTTAGGTACTTGAAACACCTGGGTTACAAGGTTAGGTATGTACGTAACATTACCGATGCAGGGCATTTGGTAGATGATGCCGAGGACGGCGAGGATAAAATCGCAAAAAAGGCAAGGCTCGAAAAATTGGAACCTATGGAAGTCGTGCAGCGCTACACCCTAGACTTTCATACGATTTTGGAAAAGTTCAATTTTCTTCCGCCAAGTATAGAACCGACCGCAACAGGTCATATCATAGAACAGATAGAGATTATTAAGGACATCCTTGAAAAAGGATATGCTTATGAGGCCAATGGATCGGTATATTTTGATGTAATTAAATTTAACGAAACCAACGAATATGGCAAACTTAGCGGTAGAAAGCTAGAGGATATGATTGCCAATACACGTGAACTCACGGCGCAAGACGAGAAAAAGAGCCCGCAGGATTTCGCACTTTGGAAAAAGGCAGAACCCCAACACATCATGCGCTGGCCTTCACCATGGGGAGACGGTTTTCCGGGTTGGCATTTGGAATGTACGGCCATGAGCACCAAATATCTGGGAGAAACCTTTGATATACATGGTGGTGGAATGGATTTGAAATTCCCCCATCACGAATGTGAAATTGCCCAAGCCGAAGCCAGTAACGGAAACTCCCCCGTAAAATATTGGCTACACGCCAACATGCTTACGCTCAACGGAAAAAAAATGGCGAAATCCACAGGAAATAGTTTACTCCCTGGAGAGATATTTTCTGGTGAAAATGATATTTTGAGCAAGGCATTCTCTCCATCTGTAGTTCGTTTTTTTATGATGCAGGCACACTATACCAGCATATTGGATATGAGCAACGATGCACTTTTAGCATCCGAAAAGGGATACAATAGGTTGTTGGATGCACTGGACCTTCTCAAAAAACTGGATACGGGAAGCAAAACCGACTTTGATGTCAACGCATGGCAGCAAAAGTGTTATGATGCCATGAACGATGATTTCAACACTCCCATACTCATTGCCAATCTTTTTGAGGCCGTAAAACATATCAACCTAATTAAGGAAGGTAAAGAGACCATTACCCAAAACGATAGGGAAAACCTGCAAAATATACTTCATAATTTCATTTTTGAAATACTTGGGCTAGAACGCAAAAATACCGCTGAAAATGGCTCGGGCAAGCTATCGGGAGTGGTTGAACTGTTGATACAGTTACGCAACGAGGCTAGAGTCAATAAAGATTTTGCCACTTCGGATAAAATAAGGGATGAGCTAAGTGCACTGGGTATTCAACTGAAAGATGGCAAAGACGGCACCACCTTTAATTTGCATTGATATAAAGGCCACGGGCTCAATTCCTATTTTTTAAAACTTTTGACTGGTACTCGCCAGGAGAGATATGCTTTTTTGACTTAAATACACGGTTAAAATAGGATCTACTGTCAAAACCACATTCCATGTAGATGTCTTTTATGCTCCGGCTTGAGTCTTGCAAGAGCCCAACTGCTAGTTTGATTCTTTCATTATTTATGAACTCAATGGGAGAAATACCTAGTTCAGTCTTAAATACCCTATGAAAATGTGAAGGACTCATACAGGCCTTTTTACTAAGTTCGATAATATTTAAAGATTCATGCAGATGCTCTCTTATATAACGTATCACAAAGGCCAATCTACTGTTGGAGCTTAGCGCAAATGTAGAATTGGAATATATTTTTCGCTCGTTGGTCTGTAAAATTCTAATAATCAACTCACGCAGCATATTATCCACAAAAAAATCTTTGGAAGGATGGTCTTCTGAAAACAAAAACATAAGTCTTTGCAGTATTTGAAAAATACCCATGTCGTTTACGAAATGGAAATTATAATCCATTAAACCCCACTCCATACTATCATGTTTGGGCATGGTTTCGTTCATTAATTGCAAAACCTTATTTATCTTATCCTCTGATATAGCCAGTGCCAAACAGCGTGTAGGTTTTTTTCGCATAGCTTCGGGAAAATCAATGCACATGGTCTCGTTAGAGGGCAATATCAAAGATTCTCCGGGCAAAAAGTCAAAAGATTCATAATCCCTAAGGTGCATTACCTTTTTTCCTTCTATCATACTGGCCAATACAGGTTGGTCAAACTTCAATAAAACCTTTTTAGCCTGTTGGTGCGTCTCAAAAACATGCAGAGCCGCATTGTTCAACGTGTACGAGGTTTTATTCTCTACCAATGTTTCTAGTTTTCTATTCGAGAGAAATGTATTGGTCAGTCCCAACATCACATATATATTATCATTTTAACATTCAATATACTAAGAAATATATAAAATAACTATGATTAAAATAACGATTTAACAACGAATGATAGGATAGTTCATATTATTAGCAGAATTGGTCAGACAAATTAGTGACAACTCAATTACATTTAATACATCTTTAAGTGTATTACTGATGAGCATACCATATAAATTAATTTAACATATACGATTATGAGCACACAAACAACAGAACAAGATGTTCTACAAAAGCCAAAATTTAAGACCCAGTACGAAAATTTCATTGGCGGAAAATGGACAGCTCCCGTAAAAGGAGAGTATTTTGAAAATGTATCACCGGTTGATGGCACTGCGTTCACCAAAATACCACGCTCCACTGCAGAGGATGTTGAACTCGCTATAGATGCTGCTTGGGAAGCTGCCAGGGCGTGGAACAATTCATCGGCCACAACAAGAAGTAATATGCTCTTAAAAATTGCAGATGTGATGGAACAGAACCTTGAGGCATTGGCCAGGGCGGAGACTTGGGACAATGGAAAAGCCATTCGAGAAACAAGGGCAGCGGATATGCCTTTGGCGATAGACCATTTCAGATATTTTGCAGGTGTTATACGTGCCGAGGAAGGTTCGGTAAGTGAATTGGACTCAAACACTGTAGCACTTAACATAACAGAACCTCTGGGAGTTGTTGGGCAGATAATCCCATGGAACTTTCCCATACTAATGGCCACTTGGAAGCTTGCCCCAGCATTGGCCGCCGGTAATTGCGTTGTATTGAAACCAGCCGAGCAAACTCCGGTAGGCATATTGATACTTATGGAGATGATTCAGGATATTCTGCCTGCAGGCGTACTGAACATTGTTAATGGCTTTGGTGCAGAAGCGGGCAAGCCTCTAGCCTCAAGCCCAAGGATCAATAAAGTTGCCTTTACCGGGGAGACAACAACAGGGCAATTGATCATGCAATATGCATCAAAGAATATCACTCCGGTAACTTTGGAACTTGGCGGAAAATCACCGAACATATTTTTTGAAAATGTAATGGATGCTGATGACGAGTTCTTCGATAAATGTTTGGAAGGTGCCGTTATGTTTGCGTTAAACCAAGGCGAAGTATGTACATGCCCCTCGCGCATGTTGGTCCAGGAAAGTATTTTTGACAAATTCATAGAAAGGGTCATTGAGCGTACCAATGCAATAAAACTTGGACACCCGCTTGACCCAAGCACCATGATGGGCGCACAGGCTTCAAACGACCAATATGAAAAAATATTGAGCTACATAGACATAGGTAAAGAAGAAGGCTGCGAGGTACTTACAGGAGGTAAAGCAGCATACAATGAAGGGCTTGAAGGCGGTTATTATATTCAACCTACAATACTCAAAGGAAATAACAAGATGCGTGTTTTTCAAGAAGAAATATTTGGCCCTGTCGTATGCGTCACTACTTTTAAAGACGAAGCGGAGGCTATTGAGATTGCCAATGATACGTTATATGGGTTAGGTGCCGGGGTATGGACCCGCGACACCCATCAAGCCTACAAAATTTCAAGGGCCGTGCAGGCGGGTCGCGTTTGGGTAAACTGTTATCATTTGTATCCTGCCCATGCTCCTTTTGGTGGTTATAAAAAATCCGGTATCGGAAGGGAAAACCATAAAATGATGCTGGCACATTACAGACAGACGAAAAATATGCTGATTTCCTATGATAAAAAAGCAATGGGATTCTTTTAAAAATGAAGGTCGTAAAAAGAGTTTTGGTAACCCCTGAGGCCGAAGAGGTCATTGGCAAGTTAAAGGAAACCCATGGCGAACTCATGTTTCATCAAAGTGGCGGATGTTGTGATGGATCGTCCCCGATGTGTTTTCCAAAAGGAGATTTTATGATAAATGAGAATGATGTTTGGCTTGGCAATATCTGTGATTGTGACTTTTATATGTCAAAAGATCAGTTTGAATACTGGAAACATACCCAGTTGACCGTTGGCATTGTAAAGGGGAGAGGTGCCAGCTTTTCTTTGGAAATTCCCATGGGGATACGTTTTATCATCCATTCTAAATTATTTACCGAAGAAGAGCGTCATAATTTAGAACCCATACATCTTGGAGAGGAGTAATGTTTTTAACGCTCAGTAAAAATCCGCATACTACATGCGGATTTTTATTTTGCGACTATTGCACATCTAATTATCGTATTTTTATGGTATTAAATTTACGATACTCTTGAAATTCTCCTTTAAAAAAATACTAATAACGCCATTTGTTCTTTTGGTAAAGTTGTATCAAAATTTTATTTCTCCCTTAACCCCGGCCACATGCCGCTATTCCCCGACCTGTTCGCAATACACCTTGGAAGCGTTGAAAAAACATGGTCTTTTTAAAGGAGGTTGGTTAGCGACAAAACGTATTTTTAGCTGCAATCCCTGGGGCGGCAAAGGCTATGACCCCGTTCCATAAAAAAATCCGAACGTAAAAATCATAAAAACCTATAAAAATTCTTTTGTCCGATGATTTGGCTTCCCCCTTTGGGGGCTATGGGGCTTTTACTATCTTAGCCCCTCAAAATAATGTACTATGTATTTTTTAGGCTTTACCTGGAACCCGAACGAAACCCTTTTTACCCTCGGGCCCCTACAAATAAAATACTATAATCTTTTATGGATTGTTGCTTTCGCCCTAGGCTGGTACATTATGAAAAAGATTTTTCTTCGGGAGAAGAAAACTATGGAACAGTTGGACTCACTTTTTATCCACTGTGTGGTATCCATAATGCTGGGTGCACGTTTGGGGCATGTCTTTTTTTACGATTGGGCCTACTATAAAAATCATTTACTGGAGATATTATTACCCATACGTGAAAGTGCTGGAGAAAGTCTATTTGGGTTTATTGATGGATATCAATTTACTGGTTTTACCGGCCTTGCCAGCCATGGTGCAACCATAGGGGCCATTATAGGCATTTATCTGTACGCCAAAAAGCAAAATCTAAAAATGCTATGGGTTTTGGACAGGGCCGTTGTCGCCTCGGCAATAGGTACTTTTTGCGTGCGCTTGGGTAATTTCTTCAATTCTGAAATCGTTGGTACAAAAGTCGACGAGTCATTTATTTTCGCCACACGCTTTATACGTGACGGCATATCACCTGGGGAAGCTATGCGAGCGACCAAGGCCAAAACGGTCAACGCTGCGTATGATATGATCGAAAATAACCCAAATTTTTCTTCTTTACTCGAAACGGTAGACTACAAACATCCTTCACAATTGTATGAAGGGGTCTGTTACATATTTATGTTCGCACTGCTATATTTTCTATATTGGAAAACGGACAAGAGGGAGAAAACCGGCTTTTTATTCGGGACCTTCTTGGTATGCCTTTGGACCATTAGGTTTTTCATCGAATTTTTGAAAGAAAGACAAAACGAGTTTGATCAGTCTATGGAACTTCTTTCTATTGGTCAATGGTTGAGTATACCTTTTATACTTATCGGTTTGTACTTTATGTTTCGACCCTCGACCGCAAAAAAATAATATCGAACACTGCGCGGTATTTTATATTATATAATGCAAAATGAAAAATATTTTCAAAATCGTTGCCTTTTCACTCGTTTACGTTTTTGTGCTTCAATCTTGTAGCGAAAAAGCCAAAAAGGTCATTAAAACAGAACCCATTGTCTTTGAAAAGGAAGGGAAGCTGTACATCTACCAAAAAGAAACCGATTCGCTTTTGACCACCTTAGATATTGAAATTGCGGAATCGGAGTATGAAACGCAAACAGGTCTTATGTATCGAGAAAGTATAGAAGACTATCAAGGTATGTTATTTGTATTTTCTGATGAGCAAATGCATGCATTCTACATGAAAAACACACAATTTCCGCTAGACATCATTTATATTAAGGCAGATTCTACCATTGCCAGTTTTCAAAAAAATGCACAACCTTTTAATGAAAATAGCCTTTCCTCACAAGTTCCCGTACAATATGTATTAGAGGTAAATGCCGGTCTAGCGGAAAAATGGGGTTTGGAAGTCGGGGATAAGGTAAATTTTTCAAAACATTGAAAAAATGGATTTTCTTCTCGTTGGCAGGGAAACAAAACGATTAGCGTTCCGAGAAGTACGCCCTACGGATTTTGAAGATTGGCTGCCTTTTCACCAAGACAAAAGAACATCGGAGTTTTGGGAAGGTTTATCGCTAAATCCCATTGAAGCCTGCGAACAAGATTTGGAACGCACTTTTTATCGATATAAAAATAGATTAGGGGGCAAAAATGCTGTACTATTGAAAGAAACCGGTCAGCTAATCGGCCAATGTGGTCTATTGTTGCAAAACGTTGATGGTCAAAAAGAGTTGGAAATAGGATACTCAATACTGCCAGAATACTGGAAAAAGGGATTTGCGACCGAGGCCGCTATAAAATGCAAGCAGCACGCAAAAAAAAACAAACTGGCCAAAACGCTTATTTCAATAATACAGGTAAATAATATTCCCTCCCAAAAAGTAGCATTAGCCAATGGTATGGTTTTGGAGAAGACCACGACGTACCATAAGAATTTAGTCCATATTTTTAGGGTGCGGTTATGAGTCAAAAGCATTGGATAATTTTCTCAGACAACAACTCCAGCATAGACTATGCCCTCGATTTGATATTCAATACAATTGAATCGCCCTATTTTTTAGAATTAAAGAAAAAGAAAGGAGCTATATTCTCAAAAGCGGAAATCATCAAATTTATAGATGAAGAAAATCGTCACGGTATCAAAATCGTTACCCGAAAAACATCGCAAAGCCTAAAATCAATGTCAAGTGGCGAACAAAAAAAAGCACTGCTAGACTATATTCTAAAAACGAAGCCAGATTTTATAGTGCTTGACAATCCCTTTGATAATTTGGACAGAAAAACCCGAACCGAGCTTAAAGAAAGGCTCAAAACCATTTCCGACGAAATTTACCTAATACAAATAATCGGCAGGGAAAGCGATGCGCTACCATTTATAAAAACATCCTTTAGGTTAAAAGGCAACACGTTACAACCATTAAAAAATATAAAAAACCATCAAAAAACCATTTACGAAGCCTTTGATGAAAACATCCCTAAACCATTGACCAAAATAAGGGTTCATGATGATATCCTAATCAGGTTAGAAAATATAAGTGTCAGTTATCTGAATAAACCTATTTTAAGAAGTATCCATTGGACCATAAAAAAGGGGGAGTTTTGGGAGCTACGGGGAGACAATGGCAGTGGAAAAACAACCTTACTATCTATGATAACCGGTGAGAACCCAAAAGGATATGGGCAAGAACTATATCTTTTTGGGCAAAAAAAAGGAAGTGGGGAAAGCGTTTGGGAGATAAAAGAGAAAATAGGCTATTTTACGCCTTCCATGACCGAAAGTTTTAAAGGTATTCACTCCGTAGAGAATATGGTAATATCTGGTTTAAACGATTCTGTTGGTTTGTATATCAAGGCTACCGAGGCACAATTAAACCTTGCCCAACGATGGCTGAAACTAGCTGGGTTTTGGGATAAAAGACATCAATGGTTCAATGAACTTTCAGAGGGAAACAAACGCTTGGTGATGTGCATCAGGGCCATGATAAAACATCCGCCTTTACTTATTTTAGACGAAACTACCGCAGGGTTGGATGATACCAGTGCTGCACTTTTTGTAAGCTTGGTAAATATATTCGCAAAAGAAAGCGATACGGCTATTATTTTTGTCTCCCACAGGGACGAACCCGGTTTGCTTCCCCAGTATATTTATGAACTACAAATTACCGATACAGGCTCTGTGGGAAAGATGCTAAAGTGAAAGACCAAAACCCTACCAAGTTATAGGAGGATTTTGGCCTTTTATAAATCTATAGTATAAAAAACTTACTCTGTAACTGCGCCAGAACTTATTTTTTTCTTTAAAGAGTCATACATTACCGGCGTTGCTATAAATACTGAAGAGTATGTACCGACGACAACACCAATAATCATTGCGAACATAAATCCTCTTAAGGACTCCCCACCAAAAATAAATATGGCCAATAGTACCACTAAGGTCGTCAATGACGTGTTCAAGGTTCTACCTAAAGTACTGTTCACGGCAGAATTGATATTTTCCCCACCTTTCCATCCACGTTCGGCTATGATTTCACGAATACGGTCGAACACGACCACGGTATCGTTCAAGGAATACCCGATTACCGTTAGTATGGCTGCGATAAAGGCCTGATCAATTTCCATATTAAAAGGCATTATCTTACCAACAAGTGAGAATACACCCAAAACTATCAATACATCGTGGAATACCGCAACAACTGCACCTAAGGAGAACTGCCATTTACGAAAACGTAATAAGATGTATAGGAACACAACGGCCAAAGAACCTATGATGGCCCACAAAGCGTTCTTTTTGATATCATCGGCAATGGTAGGCCCTACTTTTCTGTATTTGAGAACACCTACTTCTCCGTTGCCCCCACCTGGTACAAATTCTTCATAGGAAGTACCGTCAGGTAGGTATTTTTGTAGTGATTTGAACAGTATGTCCAAAATCTCGTCATCGACTTCTGTTCCTTGTACATCGACCTTATAATTGGTAGTGACCATAATTTGGTTGGCCTCGCCAAAAGTTTTAGCATTGGCACTCCCTAAGGCTTCGGTCAACTCATTGGTAATCTCAGATGCACTTACGGCATTTTCAAACCTAATTTGATAGTTGCGCCCCCCGACAAAATCAACACCTTGTTGAAGCCCTTGCGTAATTAGGGAAAATAAACCGATACCCACTAGAATAAACGATAAAATGTATGCTATTTTACGTTTGCTCAAGAAGTTAATATTCATATTCTTGAACAGATTCTTCGTAATACTGGTTGAGAAATCCAGCCTTCTGTCTTTTGCACTAATGTACCAATCCACCAACAAACGTGTGATGAAAATTGCCGTGAACAAAGAGGTAAGTATACCTATTAATAGAGTTGTTGCAAAGCCTTTGATGGGTCCCGAACCAAAAACAAAAAGTATCAATGCCGTAAGCCCTGTTGTAATGTTGGCATCTAAAATAGAGGACAAGGCGTTTCCGAAACCATCGGCGATGGCCTGTGATTTTCCCTTGCCTTTTCCAAGCTCTTCTTTAATACGCTCAAAAATAAGTACGTTCGCATCAACGGACATACCTATGGTCAATACGATACCAGCGATACCGGGCAAAGTCAAAACAGCGCTTAAACTGGACAGTACACCAAAAATTAAAATAATATTCAATATCAGTGCGATATCGGCAAAAATACCAGCCTTGCCGTAGTAAAAAATCATCCATAACAGTACAAAGGCCATGGCAATCAAAAAGGACATAAAGCCACTATCGATAGCTTCTTGACCCAAAGACGGCCCTACCACGAATGAATCTATGATTTCTGCGGAAGCAGGCAGTTTACCCGCACGCAGTACGTTGGCAATATCCTTCGTCTCGTTCACGGTAAATGTTCCCGTGATTTCCGAACGGCCACCGGAAATTGGACCAGTTGAAACCCCCGGTGCAGTGTATACCTTATTGTCAAGAACAATGGCAATCCCAGTTTGATTATTAAAGGCATCACCGGTAAGCTCTTCCCATTCTTTGGCTCCACGAGTGTTCATACTCATTGAAACTGCTGCCTTGTTGTATTGGTCAAATGTATCTTGGGCATCGGTTACGACGTCACCACTTATTCTGGGTTCGTTCTCACGATTGGATTTTAGGGCGTATAAATCAACCACTTCAGAATCTTTGGCCGGTCTTTCCCATAGAAATTTAATGAACTGTAAATCGTTGGGTATTAATCTACGAATGCTCTTCATTCTGAGATACTCCCCTACTTTGGCCGTATCCTTTATGGCTACTTTGGCTATGGCGTAACCACTACCCGCACCCTGAATCAAATCGAATAAAGGATTTACCTGTGTGTTCAAATCCAAAGAGTCTTGCGTTACATCGGACAAGAGGGAATCTATTTCAGATTCTGGTTTTTGTAGTTCCTGTCGCGTACTATCAACTTCGACCAAAGATTTTAATTCTTCATTGGCCGCAACTAAAAAATTGCCAATAGATTGGTTGCTCGGCGCAAACGTTTCCCAAAACTCCAGTTGGGCCGTACTCGACAAGAGCTCTTGAGCCCGGGCTATATCCCTGGCTCCCGGTAATTCTACCAAAATACGACCGGAGTTGCCCTCTCTCTGGATATTGGGCTGGGTAACCCCAAAACCATCAATACGCTCGCGCAACACCTCAAATGCCGATATAATGGACTCATCTACTTTTTCGCTAATGATTTTTTTAACAGCGGCATCATCGGCATCCATACTGCCAATTTCTTCACTTAAACTTTTTGTGAAGAAAATATCGGGAGAAGCCAACCTTGTATCGCCTTTGATATTATCAAAGGCCTCAAAAAACAAATCCAAGTAGCGATCATCACTGTTTTTGGAAGCTTCATCTGCATCTGCCAATGCTTTATTGAAAATGGGATTTTTGGTATTATTGGCAAGCCCTTTCAAGATGTCTTTTACAGATATCTGTAACGTTACGTTTATACCACCTTTAAGGTCAAGGCCCTTGTTAAGCTCTTTGGTCTTTGCCTCATTGTAATTGGTATAGCCAAAAATGGGATCTTTACCGATAGAATCTAGGTATCTGGCTTCAACAGCCTCCCTTTTTGCAATATAGTCCTCTTCGGATTCCGAGATTTTGTTCGCGGCAAAAACTTCTGCTTCGTTTTCAACTTTATTGGTAATAAAAGTGTAGGACAACTGATATATACTCACTAGTCCGAACAGGAAAGCAAAAAGCTTTATAAGTCCTTTATTTTGCATTGGTTAAATGTATTTTTATGGTATTTATAATAGCGTGCAAATATATGATTTACCCTAAGAACTGACAATTTATTTATACTAAATATAAAACAAGCCATCCCGCCCAAGATGAATTGGGCGGGATGGCTATATTTTAAGGGATGTTATGAGTAACTACAGTTCTAAAAGTCCATTAGTCTTGGTAACACCCGCGGCACTTTCCTGCATTTTTGCTTTTTCGTCATCGCTCAATGCAATATCAACTATCTTCTCGATACCATTTTTACCCAAAATTACGGGAACTCCTATACATATGTCGTTTAGACCGTATTCCCCTTCTAAATACGTTGAGCAAGGGAACATTTTCTTTTGGTCACAAGCGATGGCTTGAACTAAACCTGATACTGCCGCACCTGGCGCATACCAAGCACTGGTTCCCAGTAATTTTGTTAGGGTGGCCCCACCCACTTTGGTGTCAGCAGCGACCTGCTCTAACCTTTCGGCCGATAAAAACTCGGACACCTTAATGCTGTTTCTTGAAGCTTGCGAGGTCAAGGGCACCATCCCCGTATCGCTATGGCCACCGATCACCATACCATCTACATCAGAAATGGGGGCTTCCAAAGCTTCGGCCAATCTATATTTAAACCGGGCGCTATCCAACGCTCCGCCCATACCTATTATCTTATTTTTGGGAAGGTCAGCGGTCTTATGTACCAAGTAGGTCATTGTATCCATAGGGTTGCTCACTACGACCAATGTTACGTTGGGCGAATGCTCAATAAGGTTACTGGAAACACTTTTTACAATGCCCGCATTGATACCGATAAGCTCCTCACGGGTCATTCCCGGTTTTCTCGGAATACCCGATGTTATTACGGCGATATCACTACCGGCAGTTTTGGAATAGTCGTTCGTGACACCTGTGATTTTGGTGTCAAATGCATTTAAGGATGCGCACTGCATTAAATCCATTGCTTTTCCTTCGGCATATCCCTCCTTAATATCCAAGAGAACAACTTCCGATGCAAAATTTTTAATGGCAATGTACTCTGCACAGCTTGCTCCAACGGCTCCGGCCCCTACTATGGTAACTTTCATATGTATAATGTTTTAAATTGATTTTTCGTTGAGCAAAAATACAGTTTTGCTTTAACATAATAAGGCCACGTCCACTTAAAAAAGCCTTAAATGTTAAACATACCACGCCTGTAAAAAGACCTTGAAAACCTTATGTAGTGTTAAAGAAAATGACGTTTCAACGAAGAATGTATGATTATTGTGCAATACATCGAATTTTAGCAATACCCAATCAAGAACCTACGTTATCATAATCCCAAATCTTATTGATAAACCTACTTAAATGAAAAAGTTCCTGTCATTTTTGGCGATTATTGGCATTATCCTAGCCAGTAACTGTTCAAGAATCCCCGAAAACAATGATCCCGTGATAGGGATTTGGTCAAAGGTCGAAGTAAAAAATACGTCATCTACCAACAAGGCTACCGTTAGGCAAGAATGGATTTTTAACGATGCCTATCTTGGAAGATATCATCGTTATGAAAGTAAAAATCTCACTTTAAAAACAGATTTTAGCTGGAAGGTCGAAAAGGATACATATACGATTTCCTACCCTGGAACCGATAAGCCCGATGATATCGTTAAAATGGAAACATCTACCGAAATTGAATTCCTGAAAGAAAATACCGGGGAAGTTTTAGCCATAAGAGAATAAAAACATGCCCGAAAGCTACAAAAAGAGCCCGGTATACCGGGCTCTTTTTGTTTTATGTCAATTTAATTAAAGACCTATCTAAAACCAAAATTAATTCCCGCGGTCAACGTATTGAATTCTGCAAGTGTGTAATCCACATTAAGCCTGAAAAAGCCAAGTTTTAATTTGGTACCCACATTAGCGGTTACCCCGCTAACGTTCCTTGAAATGGAAAACGGGTCGGTTTCCGTTGTTGAAAGTGGCCCTACCCCTACGGTATAATCCCCTAAAACATCCGTAGTCGATTTTCCCGTAACATATCCTAATCCACCATAAAAATTTATCACCGGTAGTCTGGTTGATGCGACGGCATTGAAAGTCCATGAAGAAAACTTTGTGTCGATGATTTGCCGGTCTCCATCAAAAAGTCCCGCATCCGTAAAATCGTATTCCCCTGTTAGTGATGTATAGCCAATGACACCGGAAATCGCTACAGGCAAAAGCTTGTCCGCAGGAAGGCTACTTGTAAAGTCATATTGTAACCCCGCACCAAACAGACCTATTTTTACATCGTCAGTATCAATTTTTGGCAAAAAACGTGCTTTGACCTCCAACCCTTTTATCAAGCCCACACTACCCTGTAAATATCCCGAGGGCATAAAATTCAAACCTTCTGCCAAAAGTCCGGTAGGTAGTTCAAATTCTTGCCTTTCCGTTACTCCCGGTGCAACCTCAACCTCAACAAAAGCCCGTACACCTTCAATATCTCCCAGAGCAGTGGATACCGATTTGGATGTCTCACCATCTACAAACTGTAAATTTTCATATTCTGCCGTGTTGAGCACAAAAGACGTTTTGTCATCTTTATTCTTAAACCCTGTAATGTTACCGATTATCGAAATTTCAAATCCGCCCAAAGGCTTTGCCTTGGCACTATTGTACCATCCATTTGAAATACTGTAAACCACAGATTCCGAAACAGGTGCCAAATAATCGTTCGTGAAGCGCTGGGCATCATCTATACCCGCAGCGAATAAATCATCTAAGTTGGCTTGGGCAATTCCTAAAGATGATACCGCCGTTGCCATCAAAAAAAGTATTTTTTTCATGTTTTGAAAATTTTGAAACCTTTTAAAAAAGTTTAGATTGTGTACCCATAACTACGATACGTCGAAGTTATTGTGCGTTACATCTGATTTCTATATTTCCCAAAACTAAAAAACTCGCATCAATAGTGCGAGTTTTTGTTGTAAAACCAAGGTTATTTAAACGTCTATATTGGCATATACGGCATTCTTCTCTATAAATTCCCTCCTTGGTGGTACTTCATCGCCCATCAACATAGAAAAAATACGATCTGATTCCGTAGCGTTATCAATGGTTATCTGCCTTAAAGTCCTGTATTCGGGATTCATGGTCGTATCCCATAATTGCTCGGCGTTCATCTCACCAAGACCTTTGTAACGTTGTATACCTACACTACCGTTAAAACTTTCGGCAATTTCATCACGCTCCTTATCGCTCCACGCATATCTTTTCTTTTGTCCTTTTTTAACCAAATACAAAGGTGGCGTAGCTATGTACACGTGACCGCCATCTATGAGTTCCCGCATATAACGGAAAAAGAACGTGAGTATCAAAGTCTCGATATGGCTACCATCCACGTCAGCATCACACATAATGACCACTTTGTGGTAACGCAATTTTTCCAGGTTGAGGGCTTTGCTATCCTCTTCCGTTCCTATCGTAACGCCAAGTGCGGTATAAATATTCTTGATTTCCTCATTCTCAAAAACCCTATGTTGCATGGCCTTTTCAACATTCAATATCTTACCCCGTAACGGTAGTATGGCTTGAAAATTCCTATCCCTACCTTGTTTGGCGGTACCACCTGCCGAATCTCCCTCAACCAAAAACACCTCACAAAGTGCGGGATCTTGTTCGGAACAATCCGATAGTTTTCCCGGTAAACCACCAATACTCATTACCGTTTTACGCTGCACCATCTCACGGGCCTTGGTAGCTGCGTGCCTAGCTTGTGCCGCAAGAATCACTTTTTGTACGATTACTTTGGCATCATCGGGGTTTTCTTCCAAATAGTTGGTCAACATTTCAGAAACAGCTTGACTTACTGCCGAGGAAACCTCCCTATTGCCCAACTTTGTCTTGGTCTGTCCTTCAAATTGGGGTTCAGCCACTTTTACGGATACAATGGCCGTAAGACCTTCCCTAAAATCGTCCCCTTGAACTTCGAACTTTAGTTTATCGAGCATTCCCGAAGCATCGGCATATTTCTTTAAGGTAGAGGTAAGTCCCCTTCTAAAACCTGATAAATGTGTGCCGCCTTCATGTGTATTGATATTGTTCACATAAGAATGAAGGTTCTCGGTATAACTGGTATTGTATATCATGGCAACCTCGACCGGAATATCGTTTTTCTCTCCTTCCATTGAAATGACACTCTGTATCAAAGACTCCCGTGTTCCGTCCAAAAACCGAACAAATTCTTTTAAACCTTCGGTAGAATGAAAAGTCTCCGAAACAAAACCGGACTCGCTATCCTTATCTTTTTGGCGTTTATCGGTAATAGTAATGGTAATCCCCTTGTTCAAAAAAGAAAGCTCACGCATTCTATTGGATAAAGTTTCGTAACTGAACTCTATGGTTTGGGTAAAAATCGTTTCATCCGGATGAAAGGTTACGATGGTACCCCTTTCTTTGGTCTCACCTATTTGCTTTACCGGATATAGGGCCTTTCCCCTTTCATATTCCTGTTCCCAAATTTTACCGTCCCGATGTACTGTTGCGCGTAGGTGATTTGATAGTGCATTCACACAGGAAACCCCAACACCATGAAGTCCACCTGAAACCTTGTAGGAGTCCTTGTCAAACTTACCACCGGCACCGATTTTGGTCATGACTACTTCTAGGGCCGAGACACCCTCTTTTTTATGCAAATCAACAGGTATGCCCCTACCGTTATCTTTAGTGGTGATAGAGTTATCCTCATTAATCGTAACACTTATGGTATCACAGTGGCCGCCCATGGCCTCATCAATAGAGTTATCTACCACTTCATAGACCAAATGGTGCAAACCGCGTACCCCAACATCACCTATGTACATGGAGGGTCGCATTCTAACATGCTCCATACCCTCCAAAGCTTGGATACTATCTGCTGAATATGCTCTTTTGTTATCCCCTATCAAATGCTCTTCGGGCTTCTTGTTTTGATCTTTATTATTTGCTTCTTCGCTCATAGATTTAAGGTTGTTGTTACTTCAAATTTTGCAATCTTACAAATATACGCAATACCCCATGAAATATAGGTTTTTGACAATTCCTTAACAGCTAAGTTATCAACAAAAATTGTGGAAAATTACTCTGGTGAATACCATGGTAAAAATGAAGAAAAGCATCGTTATAAAATGAAGAAGCACCAAATGTAAGGTGCTTCTTATTTCCTGTTCAAAATGAAAACCGTTATTAGGCAGAATTCGGTTTATCAAAAGCCGAAATCTACTTATCGTAGGCATCTGTATGCACATTGGCGACCGCTCTACCCGATGGGTCGTTCATGTTTTTGAACGCTTCGTCCCACTCCAAGGCGATTTTTGTGCTGCAGGCCACAGAAGGTTCCTGCGGAACGCTCAAGGCAGCGGTATCGCTTGGAAAATGTTCTTCAAAAATAGAGCGATAATAGTATTCTTCTTTGGATGTGGGTGTTTGTATGGGAAAACGGAAATTGGCATTTTTCAACTGTTCCCCAGAAACCTCCTTATCTACCAATTCCTTTAAAGTATCTATCCAACTATACCCTACACCATCCGAGAACTGTTCTTTTTGCCTCCATGCCACACTTTCGGGCAGCATATCTTCAAAAGCTTTGCGAACTACCCATTTTTCCATACGTTCACCGTTTATCATTTTATCTTTGGGATTTATACGCATTGCGACATCCATAAACTCTTTATCCAAAAAAGGAACCCGCCCCTCTATGCCCCAAGCTGCCAGAGATTTATTGGCCCTAAGACAGTCGTACATGTGCAACTTATCCAGTTTGCGAACCGTTTCTTCATGAAAATCCTTTGGGCTAGGTGCCTTATGAAAATACAAATAGCCTCCAAAAAGCTCATCGGCACCCTCACCGGATAAAACCATCTTAATTCCCATTGATTTAATTACCCGAGCCATAAGGTACATGGGCGTAGAAGCTCTGATAGTGGTTATATCATAGGTTTCGAGGTTGTAGATAACGTCTCGAATGGCATCCAAACCTTCTTGTATGGTAAACTTGATTTCGTGATGTACCGTACCGATATGGTCCGCTACCTTTTGGGCGGCTGCCAAATCCGGAGAACCTTCCAAACCTACCGAGAAGGAATGCAGCTGCGGCCACCAAGCATCGGTCGTGTCATCGGATTCTATACGTTTTTGGGCATACTTTTTTGCTATGGCAGAGGTTACCGATGAATCCAAACCGCCTGAAAGTAAAACCCCATAGGGAACGTCGGACATCAACTGCCTGTGTACGGCAGCTTCCAAAGCTTCCTTTATTTTCTCAATACTGGTCTCGTTCTCTTTTACGGCATCATACTCCATCCAATCCCGGGAATACCATCTTTGAACTTCCTCTTCCGAGCTTTTCAAATAATGCCCAGGAGGAAACAGTTCAACTTTAACACAAGTGCCTTCCAAGGCCTTTAATTCTGAAGCCACATAAAAAGTACCTTTGTCATCCCATCCCATATACAAAGGGATTATCCCCATGTGGTCACGGGCTACGAAATATTCATCCTTTTTGGAATCATAAATCGCAAAACCAAATATTCCGTTCAATTCGTCCAAAAAGTCCGCACCTTTTTCTTGGTACAAGGCCAAAATCACCTCACAATCCGATTCGGTTTGAAAATCGTACTTTCCTTCAAACTGTTTACGTAACTCACGATGATTGTATATTTCGCCGTTGGCCGCCAATACTATTTTACCATCTGGACTGAACAAGGGTTGCTTTCCGGATGCCGGATCAACTATGGCCAACCTTTCATGGGCTAAAATAGCTTTCTCACCCGCATATATACCACTCCAATCCGGTCCTCTATGCCTTACTTTTTTGGACATTTCCAATAACTGGGGCCTTAACTTTTCGGTGCTTTCCTTGATATCGAATGCACAAACAATTCCACACATAGTCTTCTATTTACATCAATTAATAATCAAAAATGAATTAAATCTTTCAGTTATAAAACAATTATAGCATAAATGGTTTCGATATTATCTTTTTTTACAATAAGCGAATAAAAATTGATACTAATTATAGTCTGCAAGGCATAAAAACCATGCTATTTGTAAGTATGTTAAAAATTAACGACTCTTTGGCTATTATTATTTACAATACTCCTTAGATTTAACAACACAAAAAACATTAAACTATCATGAAAAAATTACTTACCATTAGCACATTTATTTTAGCATTGACTTTCACTACAGGGGTCTCCGCTCAGGATTTTAGCGATTTGGACAAAAGTCCAATGGATGCCGCCAGTTACCCTTCTAGTTACAAAGAATCAGACAAAAAAGTTCGTATCATATACGGAAGGCCACAATTAAAAGGCCGTACCGTATCTAGTTTGGCTAAAGAAGGGGAAGTATGGAGAACGGGTGCGAACGAAGCCCCGGAAATTACGTTTTACCAAGATGTAAACTTTGGCGGCGAGGATGTCAAAGCAGGCACTTATGCCTTATTAACGATTCCCGGAGAGAAGGAATGGACCGTTATCCTGCACAACAAATTGAACGAATGGGGTTCGTATTTTTACAAGGAAGCCAATGATGTGGCAAGAGTAAAAGCCGGTGCAAGTACAGATAGCAAATCTCTTGAAGCCTTTTCAATCGCTTTTAAAGAAGTGGAAGATGGCGTACATATGGTCATGGGTTGGGGAACTACACGTGTTGCCGTACCGATTACGATGTAAGAGCACCAGCGATTTTATAAAAAAGCCGGGGCCTATGCCCCGGCTTTTTTATTTGGGAAATTTTTTATTCTTACTCCGCTATTTTACCACCAATATAAACCTGTTCGGCTTTTAAATTAGGGATTTCATTTTCCGGAACTACCATGATATCATCGCTCAAAATGACAAAATCGGCCATTTTCCCCACTTCGATACTTCCCTTTTCATTTTCTTCAAAATTGGAATAAGCCGCCCAAATGGTCATCCCTTTTAAGGTTTCTTCCCGAGACAAAGCATCTTTCATTTGAAAGCCACCGTCTGGATAGTTTTCCAAATCTTTCCTTGCTACCGATGCGTAAAAAGTAAGGAACGGACTCACCTGCTCCACGGGAAAATCGGTCCCCAAAGCAACTTTACCCGCTTTGTTCAACAACTCTTTGAACGCATAGGCACCTTTGATTCTTTCCTCACCCAGTCTATCCTCTGCCCAATACATATCGCTCGTGGCATGTGTAGGTTGAACGGATGGGATTATACCGTTTTCAAAATAACCGAAATCCTGTTCGGAGATAACCTGGGCGTGTTCTACTTTCCAACGCCTATCTTGTTTACCTTCCAAGGCCTTTTTGTAGGCCCTAAGCACAACTATGTTGGCAGAATCGCCTATGGCATGTGTGTTCATTTGATAATCTGATCGCGCAATGCGCTGTGCTAAAGAATCTATTTTACTTACCGGTGTCACCATTGCTCCAAAATGACCTGGTTTGTCTGAATAATCTTTTCTGAGTGCCGCGCCCCTGGAACCTAAAGCCCCGTCACCATATACCTTTACCGAACGCACGTTCAACTTATCGGTCTTGATTATGCCCTTGTTCAAATAATAGTCCAAGTTTTCTTTGGTATTGCTAACCATGGCATATACACGAATGGAAAGCTCCCCAGCTTGCTGCAAACTATCAATAAGTTCTATGGTACTCCTGTGGAGCCCAGCATCGTTAACGGTAGTCAGACCATTGTCAAAACATATGCGTTGCGCATCTTTTAACGCTTGGATCTGTACTTTTTTGGAAGGCTCCGGTATTATCGCATCTATCATTACCATGGGGGCATCTACGAGAACTCCAGTAATCATTCCTTGTTCCTTAACGATTTCCCCACCTTGTATTCGGGTGTTTTTATCAATTTGTGCCACGTCCAAGGCTTTTTGGTTAACCAAATAAGCATGCCCGTCTACACGCTCCAGCGCAACCGGAGTATCGGGAAAAAGTTCGTCCAACTTCTTTTTTGTGGGAAACTGCTTAATATCCCAATCGTTCTGGTCCCATCCCCTACCTTGTATGAAATCCCTATTGTTCGTTTCTTGAAATGTTTTTACCCGCTCCAGGACCTCTTCATAACTTTTGGTGCCCACCAAATCTACTACTTGTTGATTCATCCCCAATCCAAAAAAGTGGCAATGGGCATCGATTAAACCTGGAACTATGGTGCGACCATCGGCATCAATGATTTGTTCGGAGGTATATTTTTTTTGGATTTCTTCCGATGTACCCACAGCAACAAACTTTCCGTCCTGTACGGCAAAAGATTCCATACTGGAGAAATTGGAATCAACAGTATATATATTCGCATTGACTACAATACGGTCCACTTTTTCTTTTGGGGCTTCACAGGAAGATAACATGGCCAAAATTGCCAGTAAAAATAATTTTCTCATTTTTCTTTGCCTTGGTTATTTCACCAAAAATAAAGATTTTAAAAAGAAAAGTTATTTGTTCAGCTCGGGCTCAACTTTTTGGGAAATCACAAATTCAACCCGTCTATTTTGTTTACGGCCCGCCTCACTTGTATTGTCAGCAATGGGAAAAGCCCCTCCTTTGCCCTGCCATGTGATACGAGTTCGGGGCAGCCCCAATTCCATTAAGTAATCGGATACTATTTTTGCCCTTTTTCTAGCCAAACTGGCATTATAAAAAATAGTCCCTTGATCATCTGTATGACCAGAAATACAAATCTGAAATTGCGTATTGTTTTTTAAGTACTCATAAACACGTTTTATCTCTTTCTTTGAAACATCCGAAAGTGTGTAGGCATCAAAATCAAATAGCACGTTTTTGAAAATATGGGGCTTATCCAACTCGTAGGAAACCAATTCGGTTTCGTGGGCAACCTTTTCTATTGAAACCATATCCAAATAATAATAAGAAACCAAACCTTTTTGCTTTCTTTTAGGTCTTGGGCCAATATTTTTGGGCTTGACTTTTCGAGTTCGGGAGTTGCTTTTGAAATTTCCGATAGACATATATCGTTCGGTTCCTTTTGCCTTGTATTCAAACGAGACCAAAGTCCATTTTTTAGAATCCCCGTAATACTTATCCGCAGCTATGGGAACCAAATAGGTTTTCACATCCCTTAATCGCGCTAAAATAGATTTGGACAAGGTCTTATCCGTTGCTATTTTCAAGATATGGTCACTAAATAAAACAAAAATGTCCTTGAGTGCATAATCGGATGCTTCCGCCAGGCTTATTTGAAAAGAAACCCTGTACAAAACCCCTTTGGTCAACGTTTTGGTTAGCTTGGCTTGAATGTATTCCCGGTAGTCGTTTGGGGCGTACAGGTACAAACCCGCATAGGCTTCCCCAAACTTTGTCTTTTGAAACCCGTTAAAATTATTGGGCATTCCCATATTTTCACTACAACTGTGAAAATAGTCTGTTGTTCCCCTGCTAGGTGTTGACCAATCTTTTATATCACTACTAAAATTACTTAGAAATTTTGGACAACTTTTATGGTCTTCAAAACTTGGGTTTACAACAAGGTTTTGCCCCATGACCGCATGACCCAAAAAAAGGATATAGAAAAAAATCAATCTGTTTGCAAAAGTGGACAAGGGGCTTTTGGTAATGATTAATCACTCCTAAAATAAGGATTAAAAGGAAAAAAGTGATAAAGGCTTCGCTATACGGTTGAATTTATAAGTTTAAATCCGATGGACCTTAAAAATCGAACTTATAGGTAGCCCCTGCCAATACCTGAAAACTTTGCACCCTAAAATTGGCCCAACGTTGGTAATCATTATTGGCTATGTTGGAAGCCTTTGCAAAAATGGAAAGTTGCTCGTTAAACCGATAGCCCAAATGTGCATTGGCATCAAAAAATGCATCAAGGTTTATCGTTTCACTGGGAAATTGTGAAGGCAGGGCGTTTTGTATTACTTCTGAGCGTATATCGTCCCGTTCGCCCACGTAGAAAAGATTGGCCCCCATAAACCACTTTTCCCCTATTTGGTAGTCCATCGTCAAAGACCCTTTTAGGTTGGGCAAATTCCAAGCGGGTTGACCGGTTTCGGTGTTGTAATCATACACTTCTGCATTGAGGCCCAATGAAAAATTACGGTTTACATCTACATTTATTTCGCCAAATAGGCCCAAGGTTTTTATATCATCGTAAAAAACTTCGAAAGAATTGCCTAAAGTATACCCCTTCTCATCATTCCTGAACAGATTTACCGGATTTAATTTGAACAACGGCCTCCTGTTCTCAGCCATATATGAGCCTTTTAGGTTATAGCTAACATTAGAGAGCAATTGCCCTTTTAAACCTATATAACCATCGTACTGCTGATCGGTAGGACCTATCAAAAGGGTCGGCGACACAAATGGGTTCTCATCAACAAAACCATGGTATGAGTTTTGTCTCAATTGCCCCTCGATACCACCATATACTATGGCGACCTCATCCAACAATCGATATGAAGCCGTAACCGTAGGATATATATAGAAATTACTGTCACTATTCTCGGTATCAAGGCCATATACGATATTTGCACCCAAATTAAGCGTGAGGTCGTCCCGTAATATCACAATACTTGGGTTGACCCCGATTTGCATATGGGCATAATCAACTTCTGGAGTATTTTCCTCGTTATTGAGGTTGGCATTCTCAAAGTTGCCCCCAACATAATCAAACTTGGTCTTGATGGTCAAAAGTTCTTCGGTAATGGGCAGTTCAAAGGTGGGTTCCAAAACCAACCTGTTTTCTGCGGAAGTTGTCGCATCCCAAAACCTTCTTACCAACACTTTACCAGTTTTAAAGAACGAATCTTCTAGGTTGATATACCCTCCCAATTCGGCATTGAAATAGTTTTGACGAAAATTCTTTCGGTCTATTTCCACGAATACATTTGGTGGAAAATCAAAAGTATCGTCGGGCGTACCGTACCAATTGTACAACTGATGTTGTAGGCCAATATTGGTTCCCCAATTAAAATCCCTATCCCGTTTGGCGTAGCCAACATCTAACTTTGTATTGTAAAAATCGGTATCCAGAACCGTATTGTCTATGTCCCCCCTTGAAGAGAAATGGTTCAAACCGATATCCAACCGATCTTCGCCCCTGTTGAATCCTCTGCTTGTATAAAAATCGACCAATGCATTGTTGAAATTACCCAAACCTACCGAAGCATAGGAGTTGAACAATTTAGGCGGTGGTGTTTTTTCTACTTTGGCCGCTTTTCCCTTAGCGGGGGTAAACGTTGATGCTACCGGGACCGAAAATATAGTATACTTAATTTCTTTTTTTTTCAGAACGATAGAATCATTCAAATTGGGGACAGACTTAATTTTAAACGCATCCGAAATGGTAGGTCTATAGGATTTTACCACCGTAACCGTTTCTGTGCCAATACTATCCTTTTCTTGGGCCATTGCTATCTGGATAGTACTCAAAAATATAAACGACAGTATTTTAATATGCTTATACATATACCTCACTTTTACTGGAAATTTAATTATCGTCGGGGTCAACGGATGAATTGCGCTTTGCTTCTTTTGCCTTGATAATGGAAAGCTCGCCTCTAGCCTGGGCAACAATTTCGGGAAACTGTTCAAAATTGGTAATCACATTATCCAAAATATAGGTAGCCTGATAGGCATCATCCAGGGCATAGAAGTTTTTTGCCATGAGTATTAGACCTTTTCCGCCCCATTCCTTGTAGGCCGAAAAATCTTTGGCCAATTTTTGTACGGCGATGTTTGAAGCTTCAAAATCCCGAGCCTTATGTTTAAAATAAGCATCATAATACCAAGCTTCGGCCGCCAACTTGCCAGTTGCTATTTTTTTGACCTCTTTGTAAGCCTCTTCTGCCTTTGCTTCATCATTGGTCTGGATAGCCGAGCGTGCAATCATCACGTGGGCATCGCTCTTGATACGATCATCTATTTTTGCAGTGGCCAAAACTTTGTTGGCGTAAGTTATGGTCTGTTCATAATCTTTTTGTTCATAATATCCCTTCATAAGGTTAGATTGGGAAAATGTTATATTCTGCTGAATCTGTGCCGAAGTTTCCAATCGTTCCAAAAACGGGATAGCATCAGAATATTGATCCTTTGCGATATAGATTTCGGATATGCGTGCCAAGGATTGTTCCGTATATTCGTTCACTCCCTTATCGGTCACATTTTTATAATGGGTCAAGGCATTGTTCGTGTCACCTTTTTTGAAATAGAGTTGTGCCAAATTAAAGTTCGCCCTCAGACTATGCAGTCCGTTCGGAAATTGGTCAACATATTCACGTAATCCCCTGAGTGCTGCATCGTCCTTACCTTCTAGAAGTTGTTTTTCGGCCGATTCAAAAGTAGCATTATCCAGTTCTGTATCGGTAACCTCAATAAAATCAAGGTTTTCTACCCATGCGGCATATTCGTTTACGCGCCCTAGATCAACATAAATCAGTTTTGCAGTAGTTACGGCCTGTACGGCTTCTTGTGTACCGGGATAATCCTTGGCTACGGTCTTGAATTTGGTCAAAGCTTGCTCGTTTCGGTTAGCGTTGTAATGTATTAGCCCTTGGCGTAGCATGGCCTGGGGCACCAAGCTACTTTTTTTAAAGTCACGTATCAACTGATCATAAGCTTGTAGGCCTTCTTTTTCTTTATTTGTTTTTACATATGAGTTGCCCAATTCAAAAAGGGCATCGTCGCGTAGACTTGAATTTGAAAATTGGGAGACGAGATTATCGAGCCCTTTAATTTTGTCCGCAACCCTATCTACAAACCCGTAGCTCAATGCTTTTTGAAAGGCCGCATAATCTTTTTCGGGGCTATTACTCGCCAAAACCTTGTTGTAGGATTCTATGGCGGGCCAATATGTGCTGGTCACAAAATAACTATCGCCCAAACGCAAATAGGCGTCATTTCGTTTTTCGCTTTCGGCATTGTTTGAAGCCGTATACTTTTGAAAATAATCGATTGCTTGTCCATAATTTTTCAACTTAAAATAGGTGTACGCCAAATTATAGTCCAGATTAGCATACTCAGGGACTGATTTTGCAGAAGGGGCCGTTTTGAATTTGGAAAAGCTGCTTAAAGCATCATCAAACCTATTCAATACATATTCGGATTCTCCTTTCCAATATTGGGCCCTTGCGGTAAAAATCGCATCTTCGGCACTATCCAAGGATTTGGTGAAATTCTCCAATGCACTTGCGTGATCGGCATCCATAAACAGCTCTACCCCTCTATAAAAGGCAACTTTTTGATAGGTGGCCTTGCTGGCATAATTTTTATTGTCCTCCAACAGTTCCATCGCACCCTTGAAGTTTTTGGATGTTATGTAAGAATCTACCAAAAGCTCTTGCATCTCCCCCGAATTGGCATCATTGGGATATTTCTCCAAATAACTTGAAATTACTTGAGGAACCGATTCATATGCATTGCCTATTTCGTAGCTTAACCGTGCGTAGTTCAAGTATGCATCTTTTTGGATTTCGGAAGAAAAATCCATTTGGGCGGCGTTTTTGAAAGCGTTCAAAGCTTCTTGCTTTTTATCTACGTTTAAATAACACTCCGCCAAATGATAATAAGCGTTTTGCGAAACACTGTTGGTACCGCCTATAATTTTATTGAATTGTTGAATGGCATTTTCATAATCGCCCTGCTTGTAATAGGAATATCCTAAAAGATAGTAGTCGGTGTTGCTCCATTTGCCACGCTTACCCTTGTATTCTTTTAAATAGGGAACTGCATTTTCATACTGTTTTAGGTTAAAATAACTCTCCCCTATGATTTTGTTCAGCTCGGAAACTTCTTTTCTATCCGATTTTGGCAATTGTTTTTTTGCCAAAGCAATGGATTCCTCAAAATTACCCAGCTTAAAATTCATGTCGGCTTGGTAATAGGAAAGCTTTTCGTCCAACAATTCTTGATCGGTAATTTGGTCAAATCGTTCGTTGGCCCCATCATAATCGTCCTGTTGGTATGAAATATAACCCAAATAATATTTAGCTTGCGAACCATATGTGGGTGAATTGGCGACCTTGCTCAAGTAACGTTCGGCTTCTTTTGTTTTTTTTGATGAAAACAAGGCATACCCATAATTAAAGTTGAAACGTTCCTTTTCTTTTCGGGACATCGCACTTTGATCCACTTTATCGTACCATTTTAAGGCATATGGGTATTTTCCGGTTTCGAAATAATAATCGGCAACATCGGAAAAAGCTGAGTTTCTTTTGGTCGAGGTCGGGTAACGCTCCACAAAATCCTCCATTAATTTATCGGCCCCTATCTGGTTTAACCGTATAGCGGCGTTGGCAACATAATATGTGCTGTTGGCCTGGGTCTCAACATCCGACGTATTAGCCTTGACCGTTTCAAATATACGTTGGGCGGCTTGGTACTGCTTGTTGTTGTACAGCTCCAAAGCTTCTAAATAGGCAACATCTTCGTGTGTGTAAATTTTGGATTCCTGAGCATTAGCCATCCAAAAAAATCCCATGAAAATGGGAAGAAAAGCGGTGATCTGTTTAAGCATAGCGTTCTCTGACTATTTTTGAATTACCGGTATTACTTAGATAACGTCAAATATCATTCCTAAGTATGTTCAACAGGAAAGATAAAAATTTTTATGGCTGGCCACTTTATATCTGACAGAACTTATTACTTTTATACGAACAAGCAAATCTATGGCAGAGAGCATTCTAAAGTTGACCGATGTAGCCGTTTTCCAAAAGGAAAATATGATATTGAATGACATTAGCCTTGAAATCAAAAAAGGGGAATTCGTATACCTTATCGGTAAAACCGGAAGTGGTAAAAGCAGTTTTATGAAAACGCTTTACGGTGATCTTCCCTTAAAGCAAGGCCAAGGCAGTATCGTGGATTTTAATTTGAAGACCTTACAAGAAAAAGATATTCCCTTTTTGCGCCGAAAATTGGGCATTGTTTTTCAAGATTTTAAATTGCTGCCCGATAGGACCATCAATAACAATCTACGCTTTGTTTTAAAGGCTACAGGTTGGATAGATCAACCTAAAATGGATGCTAAAATAGAAGAGGTACTGCATAAAGTTGATATGAAAACCAAAGGGTTTAAATTTCCCCATGAACTTTCTGGCGGGGAGCAGCAACGTATCGCCATTGCACGTGCGCTATTGAACGACCCCGAGCTTATACTTGCGGACGAACCAACAGGGAACCTAGATCCCCAAACCAGTGTAGAGGTCATGAAAGTGCTACAAGAAATCAACAAGACCGGTAGAACCATATTAATGGCCACGCACGACTACGCCCTTATTCTCAAATACCCCTCAAAAACCTTAAAATGCGATGGCAGCAAAGTATTTGAGGTGGTACAAAAAGCGGTATAACCTATTTTCTAGTAAAGCGCAGACGTAAGGCATACACGAAAAGAATTACCGAACAAAAAAGCAGTCCCAAAGATTCCCTACCCTTTTCGATATTCTCTATTTCCCCTTCGCCAATGGTTATGCCTTGAAAAACATCGGGCCAATTCAAAAATGCCCCGACCAAATAACCAACGGCCATAACCAAAGCCAGTTTGTACGAAAGTTTGTCCAAAAAGAACAATATGGAAATTACTGCTGCAAAGATATACAAGGCCATCCATACATAAGGGTCCGGATCATTGTACTGCACGTATGCCGCCCAAAGAAAAAAAAAGGCAAAAAATGCAGAGAATATTTTAAAAAATGTTTTCATCAAAATCGTTTGGGGATACGTTTACACTAGATAAATATATGGAAATCTAACCTAAAAAAACTCAAACAGTCCCGAACACATAAAAGATAATTGTGCTAACTTTAAGTGCCCCATTAAATTTATGACATGATTCTTAAAAAACAAGTATATCAGGCCGATAAAAAGGTAAACCCTTTCATAGGTATATTACTTTTTTTGATATCAATAATACTTTTAGTAGGTACAGGGCCGTTGGGTTTTGTTTACGGAATCTTACATTCCCTTTTTACCAAAGGATTTAGGGGTCTAGGCGAGTATCTTTTAAAGGTCGCCATTTCAATAGATCAATTGGGCAACGTAATGATGATGCATTTACTGAACGTACTATGGATAAAAAAAGGAGGGTACAAATTCGGAAATAGGGACGAGACGATTTCCAGTGCTTTGGGCAGAAATAAAGTACTTGGAACATTGACCGGTTTTGGCAAAGCAATAGACAAAATATTGGATGTTATAGACCCCAACCATTCCCTAAATTCAATTGATTATTACATTGAACCTACAGATGAGATTATTGACAAACTGGCTTGGATACACCTTAAAGACGGTAAAATTCTGGGTACAAGGAGCATGGGCAAGGAAAAGTACTATATTCCCGGTGGCAAGCGTGAAAAAGATGAGGTAGATGCACAAGCCCTGCTACGGGAAATCAAAGAAGAGCTCACAGTAGATCTGGATATAGATTCATTGCAGTTCGTTGGAATTTTTGAAGCCCAGGCCGATGGTCACAAAAATGGAATATTGGTTCGTATGACCTGCTACACCGGCAAATATTACGGTGAATTAAAACCTGCCTCAGAAATTGAAGAATTGCGATGGCTCGACTATTCAGATATTGACAAGATTTCAGCAGTTGATGTCTTGATATTTGATTTTCTGAAAGAAAAAGGGCTTCTGAAATAATCAATCTTTCTTATCCTTAAAGTTTTTCTTACTTTGGCAACCGCAAACATAAACCACTTTAATGGAAGTATTGGGTATTGATATCGGCGGATCGGGAATTAAAGGCGCACTGGTAAATTCACTTACAGGCGAAATGTTGACCAAAAGACATAGAATACCTACCCCGGAAGGCAGAAAACCAAAAGACATGGCAAAAGTTGTTGCCCAAATAGTAAAGCATTTTGAACATAAGGGCCCCGTAGGCGTAGGGTTTCCCACTATAATCAAACACGGCGTATGCAAGTCTCCAGGGAATCTTCATAAAAAATGGTTGGGTCTCAACGTAAAAGAACTGTTCGCCGAATATACCGGTTTACCCGTAACAGTCATCAATGATGCCGATGCTGCGGGATATGCTACCATGAATTATGGTATCGGCAAGGGAAAGCAAGGCTTGGTCGTTATGATAACCATTGGCACCGGACTAGGAAGCGGGGCGTTTTTGGATGGCGAACTCATTCCCAATTTTGAATTGGGACAAATTCCCTACAAAAAACATAAAAAAATCGAGCTGTGGGCCGCAGATTCCGCCAAGCAACGCGAAGGCCTTACTTATAAAAAATGGGGCAAACGTTTTAATACATTCCTCAAGTATGTTGAATTGATCATTGCGCCTGACTTGATTATTCTAGGTGGCGGAGCTTCAAAAGACTTTGATGAATATAAGGACTACATTACCATAGAAACGACCGTTGTACCTGCTGAGCTAAGGAACTCCGCCGGTATTGTTGGTGCTGCTGCGGCTGCTTTGCACCAAGCGCCAAGGGATTAATTTAAAAAATGTAAGGAAAAAGAAGAGCCGGAAACATATGTTTCCAGCTCTTCTTTTTTAGGATATCAACCACAATTCAATGGAAATTCCATTGTTTAACTAGGTATAGTGAATTACCTGAAGTATCGGAATATTCAAAGGGTTATTAAACTATTCTATTTCTTTTTCTATCAACCTCGGTCAAATATATTTTACGAAGTCGCAAGTGCTTTGGGGTTACCTCTACGTACTCATCTTTTTGGATATATTCCAAAGCCTCTTCTAATGAGAATTTTATAGCAGGAACAATCTTTGCCTTATCATCTGCACCTGCGGAACGCACGTTGGAAAGTTTTTTGGTTTTGGTAATATTTATCGTCATATCATCGCCACGTGAATTCTCCCCAATGACCTGACCTTCATAAATATCCTCTCCCGGATCAACAAAAAACTTGCCGCGATCCTGTAATTTATCAATTGAATACGGAATTGCTTTTCCTTTCTCCATAGAAACCAAAGAACCGTTCTGACGTTGTGGTATTTCCCCTTTCATGGGTTGATATTCCAAAAAGCGGTGCGCCATAATGGCTTCGCCCGCCGTGGCGGTCAATAATTGGTTTCTCAACCCTATGATACCCCTTGAAGGTATTTGGAACTCGCATACCATACGCTCCCCTTTGGCTTCCATACTGGTCATTTCCCCTTTACGGATAGAGACCATTTCTACGGCCTTGCCAGAAACCTCTTCAGGAAGATCAATCGTTAAATGCTCTATGGGTTCACATTTTACACCATCAATTTCTTTGATGATTACCTGTGGTTGACCTATCTGTAATTCGTATCCTTCACGACGCATGGTCTCTATCAAAACAGAAAGGTGCAATACCCCACGGCCAAAGACCAAGAATTTATCGGCACTATCGGTCTCGTTAACCCGTAATGCCAGGTTTTTTTCCAGTTCGCGCTCCAAACGTTCTTTAATGTGCCGGGAAGTCACAAATTTACCGTCCTGACCAAAGAACGGGCTATCGTTGATGGTAAACAACATACTCATCGTGGGTTCATCGATAGCTATTGTTTTTAAACCTTCGGGATTTTCTAGATCGGCGACCGTATCACCGATTTCGAAACCTTCTACACCGACCAAGGCACATATATCGCCCGTAGCAACTTCTTGTACCTTTTTACGACCTAGGCCTTCAAAGACAAAAAGTTCCTTGATTTTTGATTTTGCGATACTACCGTCTCTCTTTACCAAAGAAATCTGTTGGTTTTCTTTTAATGTACCCCGTTGTAATCTTCCAATCGCTATTCTACCTGTAAAAGAGGAGAAATCCAAAGAAGTGATCAACATTTGGGTGTTACCTTCGGTTGGCTTAAACGTTGGGATATGTTCAACGACCATATCCAACAAAGGCTCAATGGAATCGGTTTCGTTCCTCCAGTCATCACTCATCCAATTGTTCTTTGCAGAACCGTAAACGGTGGGGAAATCCAATTGCCATTCTTCGGCTCCCAACTCGAACATGAGGTCAAATACCTTTTCATGAACTTCTTCTGGAGTACAGTTTTCCTTATCTACCTTATTGATGACAACACAGGGTTTCAATCCCAAATCGATAGCCTTTTGCAATACAAAACGTGTTTGTGGCATGGGACCTTCAAAGGCATCTACCAACAAAAGAACACCATCTGCCATGTTCAGCACACGCTCTACCTCACCGCCAAAATCGGCGTGACCGGGAGTGTCTATAATATTGATCTTTGTATCCTTGTAGACTACTGAAACGTTTTTGGAGGTAATGGTAATACCCCTTTCACGCTCTAAATCGTTGTTATCCAATATTAAATCGCCTGTATTCTCGTTGTCACGAAATAATTGACAGTGATACATAATCTTATCGACCAAAGTAGTTTTACCGTGATCTACGTGTGCGATTATAGCAATGTTCTTTGTTGTTGACATATAGACTTTGTATTAATAGCCCTAAACTATTTAAGCGTGCAAAGATACTGCTATTTTCTGTGTAGCAACACAATCTTATGTTATTTTTATATTGTTGATTTTGAGAAGGTTTGGTTTGTAATTACTTATTTTTCCTCTTTCCAATAACCCAACCAATACTAAAGCTTACCGTGGGGCCAAAGCCAGTATCAATCGCTTCAAAATTTTCATCGGTGGCAAAATAAAGGCCAAGACCAAATTCCATACTATAATTAAATCCCTTGGGGTATGTTCTTTGAATGCCATAAACTGGCCCCATAAAACCAGCGGTTCCAGAACCCGATTCTATATTACCTATAATAACATCGGACGTAAACAGAGTGCCGGATAATGCCAAATAATTTCCGGTATTACCATCTATTCGTTTACCCTTGCCGAGCCTTCTATCCATATTGTAATAATATCGGTATTGCGCATTTAAGGCAGGTAGGAAAGCGTAGTTGAACTCTCTTCTTCCGCTGCCCGATGCACCAAATTGCAAACCCAGTCCCAAATTAATAGTTTGGTTTTTGCCTATACCCATCTCATATTCTACGCCAGGGTTAATTAGATTGATTTTGAATTGACCTTCTTCAACATGCTTATCTCTCTGAGCAGCCAAGCTAAAAGGAATTGTGAACAATACAAAGAGTAAAATCAGTCGTTTCATGCTACGTTTGGTTTATTATGTTAGATGAGAACAACATCAAAAACCAAACCAAACGAATTAATTAAACAAGAGAATCAATCAAACACCGGTTACTTTGATTTTCGCTTGGTAGCCACCCAACCAAAGGTGAAGTTGAACAACGGACCATAGCCATCGGGAACCCCATCGCCACGATAATAACCAAAGCCAAGCTCCGCGTTTATATTAAAGCCCTTTCTATTGGTACGCTGAATACCATATACCCCGCCGTAAAAAGCTATTGCAAAATCCTTTGGTGCATTAAGGTTATTCGTAAACTGTACAGGTGCCCAAAAAACACTTCTTGCCGGGGCGATATAATTGGCCGAATTCCCTACTATGTTCTTGTTGATATCCAAACGGTTTTGAAAATTGTGGTAGTATCTAATTCTGGTATGCCAGGCAAAACCAAAGGTATAGCCTTCTTGATAACTGGCCAGACCCGGCGAAAAACTAGTGGATACACTTACATTTCTAAATAAGCCCAACTCATAACGTATACCTGGCCCTAAAAGGTTAAAGGTAAGCTGATGACGCTCAAGATTGATAAGCCCGTTCCCTTTCTCGGTAATTCTTTGAGCGGTAGCATTGGTGAAAACTACAATAAAAAGGATCAGAAAAAACAGTTTTTTTATCATGCTATGGTTTTTTGATTTTTTAAATCTAATACGATTACCTTTGTACATTACTATTTCTATATATATTTTAAGATATGGTCCTTTCCGAGATTTCCCAGATAAAGCATACTACAACGAACAACTTTTTCCTGCTCTCCGGGCCCTGTGCCATTGAAGGCGAAGAAATGGCCTTACGTATTGCCGACCATATTGTTACCGTGACCGATAAGCTTAAGATACCCTATATTTTCAAAGGGAGTTTTAAAAAAGCAAATCGTAGCAGGTTGGACTCTTTTACGGGAATCGGGGATGAAAAAGCATTAAAAATTTTACGAAAAGTATCGGAGACATTTCATGTACCGACCGTGACCGATATCCACACAGAACCGGACGCCGCCATAGCTGCGGCTTATGTTGATGTGCTCCAAATCCCGGCTTTTTTAGCTCGCCAAACCGATTTATTGGTAGCCGCTGCCCAAACGGGCAAGACCATAAACATTAAAAAGGGACAATTTATGAGCCCCGAAAGTATGAAACATGCCGTTAACAAAATAACCGAAACAGGAAATGAACAGGCCATAATTACCGATCGCGGTACCATGTTCGGGTATCAAGATATGGTAGTCGATTTTAGGGGTATCCCGACCATGAGACAATATGCTCCCGTTGTATTGGATGTTACCCATTCCCTACAACAACCCAATCAATCTTCAGGGGTCACCGGTGGCAGGCCGGCACTTATAGGAACCATGGCGAAAGCGGGCATTGCAGCGGGCGTAGATGGGCTTTTTATCGAAACCCATTTTGATCCGGCCAACGCCAAAAGCGATGGGGCCAATATGCTTGATTTAAGTTTATTGGAAAAGTTACTGACCGATTTGACCGAGCTAAAGAAAACCGTGAACACTTTTTAATAGTTCTAGTTCAAATCTAGAACCATACTGTATGTTGCCTTACTAATTTTTAGTACTTTGGATTTCCGATAAAATCAATCCGTTTTATGAAATCCACGCTTTACATCCTCCTGGTCTTGTCCCTACTATTTTTCCCATCATGTAAAACAGAAACGAAAAAAAAAGAGAAAAAGGCGCTTCCCCAAAAACCGAACATTGTTTTTATCATGTCAGACGATCATGCCTATCAAGCCATTAGTGCCTACAACGATACATTGATACAAACACCAAATATAGACAGGATTGCCGAGGAAGGCGTACTATTTACCAATGCCAGTGTGACCAATTCAATCTGCGCACCGTCACGTGCGGTCATTTTGACGGGAAAGCACAGTCACCTCAACGGGAAAATCGATAATAACATGCCGTTTGATACCACCAATGTTACCTTTCCCCAATTGTTTCAAAAAGCAGGTTATCAAACCGCTATGTTCGGCAAGCTTCATTTTGGAAACAATCCCAAAGGTTTTGATGAGTTCAAGATTTTACCGGGACAGGGAGATTATTACAACCCCAAGTTCATCACTTCTAAGGGAGATACTATCGTAAATGGATATGTAACAGACATCATAACAGATTTTACCCTGGATTGGATGAAAAAGAGAAGGGATACCACAAAACCTTTCCTGTTGATGTATTTGCATAAGGCACCCCATAGAACTTGGCTACCCGCAGAAAGGCATTACAAGGTATTTACAAAAAAAACATTTCCATTGCCAGCTACATTGTTCGACACTTACGATACCAGAGGTACTGCAGCAAAGACAGCTGAAATGGGTATTCTAAAAGAAATGCAACTACGTTATGATAATAAGCTTACAAAAGAAGTTACCGATGAACTCAAAGTAGAGGATAAATATGATTGGTCACCGTTAGATAGAATGACCACCTTACAAAGAACCTCTTGGAACGAGACCTATTCTCCCATTAGTGAAGAGTTTCGAAAATCCTACCCCGCAATGAACGATTCAGCTCTTACCGTATGGAAATACCAAAGATACATGCAGGATTATTTGGCCACCATAGCTGCCGTAGACGAAAACGTAGGTCGTGTACTGGACTATTTGGACGAAAATAACCTTAAAGAGAATACTGTTGTGGTCTATACTTCCGATCAGGGTTTTTATTTGGGTGAGCACGGTTGGTTCGACAAACGTTTTATGTACAACGAATCTTTTAAAACCCCTTTACTTATTCGCTGGCCCAATGTAATCACACCCGAAACCACCGAGGATGAAATGGTACAAAATTTGGATTTTGCCCAAACCTTTTTGGAAATAGCTGGAATAAATGCACCAGAAGACATGCAAGGCGAAAGCTTTTTACCTCTTTTGATAAATGAAAAGGAGAAATGGAAAAGAGATGCAGTGTATTACCACTATTATGAATACCCGTCAGTACATGCCGTAAAAAGACATTACGGAATCGCCACCAAAAAATTTAAGCTCATGCATTTTTATTATGATGTAGATGAATGGGAGTTTTACGATAGGGAAAAAGACCCAATGGAAATTCGTAATCTTTACAACGACCCCGATTATGCCAATATAATATCGGAAATGAAAGAAAAGCTGTCGGCATTACGGATTAAATACAAAGATTCTGATGAACACAATAATCGATATATTCAAATCTATAAAGAGAACGGGTGGATCAAATAGTTCTTTTTTTTTGTTAAGATCAAACATTTTTAACCGAGGTAAACCCCAAGGTCATTTGTAGAATTTCCTTTCCTTTACCGAGTAGGCATCTTGTAATACTTCGGTCAAAACAATGGTGTCAATTTCCTCCAATGATCTGTACCGCAACGATTTCATTGTTTTTCGACCTGCGGTCGTCATGAGTTCCAGATGTAAGGTCAAATGAGCGGCATTCCAAAAACCCAAATCCACATAATCTTTAGATTGGTTCAAATAGCAAAATGGCCTATCGCCTATATAGTAAAAAGGAATACGGTACTTGTACCTTAAATCTATATTCGGGATAGTATTTTCGATTACCGATCGTAAATACAGCAATATACTTCTAAAAGGTTCGGGCTTATGTATTATATAATGCTCAGCTGGGTTCATACAGATTTAAATTTACTATTTCTTATCCAAAAAGACACATTTTTAGTATTTTCAAACAGTACATTTATAAAAACCTATAATTGATGAAAAAAGCAATAGTACTAATGGTTTTTTTGGGGATATACAATTCCCAAGCGCAAAACCATTCACATGCTGGTGCCAAGCCTCTACATTATCCAAATATTGAAGGATATATAACCCTGAAAACCGATTTGCACATACACACCGTTTTTTCGGATGGCAATGTTTGGCCGACCATCAGGGTATTGGAGGCGTTACGCGAGAATCTAGATGCCATTTCATTGACCGAACATTTGGAATACCAGCCCCATAAAGACGATATTCCACACCCAGACCGCAACCGCTCCTACGAATTGGCCTTGCAAGAGGCCAAGGCACATGAACTTCTCATTGTCCATGGCTCGGAAATTACTCGCTCGCCCCCTATGGGCCATAACAATGCAGTCTTTATATCCGATGCGAACAAACTCCTTACCGATAAGGCTGAAGATGCCTTTTCGGAGGCCAAAAAGCAGAATGCCTTTATATTCTGGAATCACCCAGCTTGGTATGCCCAAAACCCAAAAGGATATCCGATTCTGAGCGATTTTCAGAAAAAACGCATCGCAAAAGGGGAACTTCACGGTATTGAAGTCATCAATACTACCGATTATTCGGAGGAATCACTGGCTTTGGCCTTGGAGCAAGACCTAACGATTATGGCCACAAGTGATATTCACGGATTGATAGACTGGGACTACACCGAAAAAGGAATGCAACGCCCCATTACTTTGGTATTTGCCAAGGAAAAGAGCTTAGAAAGTATGCAAGAAGCATTATTTGAAGGAAGAACTGTGGCAGTTTATAATTCGCTATTGGTAGGAAAAGCAAAATTTCTGAACCCATTGATTCAAGCAAGCATAAAAGTGAATTCTGCCAAATACATAGCAAATACTCAAATACTCGAAGTTGAATTGGAAAATGTTTCCAGCAGTCCACTTTTGTTTGAAAACCAAATGCAGTATAGCTTTTACAGCAGTTCCCCTGTTTTTGAGATACCTGCTTTGGACAAATACACACTTCGGATCAAAACTCTGGAGGAAAAGCAAAATATTGATTTGAAACTAAAAGCGATAGGAGCATTTACGGCCCCTAAAACATCTCCCGTTATTTCGTGGATTATACCCGTTGACAAATAAGCTATCAACATTCAAATACGGAATGCGTGCAGGTAAAGCCTTCTTAAAAGAATTTAGATAAGCCCAGTAAGTACATATTTCAATTTTTGAGTAAACCCCGAATTTTATCCGATAAATTGATAACTATTCGATTTTTTATTTTAACTTTGTATTTCAAAGTACTTTAAAATGGAATCAAAAAAATATTTAGAAGATATTTCCGAAATCAAAAACATGATGAGCCGCTCATCGCGGTTTATTTCTTTGAGCGGTATTTCTGGGGTTTTAGCAGGTGTGTATGCACTAATAGGTGCTGCATTTGCACATGTGAGGTTACAGCAATACTCATTGATAGACCCAATGGAATATTACAAAAGAAATTCTGCCCCAATAGAGACTGGGCTTGTTGTTGACTTATTCGCAATAGCTATTGTAGTGATGCTAGCGGCCTTGGTTACTGGCACTATACTATCTATAAAGAAGGCGAAAAAAAGTGAAGAAAAAATATGGAACGCTTCAAGTAGAAGATTGGTCATCAACTTCTTTTTGCCATTATTGGTCGGCGGTATTTTTTGCCTGGTATTGATTCAATATCACCTCTCTGCTCTTGTAGCCTCTACAACACTTGTTTTTTATGGTCTAGCTTGTATCAATGCGAGTAAATACACTTTGGGAGATGTGCGTTACATGGGTATTGCCTTTGTTTTATTTGGATTGGCGAGCACACAATTTTTAGGGTACGGATTATATTTTTGGGCGATAGGTTTCGGCCTTTTTCATATATTTTATGGTACTTTGATGTATTTTAAATATGACAGAAAGTAGATGTTGGATGTTAGATATTAGATGTTAGATGTTAGATGTTAGATGTTAGATGTTAGATGTTAGATGTTAGATGTTAGATGTTAGATGTTAGATGTTAGAAAACTAAATTTTTCAAAATTTGGTTCAAAGAAAATCCAAAGTAATTCAAGAGGAATAAAATCATAAATGAGCATAATCAATAACATAAATAAAGCCTTTGATCACCGTATTCGCCTGGGAATCATGAGTATTCTTATGGTAAACGATTATGCCGATTTTAATATGCTAAAAGAGCTGTTGGGAGCCACTGATGGCAATTTGGCCAGCCATACAAAGGCCCTGGAAACAGGTAAGTACATAAAGGTAGAAAAACAATTTATCGGCCGTAAACCCAATACAAGATATTCGGCAACCAAGCTGGGGAAACTGGAATTTCAAAAACATATTGATGCCCTTGAAAAACTGATAAGGAAATAAAAAAATTTACTTATTTACTTTGAAATTCAAAGTACTTTTAAATTATATATCATGAGAGATAAAATATTGGAGTATTTATACGAATGGAGTAAAATACCCTATCAAAAATTCTGGAAAAAAAATAACGCTTGGAACGTAAGCCTGAACGAGTTGGTAAAATATCCCAATGAGAGCTTGGGTTTTCATTTGGGCGCTTTTTTGCTAAAGCACAGTTTTGAGATACAGCCCAAATTAGAGAGCCACGATGTTTTTCATGTACTCACCCGTACAGGAATTTCGGTACCTGAAGAGATTGGCATGCAATACTATTTGTTGGGGAACGGCAAAAGAAGCCTTTACCTTTTTTTGGTCATATTGTTGGGCACGCTACTCTATCCTGATCATTGTACACTATTTGTTAGATCCTTCAAAAAGGGAAAAAAAGCATATGGCTTTCACCAATTGGATTTCTCTAAAATGTTACACATACCCTTACGTAAAATCAGATCTGCATTTAAAATTCAATAAAACCCTATTTCACGCTCAAAATCAGCCTTGATGATTTGAAGATACTTTTGAGGGGTCGGGGACGATACGGTGACCCTGTTGCACACTACGTCAATATCAAAATAAAAACAGGAAAAATCACTACAACAATCTATATCATCCAACTTTTCTATCAAGAATTTCATAATTCTGGGACGAAGTCGATATTCCATATCGATACAATATTTCTTCAGTTTTTCGTCCGAGTCCTCCCCGATAATCCAATTAAATTTCATTGGTCTTAATTTAAACAAGAATGAAATATAGGGATTTTTGATAAAATCAATTACGCTTGTTCATATTGGCCCGATTTTAGGTCACGTAATCTGATAAATAAGAATATCTGTTCGTTAATTTTCCATTTTTGGTCATTCGTGCTCGTTCCAAAACACCATCCTTATCCCCGTTAAAAAAAGCAGGGATTACATTTTTGAGAAAAGCTTCCCCGAAACCTTCACTGGCGTCTCTCGGCAATTCACAGGGTAGATTGTCAACGGCCATAACGGCTATGGCGTTGGGCTTTCTAAAATCTGTCTCCGTTTCTGTATGCGGGTCGTAACCATAAATAGGTTCTGCGATAGTTGAAGGTTTAATGGTAGATGCCACGGGACCGTCGATATCACAGCTGATATCTGCCACAACTTTGATTTTAAAATCAGGCTTTTTGGCATCTTCGCGGGTATATAAATATGGAGCGCCGTCACCATAAAAATGTCCTGCAATATAAAAGTGGGTCACCTTGGCAAACCGAAAGAAATTGGACTTGTACGCACCGGGATTCGCAAAAAAGTCGGCCTTACTGCCACGCACACCATCTTTACGTTTGTTGTATTCGGATGCATCTATCTGACAGTATACGGGTTCGTTGAATTCCTCTTCCAAATACTCGCTCACATTTACCCTGCGCATTCCCATACCGTCCAACATCTCACGAGAACCATTACCCACTCTACCCCTACCAGTGAGCAATACCTTAATATTCGGGAGTTTGATTTTCTTCAACTCGAAAATTAATGCCTGCTGATCGGCCAAGGTTTCCGCTTTAGGCAGATCAAAGGTTTTATATTTCAACCCATACGCCCTAAAACCGTTATATGCACCTACAATACCGGCATATCTACCAAAGGCGACCAATCTTTGTGCTTTCTTATTGGTAATGACCTCGTGGTCGTAAAGCTCTATATTTTTTTCTAAAATAGCTTTCAAGAGCTTTTTGTTATAGGGCTGCTTTTTAATGGTATGGGAAAAGAAGAAGTACTTTTTATCGGGAATCAGGTTTTCAATAGGAACTTCCTTTACACCGAGCAGCACATCACATTCGGCCATTTTGGATGCAACTTGTAGGCCTGATTTTTTATAATCGGTATCAGTAAAGGTTCTTATCGGCGATGGTTCTACAATGATCTGTGCCTTTGGATGGTTTGCAAGGACTTTTTGACAGGCTTCCGGTGACAAAACCACTCGCCTATCCGGTGGGTCTTTGCGCTCTCTGATGATTCCGAACTTCATTGAAAAGGATTTATGGTTTATGGTTTATGGTTTATGGTTTATGGTTTATGGAAATCGTATTTTTTGACATTATGTTCCAAAAACCAAAATGGCATTAAATTTGCCCTAAATTAAGTGGAATTGTGGCATCGGGCAAACTTTTTCTTGTTTCAAGAGATTAATGCTATCTTTGCCGCCCGTGTTAGGGATCGAGGCAGGTACCGTGTACGGCCGAAAGCCCGTACCCTTTTGAAAAAAGGGTAACGCCCAATACGAGTTCTTTGAAAAAACAATCAGAATTGACTCAACAGATTCCCTTCTTCACGGGAATGACATTTCTGGTTATGGGGCCGACTGGTTTTGACAGCGAGACCAATGGCAATGTAAGCATGTCGAGCGCTGGGGTACAGCTCGTTAATATCATACTTCACACTTTTAATTGGCGATAATAATTACGCTCTTGCCGCATAATCTGAATTATAGTAGGATATGCCTCGTCCTTACAAGGTAGGGAAGCGAGATGTTCCTGGGTAGCCCTTGTTGATGGCGACCCGTTTAGGAGCACCAGAAAAGTCAACATAAGGTTGTTGTTCGCTTTGACAATGACACTAAAACTTTAAGAAGCTAAGTGTACGATAGGCGGTTTTCGGTCGGTCGTGCATCGAAAACCAATTGAAAACTAAACATGTAGAAAGTATTGTAATTGCTTGTTTGGACGAGGGTTCGAATCCCTCCGGCTCCACGATTGAGCGAAAAAGCCGTACCACAAGGTGCGGTTTTTTTGTTTTACGAAAAAATCGAACAAACTCGATTTTCGGAGTAAAGCGTAAAAACAAGCGCGCAGCGCATGGCTTTTTCATTTACAGGACCGAAGCTTTTCGGAACACCCAAGGTAACCCATCCGGCTCCACAAAAGTCAAAATTTCAATATTAAATACTTTGGATTGAAATTTTGGTTTTCGGTAATAGCCCGTTAAAAATAACGATGCGACTTCCCCAATCTCAAAAAAATCGACTTTGAACGGTCATTTACTTTAACATAATTCGTGTGTACTATTCACTAACTTTAAACTTTAATCAAAGTAGACTATAAAGGTTGTACAGCATTGTTGATATAGAAACTACGGGAAACGGTATAAGAGGCAATCGCATTACCGAAATCTCCATTTTTAGGTTTGATGGTCATCAAATCGTAGATGAGTTTACCTCTTTGGTCAATCCCGAGTGTGACATCCCTCTTTTCATTACCGGTCTCACGGGTATAGATGACAATATGGTTCGCAATGCCCCTCTACTAAATGAAATTGCTCCGAGAATACTCGAAATTACAAAGGATAGTATTTTTGTGGCCCATAGCGTAAATTTTGATTATAACGTCATTAAAAACGAGTTCAAACAAATTGGCCATGATTTCTCCCTAAAAAAACTCTGCACGGTACGATTGTCCCGAAAATTACTCCCGGGATACCATTCATACAGCTTGGGAAAATTATGTTCGGCTATTGGTATTCCCCTAACAGACAGGCATCGTGCCCGTGGCGATGCCCATGCTACCTTGCTTTTGTTTCATAAGTTATTGCGTGCTCAAAATGCCGAAAAAGTATTTAAGGCTTTTTTGAATGCCCGGTCTCAAGAAACTACCTTACCTCCTGCGCTTCCTAAAACGGAATTTGAAAAATTACCCACTACGCCCGGTGTTTATTATTTTAAAAATCAAAAGGGAAAGATTATTTACGTGGGGAAGGCCATAAACATAAAGAAAAGGGTATTAAGCCATTTTTACGATAAAGCTACCAAAGAATTGGCACTCTGTTCAGAAACATATCTCTTGGATTTTGAAGAAACCGGAAATGAACTTATCGCCCTATTGCAGGAATCCTCTGAAATAAAAAAACACTATCCAAAATTCAATCGGGCACAAAAAAGAAATGTTCAGCGATATGGTATCTTTAGCTATGAGGACCGAAAAGGAGTTTTGCATTTGGCCTACAACAAAATTAAAATGGCCCCTAATCCCCTAACGGTTTTTTACAGTTTAACCGATTGCAGGCAATTTTTGGAAAAGATATGCGATACTTTTGAACTCTGCCCCAAATACTGCCACTTACAGGAAAATGTGACCACTTGTTCCCATTACAAAATCAAACAGTGTATCGGTATTTGTTCCAACATTGAACAATTGACTAAATACAATCTTCGCGTGCAAAAGGCTATTGGCTTTTTAAAAGAAACAAAAACCGATTTTACTATTAAATCAAAAGGAAGAACAGCTGATGAGGATGCCTTTGTATTGGTACGGAACGGTTTGTATATTGGTTTTGGATATATATCCAAGAATATAGCAGTATCGTATTTGGACGAAATTGAATCGTTTTTGATACCTCAGCAAAATACGATGGAAACCCAACGAATAATTGAATCGTACGTGAGAAAACACCCAAAATCTATATTTGAACTAGGGAAAAACAACGTGGAACAAATCCAAGTTTAATCCTTTAATTTTCGATACATCCGCACGATAAAAAGAAGCCATATCATAAATATGATGGCCACTATTATAGAATATATCAAAACAAAATCCACTATTTCTTATACTTTAAATAGTTCATAAAACCTAAAATCGTTGGTGCCCAGAAAGCGATAAATATGGCATCTAGTTTTTTACCGTTCAGGAACAAATACTCTGACACTATAATGATGGATAAGACTACCAAGAGCATAATACAGTTCATTGCTCCGACTCGTTCAATAAATTTCTTCATTATTGTAATACAAACCCTACTTAAAGGTATTAAATATATTCGTTCAACGTCAAAATTACATTAAGATTTTCTTAACATTTATGTTATCAACATAAAAATCGACCTAAAAAAACGAATTTAACATTTTATAGGCTTATATAGTCAAGGTTTGTAAAGAAAAGTGAGTGATTAGGATTCTTTTTTCTTTCCGCTGTTTATCAAATTAAACATAACGGCAATCAAAAGAACCACTACAACTGCAAAAACAGCGATCATGACTATACCATTACTCCAATTTACCAAAGGGATTAGATTTTTCATACTATACTACTTTAGAAAACAAAAAAATCAAATTGTTTTTATGAAGTAAAAGTAATGTGTAACTATAAAAAACAATATGACAAATATCAGTTTTTCAATGTAGTAGGGCATACGTAATCCGTAATTGGCAGTCCAGTAGTTTTGATTGCTCCAAAACCGCCTTTAATATCAATTAGATTGTGAATTCCCCTACTCTTTAAGATAGAGGCAGCAATTACAGAACGATATCCCCCGGCACAATGAACAAAGAAGGGCTTGTCTTTTGGAAATTCCGATAAGTATTCATTGATATTGCTTAGTGGGGCATGTTTGGCATCCAAAACGTGTTCTGACTGGTATTCGCCATCTTTTCTAACATCAAAGAATGGAATTTTATCGGTTTTTAACCTGTCCTTGACTTCAGAGGCCATGATTGAAATTATTGAATCTTTTTCTTTACCTGCTTCTATCCAAGCAGAAATACCCCCACTTAAATAGCCAATTGTACCATCAAAACCCACCCTGGAAAGCCTTGTCACGGTCTCTTCCTCCTTACCTTGGGGAGTAACCAAAAGTAAGGGTTGTTTGGTATCTGCTATCAAAGCCCCTACCCATGGTGCAAAATCGCCGTTAAGGCCAATAAAAATTGATCTAGGTATATGTTTATTTACAAACTCGTCTTGGTGCCTTACATCAAGTACCAAAGCTTCGGTCTCGTTGGCCGCCTCTTCAAATTCGTCCGGAGACAATGCCCGGGTTCCCCTGTCCAGCACGGTTGCGATATCCTCATAACCCTCCTTGTTCATTTTAACGTTCAACGGAAAGTATTTTGGCGGTGGTAACAAACCGTCGGTAACCTCTTGTATGAACTCCGCTTTGGTCATATCGGCTCTAAGCGCATAATTCATTTTTTTTTGGTTGCCCAAAGTATCTACCGTTTCCTTCATCATATTTTTACCACAGGCCGAACCTGCGCCATGTGCCGGATAAACGATCACATCGTCTGCCAAAGGCATGATTTTTTCGCGTAAGCTATCATAAAGAATGCCTGCTAGGTCTTCCTTGGTCATACTGGCAGCTTTCTGGGCCAAGTCTGGTCTTCCTACGTCGCCTAAAAATAGAGTGTCACCGGAAAAAATCGCATGGTCCTTTCCGTGGGCATCACGCAAGAGATATGTTGTACTTTCCATGGTATGCCCCGGAGTGTGCAATGCGGTAATCGTAATATTGCCCAATTGAAATTCTTGACCGTCCGTCGCAATAATGGCATCAAAGGAGGGATTCGCATTGGGCCCGTATACAATCGGTGCACCCGATTTTTCGGATAGCGTCACATGACCACTAACAAAATCAGCGTGAAAATGTGTTTCAAAAATGTACTTGATCTTGGCATCGGCATCCTTAGCACGTTTTATATACGGCTCTACCTCACGCAAGGGATCTATGATAGCAACTTCGCCCTCACTTTCAATATAATACGCCCCTTGGGCCAAACATCCTGTATAAATCTGTTCTATTTTCATAATTTATCTGCTTTAGATACACATTGTAAAAATAATTCAATTAGACTATATTCAGGGTAACCAAAGTTACCCCTGGGTTATATTTTGGTAGGCGACCTTATGCCAATCGTCAGAAATTGATTTAGGATCGTCAAAATAGGCCACTGCATCCTTTGTTTTTACAAATAAAAACTCTTTGTTCAGTTCTTTGACAATACCACTGCTAAAAATAATATCCCTCGTTGGTCCAATAGCCCCGGCAATATAAAACTGTAGGTTTTTTTCGTGGATTTCCTTAATTACCTTAATCAGCATATTGGCCGCGGTAGAATCAATATAATTGATGGCTTCGGCATTTAGGATCACCCCTTTTAACGCTTTACCCTTTAAATGGATATTTTTTAATAATTGATTTTTGAAATAAGAGGAATTCCCAAAGTATAATTGGGAATCAAAACGAACGATCAATAGGTCGTCCCGCATTTGAAGTTCATCTTTGAACCGATTCACATTTTTGTAATAGTCAGAGCCTTTTATATTGCCCAAAACGGCAAAATGTGGTTTGGACGTTCTATAGACCATCAATAACAGTGAAAGTAAAACCCCGGAAAGAATACCTTGCGTTATGCCAACAAACAAAGTAATGCAAAACGTGACCAAAAGCACCAATAGTTCGTCTTTTCTGTATTTCCATAGGCTTTTGGCATAAGTGACATCAATCAGTCCAAAAACCGATACCATTATGATCGAAGCCAAAATAGCCTTGGGCAAATAATAAAAAAAAGGAATTAAATACAGTAACGTTACAAGCACCATACATACACTGCATATACCCGCAAAATTGGTTTTAGCACCAGCTTGTTGATTAATTGCCGATCTTGAAAAACTTGCCGTAATGGGAAACGATTGGAAAAATGAACCCAATATATTAGATGTACCCAAAGCCAATAGTTCTTTATTGGCGTCTATGGTTTCCCGGCCCGATTTTTCCTCTAAAGACTTACCGATTGATATGGCCTCTAAATACCCTACCAAAGCCAAAGTAAGGGCAACAGGCCATATATTTTTCATGTTTTCAAACGTAATCTCCGGTATTTGAAAGCTTGGCAAACCTGACGGAATTGCCCCCAAAATAACGATTCCATATTCCTTTGAACCAAAAAAATACATCCCCAACAGCCCTAAAACAACTACAATCAATATAGAGGGAATCCTTTTATGTATCTTTTTTAACAGAACAATAATAACGATACCTGCCAAACCGATACCAAAATCATAAACATTCATTTGGGGAAAGGCATCTACGGCATTTAAGACCAACCGATGAAATTTGTTATCGCTCTTTATCGGAGCGCCCAACAAATGCTTTAATTGACTAAAAATTATGATTATGGCCGCTGCAGACGTAAAACCACTGATAACGGGCCTCGATAAAAAATTTACCAAAAACCCCATTCTGAGAACACCCAATAACAATTGGATAACGCCCACCATTAACGCCAACAGCAAAACCAAAGCTATGTAGTTTTGTTCCCCAACGGTGTAGAATGTGCCCAGGCCAGCCGCGACCAAGAGGGAATCCATGGCTACAGGCCCTACGGCCAACTGTCGTGAAGTGCCCAACAATGCATAAACGACCAAAGGCACCAAGGCGGCATAAAGCCCATATACGGGTGGCACCCCAACGATCATAGCATATGCCATACCCTGTGGTACCAAAACAATACCCACGATAAAACCCGCTATGATATCTTTGGAAAAATCGGATTTCTTGTAATCGGACAACCATTGCAAAAAAGGAAAAATATTTCGCATGGTTCAAAGATACCCCTAAATCTCAAATGTAAAAGTAACCAAGGTTACCTATAAGTACACACATAAAAAGCTGATCATCATATGACCAAGGTGTATTGTCAAAGCTGAAGCAACTTGATTTGATTTCTGTTCATAGAAATGATATGCTCCTTTTCCATCTTTTTCAAGAGCCTTGAGACGACTACACGTGAGGTATGTAGGTCAGCGGCAATTTCTTGATGTGTTGTATGTATTACATCGCTATGGTTCACCTTTGCCTTATCCTGCAAGTGTTTTAACAGTCGCTCATCCATTCGCATAAAGGCCAAAGTGTCCACTGTTTCCAAAAGTTCCTGTAGCCGAGAATGGTAGCTATCCAAGATAAACCTACGCCATGTTTTGTATTTCGCCATCCATAGCTCCATTTGCTGCAAGGGTATCATCAATACCTGGGTGTCTGATTCAGCAACAGCCCTAATATCGCTTTTTCGGGTACCCATAAAGCATGAAAAAGTCATGGCACAGGTATCCCCACTTTCAATGAAATATAGCAATAGTTCGTCACCAAGTTCATCTTCCCGCATCACTTTTATAGCGCCATCCAACAACAATGGCACCCCGGAAATGAAATCTCCGATATTGATCATTGTTTCGCCTTGGGGGACTTTTTTCAACATTCCCAAAGCAACTATTTCATGCAATAACTCCTCTTCAAAAAGATAACCAAAGTTTTGTTTCAGAGACTCTTTCATTGTTTAAAATGCTATTTATCCGTTTGGATGAGAACCCTAAAGATTTCATGCGTATCGCCAAAATGTTGAAATCCTTGGTGAATATTCTCTTGCTCTACGGCATAAGGGTAAAATGTTATGGGCTCCAAACACACCATATTGGGAACTTCGGTCCATAACATAAAATGGCGAAACCCATCTGTTTTAAGACGGATGCCGTTTTTATCCTTTAGGCTAAGTTCATTACAATCCAAAACAGGCATGGCCCTGTTGCCAACAGCTAAAATCCCTTTTAGTGAAATAGCTTTACCATTTGCAAAAACAGTGGGGTTTTTGGTGTGTAGTTTAAAAGCAGGATGATAGCCCAGCATAAAGGGCATCCCTTTTTCCCCAGAGACCTGAAATGTTATTTGGAGTCCGTTTAAAGTCAGTTCAATTATTTTCCCGAAACTGAAATCATAGGGCCAGCTCAACAATTTCTCGGTTGACCTATCGGGATATTTTGAGTTTTTGACTTGCGTTTTGGCCTTATATCGCTTGATAAAAATAGCTTTGGTCTCAGATTTTGACTGTACGCTATATTCCATTTCCCGCAAAAGGCCATGCTGATCCTGAACAGCTTTTCCCTTTGGGGTTTGCACCCTAAAATCAGCCTCATTGGTGGGCCCTATGATGGGAAACATCTCCGTATCGGAGCTACGCCATCCCGGGCTGCCCTTTTGGTGTATATATTCATGACCATCAACTTGGTAGCTTACCAGTTCTCCGGCCTCGATTTTTGCTTGTTGGTCATTTAGATGTAACGTAATCATACCTACTGTTGAATCAATCTATAGATCAAAACCGCTGTACGTTTGGTCAAAGCTTCGATGGTATTCAAGTTTACGGTTTCCTCGGGAGTATGGGCACCCGTGCCCATAGTGCCCAAACCGTCAAGACAATCTACATACTCCGCTACAAAAGATGTATCGGCGGCACCCCGTTTTCCTGGATCATACGCAAATACCTCGCCTTGGCCCAAATCTAGACTAACCTGATTTAGCCGGGCCAATAAAGCCTTATTGCCTTCTGTAGGGACCATAGCTGGGTAACTGTCGGTAAAGCTGATTTCCGCAGATGTATTGGGAAGGTTATTGGCAACGATTTCCCGCATTTTGGTTCTAGCCCTTTCTTTTTGTTCTTCCGATATAAAACGAAGCCCACCCTTTACCATAGCCGACTGCGCTACTACATTGCTTTTACCAAAAGTGTTGCCTTTACCTGTTTTAGGGTCATGATCCAAAAACGTACCACCTAATAAAACACCGGGATTAAAAGTCAAAAATTCCTCTCCCTTGACTTCTTCGTAAAAAGAATTGAGGATACGGGACATTTCAAAAATAGCACCTGCGCCTACCCTTTCGCTAAATACCCCGGAAGAATGTGCCCTTTTACCCGTTACCTCAACTTCCCAACCCGATGAGCCCCGTCGGGCCACAGTGGCATAATTGAAGCCCGTAGACGTTTCAAAACCCAGCGCAATATCGCTACGTTTAGCTGCATTGATCAAATCTTTTCGGCTTACGCTCAATGGTTTGCCCGTGCTCTCCTCATCACCCGTAAATGCTGTTATAATCTGTGCATTGTTCAACAAGCCATTCTCATACAAAGCTTTTAAGGCATATAAAATTATCACATTGCCCCCTTTCATGTCATTACCGCCCGGTGCATGCGCAGTGCTATCATTTACCATCTTGAAGGTTTGGAACGGACTGTCTTCTTCAAAAACCGTATCCAGATGGCCGATAAGCAGTAATTTTTTTCCTTTTTTACCAGTAGTTTCCGCAAATAGATGTCCAGCCCTATTCATTTCAGCGGGCATTTCTATCCATGTTGTCTTAAAATCGATATCCTCAAAAGCATCTTTGAACACCATACCTACCTGCTTTACACCTTTTGTATTTAAGGTGCCGCTATTGATATTGACCACTTTCTCCAAAAAAGAAATCGCTTCGGAATTATTTTTTTCAACCGTTGCGATCAATTTTTTTTCGGTTCGGGAAAGTTTTTGGGAATTTACCCCAATACTTAAAAAGAAAACGATAATAAGTGAACAAGCTTTATGCATCTGTTTATGGTTCATTGCTTTGAATTTTTTAATCTATTCCAAGAATCCTTTTTCACTCATCCAATCATCATTGAACATTTTACCCACATACCTACTACCATGATCATGAAACAATACCACTACCACATCGTCTTTGGAAAAGTGTTCTTTTAATTGCAGTAATCCCTTGATGGCGGCGCCTGCGGAATTGCCCAAAAACATACCTTCCTCTTTCGCCAGTTTTTGGGTGTAAACGGCCGCATCCTTATCCGTGACTTTGGTAAAGCCGTCAATGATTTCAAAACGGACGTTCTTGGGCAAAATATCTTCCCCGATACCCTCGGTAATATAAGGATAGATTTCATTCTTATCGAATATACCCGTCTCATGATATTTTTTAAAGACCGAACCATATGTATCAACACCCCAAACCTTTACGTTGGGGTTTTGGAGTTTTAGATAGGAGCCTACGCCAGATATAGTACCTCCCGTACCTACACCAACAACAAAATGAGTGACTTTCCCCGCCGTTTGCTCCCAAATTTCAGGTCCTGTGCTCAAAAAATGGGCTTTGCAGTTAGAGGGATTATCATATTGATTTACGTACCATGAATTGGGAATCTCCTTTGCCAATCGTTTTGCGGTAGAGTAATAACTTCTAGGGTCTTCCGGTGCCACATCAGTGGGGCAAACATATACTTTGCTGCCCACGGCCTTTAAAATATCAATTTTTTCCTTGGACTGTTTGTCGCTGATTACGCATATCATCCCATAACCTTTGACAATTGCCGCTAGGGCCAGGCCCATTCCCGTATTACCTGAAGTACCTTCGATTATGGTGCCGCCCGGCCTCAGGATTCCGGCCTCTTCGGCATCTTCTATCATTTGAAGTGCCATACGGTCTTTTACGGAATTGCCCGGATTAAAAGTTTCGTATTTGGCAAGTACCAAACAGGGCAAATCCGCAGTAAGGGCATTCAATTTCACCAGTGGGGTATTCCCTATTGTTTCGAGTATATTTTTTGCATATTTCATCTTTTGCAAAGATAAAAGATAGATTCAGCAATACGGGATGACATCAAAAAATGTTTCCGTTTAAAAAATCATTCAAATTGAATGGCCTTTACGGGGGTAATCCTGGTAATGATATATGAGGGAATCAAAAGCATCAACAAACAGAGTACCATTACGCCAATATTCAATAAAACAACAGTAAGCACATCTATATGAACCGGTACATAATCAATATAATACTCCTCGGGATTTGGAAATTTTATAAACCTAAACCTTTGCTGCAGCAATAAAAGTCCCAAGCCGACAAGGTTGCCCCAAAATAAGCCGATAGCGATCAAATATGCGGCGTTGAACAAAAACACCTTACGAATGCTCCAATTGGTGGAACCCAATGCCTTTAAAATTCCGATCATTTGCGTACGCTCCAAAATAAGCACCAAAAGGGCGGTAATCATGTTGATTCCGCCAACGACAATCATAATACCTATAATCAAAGCGATGTTAAAATCGAACAGCCCGATCCAATCAAAAATATTGCGGTACTTGTATTTTATGGTCTGGCTATCCAAGTCGGATAGTATCTTACCGTAAATTTCATTGCCTTTTTCATCAATTTGACCAAAATCCTTCAAGAAAACCTCAAAATTACCTACTTGGTCTTCGTCCCATTTATTCATCCGTTGAATGTGCCTAATATCAATCAATACATAAATCTCGTCAAGCTCTTCAAATCCACTATCATAAATACCCACAATATCAAACCGTCTTTGGTTGGGAATTTTATCGGGATTCTCTTCCTTAAAAAAAAGTGCGGGGAAAGTGTCGCCTACCTCTAGCTGTAATTTATTGGCCATGGTTCGGGACATTAAGGCCTCACCGTTTAAGTCAGATGTATACTCCGGTAATCGGCCCTGTACCAAAAAATCCCTGAAAACGGTCCAGTTGTAATCTGTGCCCACACCTTTGGCGATCATGCCTTCGAACGTATCGGCAGTTCTGATAATACCACCTTTACTGGCTACTGCCTGCACATGGGAAATACCTTCTACATTTTTAAATTCCGGATAAAAATCCTGTTTTTTGGAAACCGGCACTATGGAAACCTCAGAAATGTTGTTGTCATAATTGGAAATCTGGACGTGACCATTGAAAGCAGCCAGTTTTTCTCGAATTTTATGTTGCAGACCAACACCTGTTGCCAAAGCGATAAGCATCATAATAATACCCAGGGCAATTGCCGCTATGGCTATTTTTATTATTGGGGCAGAAATACTAATTTTATGTTCCTTGCCCCTAATAAGGCGTTTAGCTATAAAATATTCAAAATTCAATAGATGGCATTTTTATCCAATCCCAAAAATACAGTATTCTTATGGGTTTTGTTTCTGCTAGCTTGCGGAAACCGACCAAAAAACGACTCGGCCCAAATGGAAACAACCGATGTTGCCAGCATAAAAACCGAAACTAAAGAAGTAATCGTTGCCGCCAATAGAACAGCGGAATATATACCGCTATTGACCGGTAAAAAAGTGGGGGTTGTTGCCAATCAAACCAGTGTTATCTTCCACGGGGATAATCATACACATTTAATAGATTCCCTAAGCTCTTTACAAATTGATCTAAAAAAAGTGTTTGCCCCCGAACATGGTTTTCGTGGTAAGGCCGATGCAGGTGAGAAAGTAAAAGATGATGTAGATACCAAAACTGGACTCCCCATTATTTCGTTACACGGTAAAGACCGAAAACCTTCGCCCGAACATCTACGTGATTTGGATGTGGTGCTTTTTGATATTCAGGATGTAGGCGTTCGCTTTTACACCTATATCGCTACTCTACAATTGGTCATGGAGGCCTGTGCCGAAAACAATATTCCGCTAATCGTATTGGACCGCCCCAACCCGAATGCACACTATGTGGATGGCCCCACCATGGAGACCAAACATACCGGGTTTTTAGGCATGACCGAAATTCCCCTAGTGTATGGCATGACCATTGGCGAATATGCACAAATGATCAATGAGGAAGGTTGGTTAAAAGATGCCGTTACAGTAGATCTGACCGTTATCCCCTTGAAAAACTGGACGTATGGGACCGAGTATAGCTTACCCATACGCCCGTCCCCTAACTTACCGAACGATACATCAATTAATCTGTACCCAAGCCTTGGTCTTTTTGAAGGTACGAACGTCAATGCAGGCCGCGGAACGGAATATCAGTTCCAACGTTATGGGGCTTCCTTTTTGGACAGTACGGAATATAATTTCAGTTATGTGCCAAAACCCAATTTTGGTTCAAAACATCCAAAAGAAATAGGTAAAAAATGCTTTGGAAAAGATTTGTCCCAGACTCCGAAAATGAGCGAAGCATCCCTGCGGTGGATTATGGATGCCTATGAAAATACCGTGAACAAGACCAAATTCTTTATCACCGATGGATTTACCAAACATGCAGGCACTACAAAACTTCAAAAACAAATAGAAGCGGGGCTTACAGAAAAAGAAATCAAAGAAACCTGGCAAGCGGATTTAGAAAAGTTTAAAACGATACGAAAGAAATATTTGAGGTATCAATAACATCTTATCGTCTTTTCGAAGAGAGTAGAACAATCGAGAAATCTCTATCGGTTAAATTTGATTTATCACTTAAAGGTTCGAAATGGAATCTGGAGGTTTAATAAAAAATAAAAATCAATTTTCAACTGTAGTAGGCTTCCGATACTTGTGAAACGGTTGCTTTAAAAGTCCTTTGATACTGGCATTTTCAATGGCATCGGGAAAAGTATCTACCCCATACACAATAGCATCCCTATCTAATTTCATGTATGTACCAAAGAGCCTGTCCCAAATGGAGAAAATATTGCCATAATTGGAATCCGTGTAGGGCAAAACGTTGTGGTGATGTACCTTATGCATATCCGGTGAGACCACTATGTAGCTAATGGTTTCGTCCACCTTTTTGGGTAATTTAATATTGGCATGACTAAACTGGGTAGCCACCAATGAAAGGGATTGATATAACATTACGATACCTATGGGCGTACCAATAACGAAAACCCCGGCCAAAGTAAACGTAAACCGAATGACACTTTCCAGCGGGTGGTGACGGTTCGCCGTGGTCGTATCAACGTTATGATCGGTATGATGAACCAAATGCACCATCCACAAAGGTTTTACTTTGTGCTCAACATAATGGGCTAGGTAAGCACCAATAAAATCCAATAATAAAATGCCCAAGATTACGTACAACCACAATGGCATTTTAGGCAACCAGTTAATGATACCAAAATCATTGGTTACGGTCCAATCGGCAGTCTTTAATAACATAAAGGCCAAAGCAAAGTTTACGATGATAGTGGTCAAGGTAAAAAACAGATTGGGCAAAGCATGTCGCCACTTTTTGTAGTTGAACTTAAATAAAGGCACCGCACCTTCGAGCAACCAAAAAAAAGTAATGCCACCTACCAAAATCAATGAGCGATGTGCAGAGGGTATCGTTTCAAAATATGCGATAATGGTTTCCATTCTATAAAGATAATAATTTAAGTTGGTAGCAACAGTGCACAGTTTTTGGTGAAAAAATACACATTATTATCACCCAATAGTATGTCTTACCATGGCCCACTGTAATTAGACACCCCCTATTCTTTTCTTCATTGCTTCTACTATATTGAAAGCGGCCGGGCAAATGGCTACGTTCTTTAAGGTTAAACTGCTTATTTGTTGAAACTTTTTTCTATCGGTATGTGGAAACTCTCTACAGGCTTTGGGCCTCACCTCATAGATCGAACAGTAGTTGTTGGCCCCTAAAAAAGCACAGGGCACTTGTTGTAGTACATAATCGTTTTCCTCATCGATTTTTAAATATGTATCAATGAATTTTTGCGGTTTTAACCTAAAATGTTTGGCAATACGTGTAATATCGGCGTTGGTAAACAATGGCCCGGTAGTTTTGCAACAATTGGCGCACGTAAGGCAATCGGTTCGTTCAAACTCCGCTTTGTGCAACTCTTGCATTATATAGTCCAAGTTCTTGGGAGGCTTTTTTTTGAGTTTGGCAAAAAACTTTTTATTTTCTGCATGCTTTTCTTTAGCCTTTTCAGGGAGTTTTTGTAAAACCTCTTCCATACAACCAATTTTTATTTTCAAAACTAGGCAAGTACTTTTAAAAATCGGATTTTTACCATAGGAAAAACAAATAAATGGCAGAAGATATCTTAGGACAAGCATTGTTGGATTATCAGAACGGTAAATACACTGAGGATATCCTTACCTACTCTTCTTTGGATGAAGAGGATATAATTCCGCTCCCCTATTTATTTCGAGGTTTCGAAAAAATGCCACCGTTGGAACAAAAAGCCCTAAAACTATGTAAAGGGGAAGTTTTGGATATTGGTTGTGGCGCAGGTAACCATAGCCTTTATCTTCAAGAAAAGGGATATAACATAACCGCTTTGGATAGCTCAAAAGGTGCTATTGAAGTATGTACCAAAAGGGGCTTAAATAAAACCGTAATATCCGCAATACTCGATTTCGACAAAAAAAAATATGATACATTGCTATTGCTGATGAACGGTATAGGTTTGGCCGGCACACTAAACCAACTAAAAGACTTCCTATTGCATCTAAAATCAATTTTAAAACCTGAAGGACACATACTTTTAGACTCTAGCGATATCATATATATGTACGATGCCGATGACGATGGCGGCTATTGGGTTCCCAATGATGGCAGTTATTATGGCGAGGTAGAATTCACCATGCAATATAAGGGTGAAAAAGGGCAACCTTTTGAGTGGTTGTATTTGGATTTCAACACACTACAGCGTGCCGCTTCTGATACAGGTTTTTTGTGCGAACTTGTAAGCGAGGGCCATCATTACGACTATTTAGCTAAACTTGCCCCAAAATAATACTAGATGGCTTGGTTTTTGCGTTATAAACCCATATATAAAATTGCAATGAAAAAGTATACGTTTTCTTTGGTCTTTTTTTCCCTAATATTAGTGTTGGGATGTTCAAAAAACTCATCCGAAAGTGATGATGATACACCCGAAGAACCAAGAATGGTGAACAGAACCCCCAATTTACAAGCTACCGGAGACTCTGCCAACGATATTTTATCCAATGATAATTTTGATAAGCTGCTTATTGAAATCGCTTTTGTTCAAGGGTTTAGGCCAACCCAACAAACCATAGCCAATTTTACCGAATACTTACGGGAACATACCTTTAAGGAAGATATTGAGCTTACGTTCAAATCGTTGCCTTCTCCCAATAAGGAAAGCCTTGAACTAAATGAGGACATAGGACCTTTGGAAACCGAAAACCGAACAGCGTATAACGATGGTACAACACTGGCCATATATATTTATTTTGCGGATGCGCCTTCTGATGGGGACGACCCAGACGAAAATTTGGTTACCCTGGGAGCGGTATATAGAAACACCTCAATGATCATATACGAGTCTACCGTTCGTGAACTGGCTTCAAGGAGCAGCATAATTACCGTTACCGATGTAGAGACCGCAACCTTGAACCATGAGTTCGGTCATTTGTTCGGCCTTGTCAATATTGGCACTACACCGGTAAACGATCATGAATCGCAGTCCGAAAATGAAAATGGCGTACTTGTCGGCAATAAGCATTGCAATGTTGATGGCTGTTTAATGGAAGCCGAACTTCAATTTGGAGGCGGAGCTTCGGCAAAAAGCCTGACGGCCAAAAGTTCTTCCGGCAACATATTAAAATCTGACTGTACCCTAAGCGGGGAAAGCGTTCTTAAAATATTATCTTCCCGAACCGGAAAGGGAAATGTTCCCGATTTGGATGCCGAGTGCGTTCTTGATTTACAATCCAACGGAGGTAGGTAAAATTTCCTAAGATCAGCTATAAATTTTAAATGAGTCCAAAAGAAATTGAACAACGTAAACCAATTTGGATTGCGATATCGGATTTTTATTTGGATACGGAATTGGACGATGTATCCTTTAAATATATTGCCAAAAAAATACACGAAAGCACTTTTACTTTTGAGGAAGTAAAACAGATTGACCGTACCGATGTGTTCCCCGTACTCTACGGAAATTTACTCACGGTAGCAGGCATATGGTCAGGTTTTAACGAAGAATGGTTAGTGCCGACCATCATTGAAAATTTATCCAAGCAAAATACCTTGAGCCGCTTCTTTTTGAAGATTAAATATAGATTGTTCAGATGGATGTATAAAGAGTATTGGGAAAAATTAGAGTATTTTCACAAGACGTTTAAACATCAATAATCAAGGAATATTTAAATATTTATGGGTTTGCAGGGAGACTTTCCATTTAGGATTCTCCATCACATAATCCACTATTTTAGGAACTATTTTATCGCTTACACTCCACTCCGGTTGCAGGTACAGAATGCAGTTTTTGTTTACTTTGGCCGCTTGCTCCTCTGCAAAGATGAAATCGTGTTTATTGTACACTATTACTTTTAGCTCGTGCGCTTTTTTATAAATAATCCCTTCGGGAAGTTTGTTCTTTTTGGGCGAAAGACAAATCCAATCCCATTCCCCCGTAAGTTTATAGGCTCCTGAAGTCTCGATATGGGTCTGTAAATTCTTGGTTTTTAAAGCTCGCGTCAAGGGGTTCATGTCCCAAGTAAGGGGCTCCCCGCCCGTAACCACAATAGTGTCTGAATATTTAGCGGCATTCTCGACTATGGCATCAATACTTGTAGGTGGATGGGTACCGGCATTCCAGCTTTCTTTGACATCGCACCAATGGCAGCCTACATCACATCCGCCAACACGAATAAAATAGGCAGCGGTACCTTTATGATAGCCTTCGCCCTGTATGGTATAGAATTCTTCCATTAAAGGCAGCATCAATCCTTTATCTACCAGTTGCAATACCTCGTCTTTTAGCATTTGACAAAGATAGGCCTCCCCCTACTTCCCCACAAGTATGGCAATTATCTTCTGTTTCATTTTTCAACCAAAAAAAATCCACTTATTTTTAACAAAAATAACCAGCATGAGTACCCAAGACCAGTTTTTTGCCCATATTGAAAAAGGCTATACCACAAAAGGAGATTTTATAACCATGGGCGCTGCCATGCTAGATGGTGAGGCCGTCACCAACGCCCATGTTAAAATTCCATTGAAAACCTTAAATAGGCATGGGCTTATTGCCGGGGCAACGGGTACTGGAAAAACCAAGACTCTTCAAGTATTGGCAGAAAACCTATCGGAAAAAGGGGTCCCTGTGTTGCTGATGGATTTAAAAGGTGATTTGAGCGGCATTGCCCAACCCAGTCCTGGGCATCCAAAAATCGATGAGCGCCATGCCAAGATCGGGCTCCCGTTCGAAGCCAAAGGTTTTCCTGTTGAGATTTTGTCCCTTTCCGAACAAGATGGTGTAAAGTTAAGAGCCACGGTGTCGGAATTTGGTCCCACACTCTTATCCCGAATTTTAGACTTAACCGAGACACAGGAAGGTATAGTAGCCGTAGTTTTCAAATATTGTGATGACCATAAGCTTCCCCTATTGGATTTAAAGGATTTCAAAAAGGTATTGCAATATGCCACGGGAGCGGGAAAAGCTGAATTCACCAAAGACTATGGAAGAATCTCTACCAGTTCTACCGGAACGATTTTGAGAAAAATAATTGAAATGGAGCAGCAAGGAGCGGACTTGTTCTTTGGCGAAAAATCTTTTGATGTCGACGATCTCACTCGAATTGATGAAAACGGAAAGGGATATATAAACATTATTCGTTTAACCGATATACAGGATAGGCCCAAACTCTTTTCCACGTTCATGTTGAGTTTGTTGGCAGAGATTTACAGTACGTTTCCCGAGCAGGGCGATAGCGATAGGCCAGAACTTATCCTATTTATAGATGAAGCGCATTTGATTTTTAAGGAAGCATCAAAAGCATTGTTAGATCAAATAGAAGGCATCGTAAAATTGATACGCTCCAAAGGTATCGGGCTTTATTTTGTGACCCAAAACCCGACCGATGTCCCCAACGAGGTATTGGCGCAATTGGGCCTAAAAGTACAGCATGCCCTAAGGGCTTTCACGGCACGAGACAGGAAAGCGATAAAGCTCACTGCGGAAAATTACCCCATATCCGAATATTACGATACTAAAGAAGTACTCACCGCCTTGGGAATTGGTGAGGCCTTAATATCCGCTTTGGACGAAAAAGGGCGGCCCACACCATTGGCGGCCACTCTTTTGAGGGCACCAATGAGCCGTATGGATGTTCTTACCGACACGGAACTAAAATCGGTCATAAAAAAATCCCATTTGGTCAAAAAATACAATGATGTCATAGATCGTGAAAGTGCCTATGAAATATTGAACGAAAAAATTGAAAAAGCAGAGGCCCTGGCAGAAAAAGAAAAATCCAAACCTAGAACCACGAGCCGAAGAAGAACCAGTACAAGACAAAATCCCGTTATAAAAGTACTGACCAGTGCCACCTTTATTCGTGGTGTGCTAGGTGTATTAAAAAAAGTTCTCAGATAATGCTACAAACCATAAAAAACCACTTATGAAGAAATATACAGCTATTCTTATCGTGACTCTTTTGGCATTTGGTTGCAAACAAGAGAAGGATACTACTTTTTTGATTACAAAAGAAAGTGTGGGCAAGCTCGACAAGAGCAGTTTACATCGCGATTTGGATATTATTTATGCTGATGACTCCATAGTACGCGATACATCAAAGATACGTTTAGGCGATTTGGGAAGAAAAGTTCTAGTATATGAAAAAGGGGGCAAACAATTATTGACTTTAACGCCAAGCAAGGATAGTATACCTACCATAGATAATATTCGTATACACGACCCACGTTTTAAAACCGAAAAAGGGATACACCTCAACAGCACTTTTAAAGACATCGAGGATAACTATCAAATAAAAAAGGTAATCACATCTATGAACAATGTGGTTATTCTTTTGAATGATAGTGATGTTTATTTTACGATAGATAAAAGTGAATTACCCTCAAGCCTACGATATTCGTCCAGTACGAATATTGAAGCGGTTCAAATACCGGATGCGGCCAAAATAAAATATATGATGGTAGGTTGGGATTGAATTCATAGTTGACCATTTATAAAAATATAACCCAAAGCTACTGTCCTCGATTAACTTTGAATAATGTGTTTTATGGCTTTTTGAATTTTTTCCTGTTTTTTATCACAGTATCGCTATAAGCCGTTATCCACTCAGTTAAATCCAATAGTTTTAGTAGATACGAATGACCAAAGCCGGTCAAACCATATTCTACCCGTACAGGTACTTCTGGGTACATGGTGCGTGAAATATATCCGTCCGCTTCCAACATTTTTAAGCGTTCGCTCAAAACCTTGCCCGATATACCATATACGTATTTTTTGAGTTTATTGAACCTCAGCACAGGATAGTATCCCAAATAAAGGATAATGAGTATGCTCCATTTATCCGAAGCCAAAGCCATTACATCACGTATGGGACAGTATTCGGCATTACGAACATCAATATGCCCGAACATTTTTTTTATTTTTTTTGCGACCTTAACTTTTTGATTTTCAGTAACAGTTTCCATATGGGTACTTGATGTTATTTTCGACACCTCTTTTAAGAAAGAAAAAGATAATGTATTTTTAGTTTAAAATAAAAACTAAGTTACTTAAAGTAACCAAATTTTACCACGCATGAAAAGATTGATCAATCGCCTTTTGCCCAAACTGTACGGTACTTACCTTAATATGCTTTCCCTTTTTTCGAAAGATATGGCTGCCAACAAGGCCTTTCATGTTTTTTGTACCATACGAAAAGGAAAAGTATTACCGGTACAAAAAGAGTTTTTGGATACCGCCAAAGACAAAGTGCATACGATTGAAAATCATAAAATACAATCCTACCGTTGGCAGGGTTCCAAAGAGACCGTTTTATTGGTTCACGGTTGGGAAAGCAATGTATTTAGATGGCGAAATCTTATAAAAAAACTGAAGGAGGCCGATTTTAATATCATTGCTTTCGATGCGCCCGGGCACGGTTACTCCTCGGGGAAATATCTATACGTTCCCTTATATGAAAAGGCACTTCAATCAATGATCGAAATCTACGAGCCAAAATATCTTATAGGCCACTCGGTAGGTGGTATGACCATAATGTACAATCAATATTTGCATCCCCAATCAAAAGTGGATAAGCTGGTCACTATCGGGGCTCCTTCGGAATTTCATGAACTTATGACACATTACGAAAACCTTTTAGGTTTGAACAAACGTGTCTTGAACGGTCTGGAAGCCTATATCAAAAACAGGTTTGGTTTTACGTTCAAGGAATTTTCAACAGCTAGTTTTGCACTAAAAAATACCAAAAAGGGAATTCTTTTTCATGATTCATCGGATCCTATTACACCTTATCATAATTCAGTCGCGGTTCACAAAAATTGGAAAGGGAGTCAGCTCGTGACTACCAAAGGTTTAGGACATTCAATGCATCAAGACGACGTTAACGACAAAATAATACGTTTTCTAAAGTCCTGAGAAAAAAGTATTTTTAAACAAACATACTATTATGCAAAACGTAAGTCCCTTCCATATTGCGATACCCGTTCACAATTTAAGCGAATGCCGCACTTTTTATAGGGAAATATTGAATTGTGAAGAAGGTAGGAGTAGTGACCATTGGGTAGATTTTAATCTTTTCGGGCATCAATTGGTCATTCACTACAAACCTAAATCAGAAACAGATAGTTTACATCACAACCCGGTAGACGGCCAGAATGTTCCCGTACCCCATTATGGTGTTGTTTTGCCTTGGGACACGTTTCAATCCTTTGCCAACGAGTTAAAATCAAAAAATATACAATTTGTCATTGAGCCGTACATTCGTTTTGAAGGTGAAGTGGGCGAGCAGGCTACTATGTTTTTTCTAGATCCGGCAGGTAACGCTCTAGAGTTCAAGGCTTTTAAGGACATCAAGCAATTATTCGCAAAATAAGCGCTTTTCTTAAAATAGGCATGTACTATTCCTTACTACTGAATTTTTGCCGCGCCCATATGAATATGCCATAGAGAACACCGAACATCAATCCATTTCCAGCTTTTGACAAAATCACGTCTTGGGTGTATTCTTTCTCAAGAATTACCGAAATAATGGTAAAAAGGATAGCACCCACCATAGCTTGTATAATTATTTTCTTGATGTTCATAATGCTAAAATATTGAATAATACCCCTTAAAAATTACGATAAGGAGCATCTAAATATTGATTGGCTTCTTCCTCGGCGAATTTTGCATTTTTACTGTCCCAATGTAAGGTTTGATTTGGAAAACGCCCGGCAATGACGCCTAAAAGAATGGTTTCGGTCAAACGGGACGCATAGGAAAAAGGTGCGCTACACTGTGCTTTGCCCAAACAAGCATCCACAAATTGATGGTAATGCTTTGGCCCTTCAGATTCGTAGTCACGTATGGGTTTACCCATACGATGCTCTTTTTCAATATTTGAAATTTCATTGGAAATATCTACATATTTCCCATCAACTATTTTTTTGGGAAGCTCCATAAAATGGGGCAATAACAAGCGCCCTTCCTCACCAACGAACATGGCACCTTGTTCAGGGAGTTTTCCTTTGGCGGTCGCTTTTGTTTTTAAAGACATTTTATCTTCTATAGATGCCTCAGCCGTATTCTGTTCTTTTTCCCTGTACATACTTTCGGCGTCCGGCAACCGTAAATCTTCATGATCTACCTTGGGTGCTCCAGGACCGTCGTACCAAGTCCATTTAAATTCTTCGGTCGTGTATTCGGTTCCCGGAAATTCATAGGTGACCACATTGCTTTCCGGAAATCCGAAGCCATTCGGTGTTCTACAATTATTAACTATGGTCTTGGGAACATCCAAGGCCAAAGCATTGTAAGGCGTATCAAAAATATGAACCCCCATATCCCCCAAGGTTCCACAACCGTAGTCTACCAATTTTCTCCAGTTACCAGGGTGGTAGAACCCTTTCTTATAAGGTTTGTCCGTAGATGTTCCCAACCAAAGGTTCCAGTCCAAGTTACTCGGTACGGTATCACTACCTTCAGGTATTGGGCCATCGTAGCCCCAATTTTTTGGGGACCAGGCATGAACGGCCTTCACTTTACCTATAATACCCGATTGAATCAATAAAGTAGCTAGTTTATAGTCATAAAACGAATGCACTTGAATACCCATTTGGGTTATCAATCCTTTTTCTTTTGCCAATTTACTCATGGCTCTAGCTTCCGATACGTGGTGGGTCAAAGGTTTTTGACAGTATACGGCTTTATTCATCTGCATTGCCATCATCGATGCAGGAGCGTGGGTATGATCCGGTGTGGAAACTACTATGGCATCAATACTCTTATCCATTTCTTTTAGAAGCACCCTGTAATCTTTAAAAGTTTTTGCTTTGGGATGCTCTTTATGAGCCGCTGCCAAATTATCGGCATCCACATCGCAAAGGGCGACCACATCTACGAGATTGTGCGACGAAATTGCCTTTAAGTCTTCGGCACCCATATTACCTACCCCGATATGTGCAACACGCAGCCGCTTTTTACTTTTTGAAATGGCCCAAATGCTTGAAGGTAAAAGGGCAAGGGATGACATAGCTGCTGCATTTTTTATAAATTCCCGTTTATTCATTACGTATTTATATTATAGTTTCCTGATTTTTATGTTCTTGAACCAAATGGGGCTTGCATGATCTTGCAACCCTATAAAGCCCGTTTTGTATTTCCCGTAATCTGGACTGTTCTGCCATTTATCGGAATTTTTCTTTTCGTACCAAGCTTCATCCCAAGGTATAAAAGACAATATTTTCTTCCCGTTTAACCAATGCTCTACTTTTTTCGGGGTAAATATAATTTTTGAGGAGTTCCACTCTCCGGCAGGGTGAAGCACTTTTTGTGAAGCATTGGCGGCATGCATGGCATAATCAGAGCCTGTTTGCTGTAAAGGTTTTAGCTCATTTGGCTTTTCGGTATATCCTAAACTTAAGTTATAAGCTGTAAGGTCATGTATTTTTGCATAGCCCAAATCATCGATAAGCTGATATTCGGGTGCGACCACGGGCGGACTGTCATACCCTTCTTTTACGTGATAAAAAATACCACTATTACCGCCTTCGGGTATTTTCCATTCCAAATAGAATTCAAAATTGTCGAACTCTTCAGCGGCATAGATAATGTCCTTACCACCTTTATAATCCTGTTCAAGGCCCAAATCTGTTTTAAAGGTCAAAGTACTATCTTCAATAATCCATCCCGGAGGCAGCACTTTTGCGTTATACCCGCGCCAGCCTTTGGTACTTGTACCGTCAAAAAGATATGTCCATTCATCGGAAGCTCTATTTTCTTGAATAGTTTCATCAACCAAGCTTTCTGTCCTTTTGTTTTCGGTCTTGCATGAGGTAAATGCAATCAAACAAATTAAAAGAAATCCTATTTTTTTCATTTCTGTTTATGTAATGGTTTTTAAGTTTTCGGCTATCGGAACACCCAATTGGTACATTGAATCTAATTATAATTTTTTAAGATTTAAAATTATGTCCCATTTCGACACTTTTGAAGACATGAATAGCAGCGTATCTGATAGATTGGCTAATCATTATGCTCTAAGAATAATCGAAGTACATAATCTTGATCCGAAAAAAACATCCTATTTTTAGGATATACCAGCCGCACATACAACTACACTCAAAATTGAACCCTTTTGTTTACCCAAATCCTAAATGAGGACCAATTACTTTTTTCATTTAGCCATAATTACAGCTACTCATACAGCCAACTGGTCAAATCAGCTCCTTTGGGCGCACTTTCTGCAATACGTTTCATAATTTTAGGAACATACATGGTATTGTAGCGCATTCTGGTAATGTGATTGGGCAATTCAGGGTCTCCGTTCCAGCAATGTTCCGCTCTATCACCATACAATACTTCGCCCTCGTAGTATGGGTCCGTAGTACTTTCCAAAAAGTCTTCCATCAAATACACCGCATTATTCAAGTAGTAGTTATCCATATCACCGCAGTAAATATGGATTTTTCCTTCAAGGTTATCACCTAATTTATCCCAATCACGTTCCAAAATATACCTCAAATCATAATTTTCTTTCCAGTATTCGGCTACGTTATGGTCAATCTCACCCGTTTTTTTATCCCAAATCCTTACCGGATAGCCATCTTCGCCTTGAGGCGAGTAAGTAGCTTCCCAAATATCCCACTGCTGACCTGATCTTGATTTATCGCCCAGAACCAGTTCCAAATGATTACCCTGTCGTAAAGTAGACTGTATTTGGCCCAAGTAATTCCTATGGCTGGGAACTTCCAAGGTTTTGTGGTCGCTATCGTAGTAATAGGCATTTTTATCCTCATAAATATTGGTAAGGCAATAGGCCCTAAAATCTATGGGGTCTGGACAAGCCGCAAAACAACCATTATATTCATCAGGATATTTTACCTGCACTGCCAATGCTTCCCAACCCCCTGTTGAACCACCATATAAAAAACGTGACCAGCCTTCTCCCAAGCCCCTGAACTGTTTTTCGATTTCGGGAATGAGCTCATAGGTAATTGCATCACCATATGGGCCTTGGCTCGCCGAATTTACCGCATACGAATCATCATAATATGGTGTCGGATGCTGAATTTCAACAATCAACATTCTAGGAAAATCGGGCTCGTTCCAACGTTTATAAAAATCATAAGCCTCTTGTTCCTGAACAATATTGTAACCTTCCACTCCAAACCGCTCAGAATATTCAGGTTTCATGTTCGGGTCGGGTGATGTGGTTCTAAACCCACCGAAATCGCTAGGAAAATGTCCGTGAAAAATCATCAATGGATATTTGGCTTCGGGATGTTCGTCAAATCCTTTGGGAAGGAGTACATGAGCTCCTAGATATATATCCTTACCCCAAAATTTAGATAATTTTTCTGACTTTACCTTAATATGTTTAATCCACTCGGTATCCGCTGGCTCTTTTATCGGGGGAATGATTTTATCCATGGTCACATTAATATTTAGGGAACCATTTTCGGATATTGTTATTTTGAAAGGTTCACTATAGAGATTACCCGGTGATCTGTTCCATTTTTGACCTTCGCCATTATCCATTGGCAATTTAACGGTCTGCCCGGTAGATAGGTTAAACGTCTCATATACATGTAACAGTGCTTGAACGTTATATTCCCCTGGTGGGATTTCGGACAACTTTGGGTAAGGATAACCAAAAATTTCAGAATTGAACGTCTTGGATTCACCAGGTTTTAGGTTATCCACATTCATGCCAAAAACTAGTTGCGTGTTCAAACCGTCGTTGATTTGAAATCTAGGTTCGTCCCCAAAATCATCAGAGAGCAATAACAATAATCGCCCGTCCAATGCATTTTTACCGACTGTATCTGAAAAAGATACTTTTATGGTTAAATCGGATGTATTGTCAAACGAAGAATTGCACCCGGAACATAGAGAAACAAAGCATAGGAAAAAAGATAGATATTTTACCATAATCGGTTGTTTTGATAAAAGGTAAGTATTTTAACCTGAAACGCAAATAAGAAATACCCGAATCCCACGTTAGTATAAAGAAGTAGAATTGTAACGTCAAATGTAGTATCGTATGAAAAAGATATTTGTTCTTGCCGTATTGTTGGGTTTTTTAATTGCCATAGCGAGTTGCGACTATGACGACAGCAATGATATTGACATCATAATACCGAACGATACAACACAATCGAGTGTCGCACAAAAAAAACTTTCACTATAAAAAACCCTCCATGCTGGAGGGTTTTTCGTTTCTAAAAATCGCACGGTACAATTACCAAATTTTGACACGCTTTTCCGGTGCCAGATATAAAGAATCTGTTTCCTTTATGTCAAATGCGGTATAGAATTCCGGTACATTCCTAACAATACCATTTACCCTTAAGTGTGCGGGAGAATGGGGGTCTGTACTAATCTGTACTCGCAAGGCTTCATCACGAATCTTATTTCTCCAAGCCTGTGCGTAACCAATAAATACACGTTGCTCACCTGTAAATCCGTCCATTTCCGGTGCCTTTTTGCCTTCCAAGGACATCTTATAGGCTTTAAGCGCAATGCTCAGCCCTCCGAGATCACCTATATTCTCCCCAAGTGTAAATTCCCCGTTTACGTTCAAACCAGGTAATACCTCAAAACTGTTATATTGCTCTACGAGGGCACCCGTTCTTTTTTTGAACTCCTCTTTATCGTTGTACGTCCACCAATTTCGCATAGCGCCGTCACCATCAAAAGTACTTCCGGTATCATCAAAACCATGTCCTATCTCATGCCCTATCACAGCACCTATAGCGCCATAATTAACTGCGTCCTCTGCACTTAAATCAAAGAAAGGAGGCTGTAAAATCGCTGCGGGAAAAACGATTTCGTTCATGGTAGGGTTATAGTACGCATTAACGGTTTGCGGTGTCATTCCCCACTCCTCCTTATCAATGGGTTGACCTAATTTGGCCAATTCCCTGTTGTATTCCATCAAACTGGATCTTCTGAGATTTCCGTACAAGTCATCGGCTTTTATCTCCAAATCGTAGGATTTCCACTTATCGGGATACCCAATTTTGGGCGTGAACTTATGTAACTTATCAAGGGCTTCCTTTTTGGTTGTCTCACTCATCCAATCCAATTCCTTTATGCTCACTTCATAAGCTTTCAACAGGTTATCCACTAAGGTTTCCATATGCTTTTTTGCTTCTGGCGGAAAGTGTTTTTTGACATACACCTTGCCAACTACTTCTCCCAAAGTGCCATTTACCGTGGAAACCCCTCTTCGCCACATGGGTCTTTGCTCTTTTGTTCCTCTTAATTCCTTGCTATAAAATTCCCAGTTTTGATTGTCAAGAGCCGCGTTTAAACGAGAAGCATTGGCGTCCAAAACGCACCATTTTAAATAGGTTTTCCAAGTATTCAAATCTGTAGATGTAATGATGTTGTCCAACGCTTTGGTATAATCCAACATTAAAACTCCAAGTTTGGCCTGATCTGCCAAACCAGCCTCCCCCATATAATTATCCCAGTTAAATTTAGGCATGATACTGGGCAGCGTGTCAACGGGGAACATATTGTACAACTCTACCAAATCCCTTGTTTTTTCTTTTTCAAGATGTTTTGAGGCCAGTTTAGTTTCCAGGTCCATAATGGTCTTGGCGGCATCAGGTCCATTGGACAGTCCCGCTAATTCAAACATCTTTTCTATGTGCGCTACATATTTAGATTGTATTTCTTTGGACCGTTCATCATCTTTTAGATAATACTCACGGTCAGGCAGACCCAAACCTGCTTGCCACATATAAACCGTGTAGATGGTGGGATCCTTAAAATCTTGATAAATAAAGAGTCCTATCGGGACATTGATACCATATTTGTTTGCATATGCAAAATAGGTAGCCAATTCATCATAATTGCCAATAGCATCAATTTTATCGAATTCAGGTTGTAAGGGGGCTACGCCCAATTCATTTCTTTTTTCCATATCCATATAGGATTGGAAGAGGTCACCTACTTTTTGTTCGTCCGAACCTTTGGCAAAATCACCGGAAGCCGATTCTTCGATGATTTTTTTCACGTTCTCTTCAGATTCTTCGTGAACAATGTATCCTACGCCGTAGGATGACTTATCAGCAGGAATTTCGGTGTTTTTCATCCACGTTCCATTTACATAGGCCGTAAAGTCGTTTCCTGGTTTTACCGAGGTATCCATATATTCTTTTAAGATACCTGAGGTAAGTTCTTTTTCAGGGGTTTCCTTTACCTCTGTCTTACAAGACAATACAACAATAAATGTTGCCAAGCCCCAAAGTTTCAAAATAGCTGATTTTGATTTCATATGATATTTGAATTTAATTTATCGTTAGACTACATGATGTGGCTTTTGTTACAAAATATCTGTGAAAACCAAAAAAGTCCCTAAGGGACTTTTATCTTCTGCTTCTATGACGTTCTCTCGCCAATAAGGTATTTTTTAGCAACATGGCAATAGTCATGGGACCTACTCCTCCTGGCACGGGAGTAATGAAAGAAGCCTTTTTACTCACGTTTTCGAAATCTACGTCCCCGGTTATGTAATAACCCCGCTCCCTAGTTTCGTCTGGCACCCTAGTAATGCCAACATCAATAACGACGGCATCGTCCTTGACCATTTCTGCTTTTAAAAAATTGGGTACGCCCAAGGCAGAGATAACGATATCTGCTTGGGAAATAATTTGCGTTATGTTCTTGGTGTGGCTATGGGTCAAGGTTACTGTTGAATTGCCCGGCCAGCCTTTTCTACCCATCAAAATGCTCATGGGGCGACCAACGATATGGCTCCTACCGATAACCACGGTGTGCTTGCCTTTGGTATCTACATTGTACCGTTCCAGAAGTTCCAAGATTCCAAAAGGTGTAGCCGGAATAAATGTACTCATATCCAATGCCATTTTTCCGAAATTGGTCGGGTGAAAACCATCAACATCCTTATCCGGATGAATGGCCATCAAAACCTCTTGCGTATCAATCTGTTCCGGTAAGGGCAGTTGTACGATAAAACCATCAATATCATCATCCTCGTTCAGCTCGTGTATTTTTTTTAAAAGCTCCTGTTCAGAAGTTGTACTGGGCATTTTGATCAATGTGGATTCAAACCCTATGCGTTCGCAAGACCTGACCTTACTACCTACGTAGGTTAAACTTGCGCCGTCATTGCCTACGATTATTGCGGCCAAATGGGGTACTTTTTCACCTTTTTCCTTCATTTTGGTTACCTCAGCGGCAATCTCATCCTTTATTTGATTGGATACTTTTTTTCCATCCAGCAATTCCATAGCTATTGTTTTTGGTTTTTGTATTTATCGCATGCCTTTCATACCGCCCATTATCTGCATCATCTTTTTACCTCCGCCACCTTGCATCATTTTCATCATTTTGCTCATTTGGTCGAATTGCTTTAATAGCTGGTTTACTTCTTGAATGGTTCTGCCACTACCCTTGGCGATACGTTTTTTTCTGCTTGCGTTCAATTTGGAGGGGGTGGACCGTTCATCTGGTGTCATTGAGTGGATAATGGCCTCTACATGCTTGAAGGCGTCGTCATCAATATCCATACCTTTAAGCGCTTTTCCCGCACCGGGAATCATACCCATAAGGTCTTTCATACTGCCCATTTTCTTTATCTGTTGGATTTGGGTCAAAAAATCGTCAAAACCAAACTTGTTCTTGGCGATTTTCTTCTGGATCTTACGGGCTTCTTGCTCATCAAACTGCTCTTGGGCACGTTCGACCAATGAGATAACATCCCCCATACCCAGAATACGATCGGCCATACGAGAGGGGTGAAAAACATCGATCGCCTCCATCTTCTCTCCCGTGCCTATAAACTTTATGGGCTTGTTTACGACCGACTTGATGGATATTGCCGCACCACCACGCGTGTCACCATCCAACTTGGTGAGGATGACCCCGTCAAAATTCAATATGTCGTTAAAGGCCTTTGCCGTATTTACAGCGTCTTGACCGGTCATGGAATCTACTACAAAAAGTGTTTCCTGTGGTTCTATGGCTTTATGGATGTTGGCGATCTCGTCCATCATCTGTTCATCTACGGCCAATCGCCCAGCGGTATCCACAATCACTACATTAAAACCATTGTCTTTCGCATGGGCAATACCCGCTTTGGCTATGGCCACAGGGTCTGTATTCCCCCTATCTGAGAACACCTCTACATTTATTTGCTCGCCAACCACATGCAATTGGTCAATCGCAGCTGGCCGATACACGTCACACGCTACCAACAAAGGTTTTTTTGTCTTCTTGGTTTTTAGGTAATTGGCCAACTTACCGGAAAAGGTGGTCTTACCCGAACCTTGCAGACCGGACATTAAAATAACCGACGGATTGCCCGAAAGGTTGATGCCTTCGGCATCACCGCCCATAAGTTGCGTAAGTTCATCCTTAACGATTTTGACCATTAACTGGCCCGGTTGTAAGGTGGTCAATACGTTTTGGCCCAATGCCTTTTCCTTAACGGTATTGGTAAACTCTTTGGCGATCCTAAAATTCACATCGGCATCCAATAATGCCCTACGCACCTCTTTAGTGGTTTCCGCTACATTGATCTCTGTAATCTGGCCATGACCTTTTAGAGTATGTAATGCCTTATCTAGTTTTTCGCTTAAATTATTGAACATATGCTTTGCTGTTTATGCAGAAATGCAAATTTAATAATTAGTATGTGAAACGGGAAGTTTGACCGCATGAAATCCAAAAGGAAAAGGGCGGCTTCAATTGAAGCCGCCCTTTTCAAAAAAATTGGGGCAAATCTTATTTAGATAAGTTACAAAAAACTATTCACATATTTTTTCGATAATCAAGTACTCTTCATTGTCACGCTTTAATTTGAACCTTTGCTCACCACATTCTACTACGTCCCATTGCCCAATATAGTTGGCAAGTTCCATACTTAGGTCGTTAAAGGAAAGTGTTGTGCCAGAAACAGACCAGTTACCTTCATCTACGACTTCCCCGTTTGGGTTGCGTACGTGTATATTCCTATCGGAAAAGTCAACGGTTAAATTGTTAAGAAAACTTTCTGGATCTCCGTCACCTATTGACCACACACAATTGGATAGTACATCGGCTATAAAAGCCTCATCGCACGGTACCTGATCATTACCGCAAATCTGTTTCATGATAATCCTATTGGATTCCCCGTTGAACAATTTGATCCTACGTTCATCGATTTCATATACCCTCCATTCTAAGTTGAAATCGACCAAGGTCTCAAACTCCATCGACAATATTGCGCCGTTATCATCAATCTCAAATTCCCATTCACCGTTGAGGATATTGCCTTCCCTATCCTTTACCTCTACCTTTTCCTCGTCCAAAAACGTGAACTTGTAATTTTCGTACTGTGGAGTCCTGTCCATATCGTTTCTTTCAGCGATTCTAACAAACCAGGGACACTCTTTTAAATATTCATCAAAACGTTTTTCTTTGAAGTCATCATCATTGTAATCGTTGTCATCATCTTCATCGCAGGCCTCTTTGGTAGTTTCAATGGTATTGGCCAATTCCGCATTGGTGTTGACCACAACTTCGGTACCATCATATAATTTTAAGGTTACCGGAAAATCAATACTGATCAAGTCATCATCTTCCATTCCTACAAAGAATTTTCTAAGTTCCATATCACTGTTGATGGTTACGGTACCGGTTTGTTCAAAACTTGTGTTGAATGTGAAAAATGATATAGGGTATACAAAATCCACACATTCAATATCATCGTCATCGCCGCCTTCTACGCACTCTGCGGCCAATCTTCGTAAATCTTCTTTACCGTTGATCACAATTTCTGTAAAATCTGCCAACGTAATGGTAATCGGAAAAATGATTTCCAAAATATCGTCATCACCATCAAACTCGTCAAATATTTCTTCTATGGTATGTAAATCGTCCAAAGAATCTATGGTAATCTGTATACCTTCTATTTCTACAGTATAAGGAAAATTTACGGCAAAACAACTGGCACCATCTACAATATTATCAAAAGAGCCATCTTTACTGGATGTCTTTTCTATTAAAACGGCCGTTGTTGAACTTGCCCTTATTACTTCTTTTTCGTTACCGTCGGGTAATTGTTCAAACTCTTCCTGACATGAGGTAAAGACCAGAGCCAAAATCAGTAAGCTGCTGTACATAAAGTGATTAAAAAACTTTTTCATAATGATTTGGATTTATTTATTCGTTTGGTAGTGAAACAATCTGTTTAAAAAAAACCCTACTTTCAATTTTAATTTTTTTTAAAATACCTTTGGGGAAAATTAATTATACTTGAACGATACCCACGCCGATACCGTATGCAAAGAGCAAACTTTCAATATGCTCTTTAAAACCAATTCAAAAACGGTTTTTAATTACATATATTATAAATTCGGTAATGAGGAAAAGGCAAACGATGCCGTTCAGGAAGCCTTTGTAAAGCTTTGGGAAAACTGTGCCAAAGTAACACCGGAAAAAGCAAAATCCTATGTGTATACTGTAGCCAATAATTTGTATTTAAACGTAATAAAGGCAGAAAAGGTAAGGTTAAAGTATGCCAATGCCACCAATCCCGTCTCCAACGAGTCTCCAGAATTTATTCTTGAGGAAAAAGAATTCAAACAAAAACTGAATACCGTTTTGGGCAATTTGCCCGAAAATCAACGCACTACTTTTTTACTGAATAGGATAGACGGGAAAAAATATGCTGAAATTGCTGAAATGGAAGGTGTAAGCGTTAAGGCCATTGAAAAGCGAATGCATTTGGCCCTAAAGACCATTAGGGAACAGATTGAAGGTATATGAATATTAGGAAACAATGATTCTTGACAGATATGTTTTTCATTCGGTTTAAAAAGTAGGGTTTTTGTAATTTCAATTGTTATTATAAGGTAAGGCTAAAAATCATGCAAGAGAATTATTTGGCAAAATGGCTCAACAACGAACTCTCCGAGGCAGAATTGGCAGAATTTAAAAAATCTGCCGAATATCCGTACTACAAGAGAATCATAGATACTTGTGATACTTTTGAGGTCCCTGAATTTAATGTTGACAAAGCACTTTCCGAATTCAAGCATGCGCAAAAAAACGACACTACCAAAGTAATACCGTTGTGGCCGTTCAAAAAAGTAATGCGTGTTGCGGCCGCAATAGCCATATTGGTTGCGGGGTCATATTTTTACATAAATTCCCTCAACGAAACGTTTGTAACCGATTATGCCGAAAATACTACGGTAACCCTACCGGATGCATCAGAAATTATACTGAACGCGGATTCGGAAATCTCGTACAGTGAAAAAGATTGGGATGAAAAAAGAAATATTTCCCTTAAAGGGGAAGCTTTTTTTAAGGTAGCCAAAGGTAAAACATTCACAGTATCCACAAAAAATGGCACTGTTACCGTACTAGGAACCCAGTTCAACGTGGAAAACCGAAAAGGTTTTTTTGAAGTTACCTGTTATGAAGGCTTGGTAAGCGTGACATTCCAAGGTAAAGAAACCAAATTGCCGGCAGGCACAACTTTTTTGGTCATCAATAATGAGATACAAAGTGCCAATACTCCCGATACGGCCCAACCAAGTTGGCTAAACAACGAAAGCTCTTTTACAAGTATTCCCCTAAAATATGTTTTGGCAGAGTTCCAAAGACAGCACAATATTACCGTTGAAACAAAAAATGTCGATACCCAACAGCTATATACCGGTTCTTTCAGCAATACCGATAAAAATATAGCGTTACGGAGTATAAGTGTTCCTTCTCAAATAAAGTTTAAATTAGAGGGGAATAAAGTGCTGTTCTATGCTGAAAACGCACCTTAAAAAAAAGGTATCCTTATTCATTTTATTGCTTCTGCTCCCTTTTTTATATGGGATTCATGCGCAGGACAACGCTTCTGACGTAGTATCCCTTGCTATTTATTTACAAGCATTGGAAAATGATTTTGAAATCAAATTCTCGTATCTCGACGAAGACATCGATAGTTTGAAAATTTCAAAACCAAAGGCGATAGACTTGGATAAAATTCTGCAGGATATCCAGAAACAAGTTCCCGTCATTAAAATCGATAAGATTGATAATCGCTATTACACCATCTCCAAACGTAGCTTGATAACTATCTGTGGAACGGTATTGGATAATTTTGAAAAAAATACGGTTGCTGGTGCATCAATTGAAATATTGGATAGCGATACGGCCTTGATTACTGATGTAGATGGCAGTTTTACCCTGACCGATATTCCGAGGAAGGCCATTCTTCAAATCAAATATTTAGGGTTTAGAACCAAATTCATAAACGCAGAGGATTTGATACGTTCAAGCCCCTGTAAATCCATTTTATTGGCACCACGGGTAGAGGAGCTGGAAGAAGTTATCGTTTATCAATTTCTTACCACGGGACTGGCCAAAAAAGATGATGGTAGCATTCAATTGAACACCAATGAATTTGGCATACTTCCCGGATTGATAGAGCCAGATGTGCTTCAGACCGTGCAGGCCCTGCCCGGCATCAAAAGTATTAACGAAACCGTATCCGACATCAATATAAGGGGAGGTACGAATGACCAAAACCTAATACTTTGGGATGGTATCAAAGTATATCAATCCGGTCATTTTTTTGGTTTGATATCTGCCTTTAACCCATATTTGACCGAAAAAGTCACCATTATTAAAAACGGAACAAGTGCCCAATATGGGGATGGCGTTAGCGGTGTCATCAGCATGGAATCCATAAACAAAATATCGGATAAACCCTTTGGCGGGGCAGGTTTCAACCTTATTAACGGGGATGCCTACGGGCAAATACCTGTAAATGATAAATGGGGTTTTCAGTTTTCCGCTAGACGTTCCGCGACCGATTTTTTCAACACCCCGACCTACGACCAATTTTTTGACAGGGTTTTTCAAGATAGTGAGTTAAAGGTGAACAACAGCCCTTCTACCAATCGTGAAATTATACGCGACGAAAATTTTTATTTTTATGACTTTACGGCTAAAATACTCTACGATATAAACGATAATCAAAAAATACGTCTAAGCTTTTTGAACATCAATAATAATTTGGATTACCAAGAGACCGATATCAATTCCGATGAATCGGTTTTTAGTTTTTTGGACCAGACCAATTTATCCTTTGGTGGGAATCTTGAAAGTAAATGGACAGAAAGATTATCATCTGTAGTTAATACGTATTACACAAAATACAACTTGGACTCCCAGAGTGTTTTTCCCGATCCCCTACAGCAATTGGACCAAAACAACCAAGTTTTTGAAACTGCGTTGAAAATAAATACAAATTATATGATATCGGATAGGATACATATACTTAACGGATACCAATTTAACGAGGTCGGTATCATCAATTTTACCAATGTAACCCAACCACCGTTTAGCCAAAATACAAAAGGAGTCATACGAAACCATGCCATTTTTAACGAGATAGATTATATCTCTTCTGACCAAAAACTCAAAGCTAGAGTGGGTGTCAGACTCAATTATATTCAAAATTTGGGCACTTTTGATGAATACATTCTAGAGCCACGGCTAAACATAAACTATGCATTGGGAAAACATTTTGCGGTAGAGTTACTGGGTGAATATAAAAATCAGACGACCAATCAGGTAGTAGACCTAGAACAGAATTTTTTGGGTATCGAAAAACGAAGGTGGATCTTATCTAACGGTAGCACCTTGCCCATTACCAAAAGCAAGCAAGGATCTATAGGTTTTAACTATGATAGGCCCAAGATATATATTGGTCTTGAGGGCTTTTATAAGAAAGTTAACGGTGTCAGCACTGCCACGCAAGGTTTTCAGAACCAAAATCAATTTAATGGGGAAATAGGTGAATATACAATCAAGGGAGTGGAGTTTCTTATCAACAAAAAAACCAATGACTACAGCGCATGGTTAAGCTATACCTACAACACGAACAATTATACTTTTGATGCCATTATTCCCGATACGTTCCCTAATAATCTAGATGTACGCCATAATGTGACGTTTGCCGGCACCTACATTTACAATAATTTTAAACTCAGTTTGGGGTTGAACTACCGAAGCGGAAGACCATTCACCCAGCCTGATGCCAATACCCCCATAAACACCTCTGTTTTTCCAAATCGAATAAACTATGCCGAACCCAATAGCAGCCAACTACCGGAATACCTACGTGCAGATGCATCGGCCATTTATAGTTTTGATTTGAGCAGCAACATTAAGGCTACGTTTGGAGCCTCTGTACTTAATTTCACTGACCGAGAGAATATTCTGAATACCTATTACCGCATTACCGATTCTGATGGTATCGAAACTGTTGAAAACGTCTCATTGGGTATTACGCCCAATTTTAGTTTTCGGGTATCTTTTTAATTTTTGTTCAATCTACTGATGACAAAAACGTGGGGAAATGTAATCGCTGCCAAAAAAGCGATAAAAAAAGAAAGTGCCAACTCCATATCGTCCCTAAAAATATACAATAGCATAGCCGAAGATAACGCAGCGAGTATCCAATATAATAGTGATGACTTCAAATATTTTATGATACTGTGTTTATTGGGCTTACCGTATAAGAAAGTAATCTGGTCCGCTATTGAAGGTAATGAATGCCATAGAATGAAATAAATCGCAAAAGACCATAATAAAGAAGCTGTATTAAAAACCACAAAGAATATAGCCAGAAAAAATAACTCCTTAATGATGTGAGCACTCAGTTCTTTTCTGATTTTTAAAACAACGAACAGGAATAAACTTGAAATACCGGTAAGCAATACCATATAATAAAAATGAATCGATTGGGTATTCACATTTGTAAGCTTGAGAATAACCTCCGATACCGTATCAACATGTTGGTAAAACAATAAAAAGAGCACAAAAAGACCGTAGCTGCAAAAAAACAAACTGGCCCATATAGAACTTGGTTTCAGTTTTGAAACCCAGTGCTGCTCACCAAAATGATAACCGCTCACCACCAAAAAGAAAATAAAGGCAAGGGTTGGCAAAAAGTAGAATAAGGCCAAGCCAAAAAGCACTACCAATATATAACTAGCCAATACTTTGAGGAACGGAAATGTGCTTTGTGCCGTGTGTCGAGAATATTGTATCAATTTTATGTCATTGGCGCCGTGCAGCATACCAAACGTCAATATTAAAAAATAGGCCAGCATGTTTTCTACATCATCATCAAAAAAGACCGCCAACCAAAGTGAAAAAAAGGTCCCTACAATCGCCAAACTGTTCAATTGAGTAAAATAAGTAGGCCTTTTTTTCATGCTGTTTAATATTTTAACATAATTGTTAGACAAAATATGTTTAACAATATGTAAATTTACTTAAACAAAAACTAAAAACTAAGTTGTTATGGAAAATTTTTTCGGTTCAATTTCTATGGTAGCCAAAATGGCTACCGATGATTATGTAGGTTTTACATTCTTTGTTGGGTGTATGGCCATGATGGCGGCATCTGCTTTTTTCTTTTTATCGATGAACAGTTTCGACAGAAAATGGAGAACATCGATATTGGTGTCGGGCCTAATTACCTTCATCGCTGCGGTACATTATTGGTACATGCGTGATTACTGGTCAGGGTTTGCTGAATCTCCAACATTCTTCAGGTATGTAGACTGGATTCTTACAGTTCCCTTAATGTGCGTTGAATTCTTTTTGATCCTAAAAGTCGCAGGAGCAAAAACCTCTTTAATGTGGAGGCTCATCGTATTGTCTGTTGTGATGCTCGTTACCGGGTACATAGGTGAGGCGGTAGATAGGGATAATGCATGGTTATGGGGATTGATTTCAGGTATCGCTTACTTTGTTATCGTGTATGACATTTGGTTAGGAAAAGCTAAAAAGCTTGCGGTCGAAGCTGGTGGTGCCGTGTTGACGGCCCACAAAACATTGTGCTGGTTCGTGCTTGTAGGTTGGGCTATTTATCCTATTGGTTACATGGCAGGAACCCCAGGTTGGTACGAAGGCATATTTGGTGGACTGGATTTGAACGTGGTATACAACATTGGTGATGCTATCAATAAGATAGGATTTGGTCTGGTGATTTATTCTTTGGCCGTATCCCAAAGCAATAAAACTTTGGAGGCTTAATACCCTCTTAAAAAATGGACAGTTCAACGTCCATATTTAGTTGGTTGTGAAAAACACCGTTCCTAGGAACGGTGTTTTTTTATAGGTGCTGTTTTTCATCATCCGCACTAAACGGATTGATAATACAAGAAACCTCAAAATCAAAATTGAGCATACGTTGAATGATATAAAAAAGCTCAGGAAAATCTTTATGAAAAATAGATGGGGTCTCAAAATAATTTTCGGAAGCGACCGAAAAAAACTCGTGTAGGTTCGTCATACCATACTCCCTAAAATAATTAGACTCTACCAGTTTTAGACGAAATGCTTCCTCTTCAAAAAGAGCCCTTATTTTTTTGAGGCCAACCCGAAACCTTCGAGCTTCCCAACTACGCTTCCCGCTCATTTCAAAACAGAGTACATGTGCAAACTCGTGCATGGCCAAGTTTACATTATCGTCCAAAACCTCAAAACCATCCCATATTCTGTCCGCAGAAAAAATCACTGTCTTAAATTTGGGATTGTACTCCCCGAGATGATGCCTCTTTTTTATTCTGGAATAATATTGCGATGGGTAAATGATGATGCGTAACAATGAGCGCATCATCCTAAAATTCTTGAGACCTAAGGTCATCATTACCGCACTTGCGCTCAATACAAGCTTAAGTTCCTCACGCCTATTTACATTCCCGTAAAACACAAATTTCTTTTTGCTACGAAACCAAACAATTCTTGAGTTACACCTTTCTTTATAAATATTAGGCAACCTATCGTAAAATGGAAAATGTTCACTTAATATTGCCTTTTCGGCATCGGACAAGGGTTTTAATTTTACGAAAGGATTAAATTGATATAGCCCAACAGCATAGTAAATAATGTACAATAGATAACAAACGACATAAATTATGAAAACCTTCCCAAAAGTTTCTACCGTAAACATAGGTTTACAACTGTAAAAAAACATTTAAATTGCCCAAAATTAGATTCAGCTCTACATACGTTCGGGAACATTTATACCCAATAAACCAAAAGCGGATTGTATGACCTCCCCAACTTTCTGGGATAATTGAACACGTAGTACCTTTTTGTGCTGATCCGATTCGCCCAGGATGGATACCTGTTGATAGAATGAATTGAATTCCTTTACCAAATCATAAGTGTAATTGGCAATTAATGCCGGACTATAATTTTCTGCTGCCAACTGAATGGTTTCCGGAAATAACTGAATATGTTTTATAAGTTCTTTTTCCTTTGGATGCAAAGTTCCGAGGCTCACATGGTCTTGCAATTTTATTTTCAGTTCATCTGCCTTTCTAAGAATTGATTGTATCCTAGCATAGGTATATTGTATGAAAGGGCCGGTATTCCCCTGAAAATCAACCGACTCCTCTGGATTAAAAAGAATACGTTTTTTCGGGTCTACTTTTAAAATATAGTATTTCAACGCACCCAAGCCTATCATTTTATATAGGTCTTGTTTTTCAGCTTCGGAGTAGTCATCAAGTTTACCCAATTCTTCGGATATATGGGCAGCGGTTTGGGTCATATCCTTCATCAAATCATCGGCATCTACAACCGTACCTTCCCTGCTCTTCATTTTTCCGCTTGGCAAATCGACCATACCATAACTTAGGTGGTACAATTTTTCTGCCCAAGAAAAACCAAGTTTTTTTAAAATGAGAAAAAGCACCTTAAAATGGTAGTCTTGTTCGTTGCCCACGGTATACACCATACCATTTACATCGGGATAATCGGTAACACGTTGTATGGCAGTACCTATATCCTGGGTCATGTAAACGGCCGTACCATCTGAACGTAACACAATTTTTTCGTCCAAACCTTCATCGGTAAGGTCTATCCAAACACTACCATCTTCCTTTTCGTAAAAAACGCCTTTTTCAATACCGGCCGCAACCACATCCTTTCCCAAAAGATAGGTATCACTTTCATAATAGTATGTATCAAAATCAACCCCAAGGTTTTTATAGGTTTCTTCAAACCCCTCATACACCCAACCGTTCATTTTTTTCCATAAAGCAACTATTTCTTCGTCACCAGCTTCCCATTTTTGTAGCATCTCTTGGGCTTCCAACAAAATTGGTGCCTCTTTTTCGGCTACTTTTGAGTCAATGCCCAAAGCCACTTTTTGAGCTATTTGCTCCTTATATGCCTTATCAAAAGCCACATAATAGTTACCTACCAATTTATCCCCTTTAAGACCTGTACTTTGCGGAGTCTCACCATTTCCAAATCGCTGCCATGCCAGCATGCTCTTACAAATATGAATACCGCGGTCGTTGATGATTTGGGTCTTGTATACTTTTTTGCCCGAAGCCTTCAATATTTCAGCTACGGAATAGCCCAAGAGGTTATTGCGAATATGGCCTAGATGCAGAGGTTTATTGGTGTTTGGCGATGAGTACTCTACCATTACGGCATTATCAGATGGTTTTACAAAACCATACCTTTTATCGTCTTTTACATCGTTGAAGAAGTCAAGGTAAAAACCATCATCTATAACAATATTCAGAAAACCTTTGATCACATTAAAACCCGAAACAGCATTTACTTGCTCCTGTAAGTAACCCCCGATTTGTTCCCCTATCTGAACCGGATTATCTTTCACAAACCTGAGCATAGGAAAAATCACCGCGGTTATATCACCCTCAAAATCCTTGCGGGTGGGTTGAAACTCCACTGTTGGCAAATCAACTTTGTACATAGATAAAACAGCTTCTTTGACTTTGGCGGTAAGGACTCCCTGAATATTCATCAACACAATTTATTAAGGCTGCAAAACTAATCAATTTTGCCCTTATTACTCAATTCTCTCGTTTATCCCTTACCTTTTAATTAACTTTAGGAAAAAAGCTGGAAAAAGAAATACTATGCTACTTAACGTATCCTATAACAACAAAGAAATTACCCGTAAAATAGATGATGAAGTAGGGAAGCCCTTTACGCTAAAGGAAAGATGGGCCCTATCTGGTATTGGCTCACCAAAATTGGTCATTACCGAGACAAGCATCGAAATCAGGAACCTTTTGGTTTTGGACAACAACCGCGACGTTTGCAACGTAGAAATGCGGCCAAAAGGCATCATTGTCAGGTTTAGGTCGCTTCTTGAAACGTTTGCACTAATTATACCCTACTATAAACTTACCATATATAAAGGGGACTTTGCAGTATATTCCATATATAGGGACAATCACTTTATTAAAGTGCGGTCCGATACAAAAGCGGTTCAAAAATTCTTTAAAAAGATATTGGATTACAAAGCGGACAACTCACCAACTTCTATTGAAGACCTATGAAAATTCTTGTCACGGGCGCCAACGGTTACATTGGCATGCGTATTCTCCCCCAATTATTGGATATGGGTCACGAAGTGGTATGTGCAGTTCGGGATGCATCACGCCTTTCGGTAGATAAAGAAACCAGGGAGAAGGTCGATATTGTCGAAATTGATTTTTTGAAAGACGTAGAAGAGACTAAAATTCCCAAAGACATTGATGCCGCTTATTTTTTGATTCATTCCATGAGCTCGTCCACAAAGGATTTTGACGAGATGGAAGCCAAGACTGCTAAAAATTTCAATCTGTATGTAAAAAACACCAATATAAAACAGGTAATATATTTGAGTGGTATCGTCAACGATGAAAACCTCTCCAAACACTTGTGGTCCCGAAGAAATGTGGAAGAAATATTATACCAAGGCCCTTTTAGCCTTACGGTGCTCAAGGCGGGCATAATCGTGGGTTCGGGAAGTTCTTCTTTTGAGATAATACGGGATTTGTGTGAAAAACTACCTGTCATGATAACACCAAAGTGGGTGCTCACCAAAACGCAGCCTATAGCCATACGTGACGTCATCAAATTTCTTACCGGTGTGCTGGGGAACACAAAAACCTATGGCGAATCTTTTGATATTGCAGGCCCCGATGTACTTACCTATAAAGAAATGCTTCATCAATACGCCAAGGCAAGAGGATTTAAAAATTGGATATATACCGTGCCCGTGATGACACCAAAATTATCCTCTTACTGGCTCTATTTTGTAACCTCAACTTCTTATAAATTGGCCCTGAATTTAGTGGACAGTATGAAGATCGAAGTAGTGGCAAAAGACAACAGATTGGCAAAAATCCTAAACATCAAAACACATACCTATAAAGAAGCCATTGAAATGGCGTTCAAAAAAATTGAACAGAATCTTGTTGTCAGTAGCTGGAAAGACAGCATGGTCAGTGGTCGTTTTAAAAAAAACCTGGAAAAATATATTCAGGTACCAAAATACGGCGTGCTCAAAGATGTTAAAAAAATGAAAATCGATGATTCCTCCAGGGTACTTAAAAGAATTTGGAAAATCGGAGGTAAAACGGGTTGGTACTACGGGGATTGGTTGTGGAAAATACGTGGTTTCATCGATAAGTTGACCGGTGGTGTAGGCTTGAGACGAGGGCGAACGCATCCAGATAAAATTTTTCCTGGTGATGCCCTTGATTTTTGGCGTGTACTATTGGCCGATAAAAAGGCAAAACGGCTTTTATTGTTCGCTGAAATGAAACTGCCCGGTGAAGCTTGGTTGGAATTTAAGATAGATGATGATAACATATTGCACCAAACGGCAACTTTTAGGCCCAGGGGGCTAAGCGGTAGACTGTATTGGTACAGCATAGTACCTTTTCATTATTTTATATTTGGTGGTATGATACGAAATATTGCAAAAAAGTAATAACAGTGCTATGGTTGAAACTATACTTAAAAATCAACGAAAATTCTTTCTGTCCCAAAAAACAAAAGACCTTGGTTATAGGAAAATGGGATTACGAAAATTAAGGGATGAAATAGTCAAAAGAGAAGACGTTATTTGCGATGCCATATACGAGGATTTTAAAAAACCAAGGTTTGAAACCCTGATTACCGAGACACAGTTCGTGCTTTCCGAATTGGATTATATACTCAAAAATATTGAGGAATGGTGTAGCCCTAAACAAGTACCTTTTGTTTGGGCAAATTTTCCTTCAAAGGATTATATCGTTTCAGAACCCTATGGTAATACACTTATTATAGCTCCTTGGAATTATCCTTTTATGCTCGCCATTTCTCCGTTGATAGGAGCTTTGGCTGCGGGGAATACAGCTGTGGTCAAACCGTCCGAACTCACACCCAACACATCTAAAGTCATTGCCGAACTGATAAAAGCCGCCTATAATGGCGAATATGTGTCTGTCGTAGAGGGTGGTGTAAAGGTATCACAAGAACTATTGAACCTAAAATGGGACTATATTTTCTTTACCGGAAGCACCCGTGTGGGGAAAATAATTTATAAAAGCGCAGCCGAGAACCTTACGCCGGTCACTTTGGAGTTAGGGGGAAAAAGCCCCTGTATTGTGGATAGCACGGCAAAAATAAAGCTGGCTGCAAAGAGAATCGCCTGGGGAAAATTCATCAATAATGGTCAAACTTGTATTGCTCCAGACTATATTCTGGTGCATACATCTGTAAAACAAAAATTGGTACATCATCTCAAATTAGCCATAAGGGAATTTTATGGAGAAAACCCTGAACAATCACCTGATTTGGCGAGAATAGTGACCAAAGATCATTACGAGAGATTAAAACATATGCTGATTGACCAAACTATTTTATTTGGTGGACATTATAAGGATGATGGTCTGTTTTTGAGTCCAACCCTATTGGATGAACCCAAAATAGATAGTAAAGCTATGGCAGAAGAAATTTTTGGACCGGTCCTCCCTATTATTTCCTATGAAAACGAAAGCGATATCGACACCTATTTAACACAGTTTGAAAAACCCCTTTCCCTGTATGTTTTTTCGAAGAATAAAAAATTTCAAAAGACAATTTCCAGAAAATATTCTTTTGGGGGTGGCTGTATCAATGATACGCTCATGCACATCGCCAATAAAAATTTACCCTTCGGCGGAATTGGCAGCTCGGGAATAGGCAATTATCACGGTAAATACACGTTTGATACTTTTTCCCATAAAAAGGCCGTCCTTAAAAAAGCGAATTGGCTAGATCTTACAGTACGATATGCCCCGTATACAATCCCTTTGAAATGGGCGAAAAAAATCAAATACTTTATCTGATCAAATTTCCCAATCTTTATTTTTTTGGTAAAAACACTTCTGCCATCATGCAGCGTGCGCTTCCACCACCACAAGTTTCAATAGTATCCAAAGAGCTGTGTAGAATTTCACAATGATTTTCAATGGCCTTTATTTGATCGGGTTCCAAACTATGAAAAGCTGCGGAACTCATGACCAAATATCTTTTGTTTTCAGCCCCTAATACTTGGAGCATATTGCCAGCAAACCTGTGCATTTGCTCTTCGGTGATCTTGATGATTTCCTTACCGTCCCTTTTTAAATGGTCCACCACATTTTTTCGTTCTTTTTTGTCATCAATGGTATCCAAACAAATGATGGAGAAATTTTCACCTAACGCCATCATTACATTGGTATGGTAGATCGGCAGACGTTTACCATCTACAGATTGATTAGCCGTGAAAATGACCGGAAAGCAATCAAAATCCTCACAAAATTCAATGAACAAGGCTTCGTTAGCCCTATCCGATAGGGCACAGTAAGCTTTTTGGTTTACCCTATCCATCAATATGCTCCCTGTACCTTCCAAAAATAGATTTTCGGCTTCGGCAGAAGTATAATCCATCACCGATTTTATGACAAAACCTTCTTTTTCCAAAATGTCCAAAATATCTTCCCGACGCTCGCTTCTGCGATTTTCCGCAAACATAGGGTAAAGACCTACCGTACCATCACTATGAAATGAAACCCAATTATTGGGAAATATGCTATCCGGTGTGTCAGGTTCTTGTGTATCGTTCACCACAATGACATTCACCCCTTTACCTTTGAGAACAGAAACAAAAGTATCAAACTCGAACTGAGCCTTTTCATTAATGGTATTGTTCTTTATATCAATATCTTCCATAAAGTAATTATTTACAGAAGTCTGCTCGTTCATACGAAAACGCACGGGACGAATCATCAATATGGTATTGGTAATCTGCATCTTCATTTTATGTTCTTATTAAGGGTAGGGTACTGCAGCGTAAAAGTCCTTCTTGTTTTGATATTTCCGAATAGGGAATTTCCTCAACAACAAACCCCTGTTCTCTTAACCAATTGTTCAACCTTGTAAAGTTCTTTTCAGAAACCACTACTTCTGGCGATATTGAAAAAACATTGCTGAACATTTGATACATTTCATCCGCGGTGATTTCAAAAATGTTTTCCCGCCCAAAAAAATTGACCAGCCATTGATATTCTTCCTCAACTAAAAAGCCATTTTTATGAAGAATGGCCTTGCCTTTGCCCAAAGGCTGAAAACAACAGTCCAGGTGCAGGGCATTCTCTCGCGCATTGACTGATTTTCGCAATTCAAAAGACTTTATGTTTTTATGTGGAAACTGCTCTTTTAAATACTGTACGGCATGTATATTGGTCCTAGCCGTTATATGTTCGGCATAGTCTTCGGCGGTATAGGTCCCTACAAAAACATAGTCGTTCCAAGGCATTACATCACCACCTTCCACATGTACTTTTTCTGGCGGATGTAGTATGTTTTCCTCTTCTATCTTATCCAGTACATGTAAGATAGCCTCAACCTCTTTCTCCCTATCCGGGAGTATATTGGCTATTATCAATTTGTTTTCTATGACGAAAGCGATATCTCGGGAAAAAATTTGATTACAATCCTTTAGTACTTCCGGTCGGTATACCTTTACATTATACTGTTCAAAAACGGAAGCAAAAGCTTCCATTTCATCGACCATATCATCTTCATTTGGGTAAGTCCCGGCCAATATGTGCTCCAAAGACTTAGGATCATAAGCATCTTCGGGCTTTGGGGTCGGGCCACAACTCTTTGCCGTACCCAACACCACTACTTTTAAGGGTGAGATCTCATCATTGATGTTAAGATGTAACATTGTATTTTTCAATAAAGGTAAAATTCATTTTTAGCATAAAAAAAGCCCTTTTAAAAAGAAAAGGGCTCCAATTGTTTTTATAGGTAGCAATCTACCTTTTGTCAACTTCGACAAAGGGGCGTTGGTTTTCACCTATATATATTTGTCTTGGCCTTCCTATAGGCTCACTGCGAAGTCTCATTTCCCTCCATTGGGCAATCCAGCCCGGTAATCTTCCCAAGGCGAACATTACCGTAAACATTTCAGTCGGTATGCCCAAAGCCCTGTATATGATGCCCGAGTAAAAATCAACATTGGGGTATAGCTTTCGCTTCACGAAATATTCGTCTTCCAAAGCCTCTTTGGCAAGACCTTTGGCTATTTCCAAAATAGGATCTTCTATTCCCAAATCTCCCAATACTTCCTCAGCGGCCTTCTTTATGATTTTGGCCCTTGGGTCAAAGTTTTTGTACACTCTGTGCCCAAAGCCCATTAATCTAAATGGATCGTTTTTGTCCTTGGCTTTTGCCATATATTTTTTAGTGTCGCCACCATCGGCTTCGATAGCTTCCAACATTTCCAATACGGCTTGATTGGCACCACCGTGCAATGGGCCCCAGAGAGCTGAAATACCCGCAGAGAGCGATGCAAATAATCCCGCATGTGAAGACCCTACTATTCTTACCGTAGAAGTAGAGCAGTTTTGTTCGTGATCTGCATGAAGAATCAATAATTGATCCAACGCATCAATAACAATCTTATTTCTCTTGTATTCTTGGGAAGGCCTTTTGAACATCATCTTATGGATATTTTCAACATACCCTAACTCATCATCGCCATAATCCAAAGGCAGGCCTTTTTTCTTACGCAAAGTCCAAGCCACCAAAACCGGGAACTTTGCCATAATACGAACAATGGCCCCGTACATTTCATCTTTTGAAGTAACGTTTACCGAGATGGGATTGAATGCAATAAGTGCACTCGTTAAGGAAGAAAGTACGCCCATAGGATGGGCCGATTTTGGAAACGCATCCAATATCTTCTTCATTTCCTCATCAACATGCGACTCGTTTTTGATATCTACATGAAATGCCTCCAATTGTTCCTTATTTGGCAATTCACCAAAAATCAACAAATAAGCTACCTCTAAAAAATCGGCCTTTTCGGCCAATTCCTCAATAGAATATCCCCGATATCGCAAAATTCCTTTCTCACCGTCCAAAAAAGTAATGGCACTTTCACAGGCTCCTGTATTTTTATACCCCGGATCTAAAGTGATCATACCTCCAGTTGCGGAGCGTAATGTTTTGATATCAATGCCCAGTTCATCTTCGGTTCCCTTCACTATGGGAAACTCATATTTTTGACCATTATATTCTAGAGTAGCTTTATCTGACATATATAGTATTATGTATTAAATTGTGAAAGGTAAATTTAAGAAAAACGTGTTGTTTTAACAATTTAACAACTGTCTTTAGGCAAATATTAACAAGGTGTAGAGAGGGTGCCCAGTTCTAGAGTAAATAAAGTGACCTGTAGTATTCATCAACAGATTTATCCCATGTAAATCGCATTTTTTTTGCATTGTTCTGTATGCGTTTCCATTTGGGTTTATCATTCTCCCAGACCTTTAGAGCTTCGTCAAAACTCTTGATCATATTCTTAATTTTGATGTCATATGTTTTACCGTCAAAGGCAAAACCCGTTTTCATCGGTTCTACTGTATCCTTTAGCCCTCCAGTGTGATGCACCAAACAAGGATTACCATTTCGCATTGCGAGCATTTGACTTATGCCACAAGGTTCAAACAGACTGGGCATAAAGTATAGATTTGTTTCCAAATACATAGAATCTATCAAATCTTCGGATTGGCCATTCGTGAAAACAAAGTTTTTATGCTTGTAGCTCATTTCCCTAAAAAAATCTTCATAATCTGGGTCCCCAGTACCTAACAATATAAAGATACCATCAATTTTTCTTAGGCGTTCCAGTATTTTTTCAAATGCTTCTGGCGAGCGTTTAAAAAAATAAAACTTTTGCTCGGTCAAGCGTGCTACACTTGAGACTATGAATTTTGGCCTATTTCCCACGAACTCCATTATTTTTTCCCCGGTGTGTGCCAGAAAATCGGCTTTGTATTTTTTGGATTCATCTTGCAACCACCTAAACAAAGCCTTTACAGTGTTGCGATATAACTGTCCTTTTTCGGCCTCACGTACGTTACCATAATTCGAAGCATTGAGTATCCCAAAAAGCCTACCTTCATTGTCCGCTTGCTGTAAATCAATTTCGAGGCTCTCCCCGCCAACAAACTCAGGTCTGGCACTGGGCAATAAAACATCCTCTTTGTATGATGGGGAAACTGTGTGTACGGCATCTGCCAAACGTATACCCACGGCCATTAAATTTATACAATCCTTGTATCTTGGGTCTTGCAATACCTTAAAATCCAAAGGAACTTCTGGAAACCAGTTCCCGACCGATGCATAATTATCATAAAAAGGGCGAATGCCTTGAATGGCCAAATTATGAATGCTATACACATAGCGCATTTTAATCAAGTCTTTATAACTTGGGTGGTATTCCTTTAGGAATAACAATGCGCTTGAATGCCAATCGTGCATGTGCACCACGTCCAATTGACCAAAAGCGCCCATTTTAATGGATTCTGCAACTGCTGTGCAAAAAATCATATACTTGATAAAATCCGTATAAAATGGTTCTTCGGGGTCATCGTGATAAATATGGGCAATACCGCCTTCTTCGATTTCAGGGTGATGTATTACATAATGGCTTACATTGTTGAATTCCTTTTTTGGCGCTACCTCATATAGCTCGGCTATATACGTCTGCCCTCTTAGCAGAAAATTTATATTGGTCCTAAAGGTTGCGTTATGATGTAATCTAGAATAGGATGGAACTACAACTTGTACCTTGTCTCCGCGTTTGGATATTTCTCTTGGCACATCTCTCACAACATCACCCATACCACCTGCTTTGCAATCGGGAATGGCATCGTTCTCTGCGGAAACAAAAAGAAAGTTATTCATATAATTAGTATGGTCTTGATGTATTTCAAAAAGGTAATCAAATTTTAAGTTTGCACCAAAAAAAAGCCTTTTGACGATAAAAAGGCTTTTGGTGGGTTTTGAACGTTTTACTTGATTTTAAATGCTTTTTCTTTTGGGTAATATGCTGTATCTCCCAACTCCTCTTCTATACGTAACAATTGGTTGTACTTCGCCATTCTATCCGAACGGGAAGCTGAACCTGTTTTGATTTGACCTGTATTTAAGGCCACGGCGAGGTCTGCAATGGTATTATCCTCTGTTTCACCCGAACGGTGCGACATGACCGAAGTATACCCGGCATTTTTAGCCATATTTACTGCGGCAATCGTCTCAGTAAGGGTTCCTATCTGATTCACTTTTATCAAAATTGAATTGGCAATACCTTTTTCAATGCCGGTAGAAAGTCTCTCTACATTGGTAACGAACAAATCATCCCCTACCAATTGTACTTTATCCCCGATTTTATCGGTCAGAGCTTTCCAGCCGTCCCAATCGTTTTCATCCATACCATCTTCAATTGAAATAATAGGATACTTGGCGGAAAGGTCAGCCAAATACTGTGCTTGCTCCTCAGAGGTACGCACAACTCCTTTACTGCCTTCAAACTTGGTATAGTCATACGCCCCATTCACAAAAAATTCTGCAGCGGCGCAGTCTAAAGCAATCATTACATCGTCCCCTAATTTATAACCCGCTTTTTCCACAGCTTTGGCTATCGTATCCAGGGCATCTTCGGTACCTCCTGCCAAATTTGGAGCAAAACCGCCCTCATCACCAACTGCAGTACTCAAGCCCCTATCGTGCAATACTTTTTTTAGGTTATGAAAAATCTCGGTACCCATTTGCATGGCATGGGTAAAACTTTTTGCCTTTACGGGCATTACCATAAACTCCTGAAAAGCTATTGGAGCATCTGAATGCGAACCCCCGTTGATAATGTTCATCATCGGTACCGGAAGCGTGTTTGCACTAACACCGCCCACATATCTGTATAAAGAAAGACCAAGCTCGTTTGCAGCTGCTTTCGCGGCCGCCAAAGAAACTCCTAAGATAGCGTTTGCCCCTAATTTGGATTTGTTTGGCGTTCCATCCAAATCGATCATGGTTTGATCCAATAGGTTTTGCTCAAAAACGGACATTCCCAAAATCTCCTCTGCAATAACAGTGTTCACATTTTCAACAGCTTTCATAACACCCTTGCCCATAAAAGTATTTCCACCATCGCGCAACTCAACCGCTTCATGCTCACCTGTTGAGGCTCCCGAAGGGACAGCCGCCCTACCCATTACACCGTTTTCGGTAATTACATCTACTTCAACGGTAGGGTTACCTCTTGAATCCAATATTTGTCTTGCGTGAACACTTAGTATAATACTCATGTAATAACTTCTTTTTAAGATTGATTTTTAACGAATGGCAAAGATACAAAACCCTTTTTGCGGTAAAAGGAGAACTGATGGTATTTCCCAATAAAATAACGATTATTTAAACTTCTGCCGTTTGCCTTGCAGTTTTCTCTATCAGTTTGAAAAAATCATCAAAAAGATAATCCGCATCGTGTGGCCCGGGGCTAGCTTCAGGATGATATTGAACTGAAAATACGTCTTTACCCTTCATTCGTATTCCTGCAACTGTATTATCGTTTAAATGAACATGCGTAATTTCCAAATCGGTGTTTGATTCGGTCTCTTCCCTATTGATGGCAAAACCATGGTTTTGTGAGGTTATCTCTCCCTTGCCCGTTAACAAATTCAAAATAGGATGATTGATACCCCTATGCCCGTTGTGCATTTTATACGTTGACACTCCGTTAGCCAATGCAATGATTTGGTGTCCTAGACAAATACCAAAAAGAGGTTTATTGGTCTTTATGATTTCCTTAGCAGTTGTTATTGCTTCAGTTAACGGTTCTGGATCTCCCGGCCCATTTGAAATAAAGTAGGCATCGGGATTCCAAGCCGACATTTCTTCAAAATTGGTATTGTACGGAAATACTTTAATGTAAGCGTTGCGCTTGGCCAAATTTCTGAGAATGTTCTTTTTCACACCAATATCCAACGCGGCTATCTTGTAGGTAGCATTTTCATCACCGAAAAAATAAGGTTCTTTGGTAGATACTTTTGAAGCCAACTCCAGCCCCTCCATACTTGGAACTTCTTCCAATTTTTGTTTTAATTGTTCAATGTTGTCAACATCTGTTGAAATAACGGCATTCATCGCACCATTATCCCGAATATAATTTACCAATGCCCTGGTATCAACATCAGAAATTGCAAAGAGTTGGTTGTGGTTCAAAAATTCCTCCAAACTAGCGTCAGCAATAGGCCTTGAATATTCATAACTAAAGTTTTTACAGATAAGGCCCGATATTTTGGTAGAATCCGATTCCACTTCATCTGAATTTGTACCATAGTTACCAATATGGGCGTTCGTTGTGACCATTAACTGTCCAAAATAGGAGGGATCCGTAAAAATTTCCTGATAACCGGTCATTCCCGTATTAAAACAAACCTCACCAAAGGCAGTACCTTCTTTGTTACCTACGGACTTACCGTAAAAAATAGTCCCATCCGCTAACAACAATAGTGCTTTCTTTTTAGTTTGATACTTCATAAGTGTCTTTCTTATTAAATCTATTCACAAAAAAACATAAAAAAAGGATAAGCTTTTAGGCTTATCCTTTTATAATTATCAATATTTATTGACATTTTATTCTTCAGAGTCATCGGCTTTGGCTTCTGTATCTGTTTGGGCTTCCGTAGCAACTGGCGCAGCTGCTTTTGCTCCACCGCCTCTTCTACTTCTTCTTGTAGTTTTCTTCTTAGGCTTATCGGCATTGTAAAGTTCGTTGAAATCTACCAACTCAATCATCGCCATGTCGGCATTGTCACCTAAACGATTTCCAAGTTTGATAATTCTGGTATAGCCCCCAGGCCTGTCCGCCACTTTTTCAGACACTACACTAAAAAGTTCTGTAACAGCATATTTATCCCTCAGGTTTTTGAAAGCCAAACGCCTATTGTGCGTACCTTTTTCTACAGTCTGGTTATTTTCTGCTTTGGACTTTGTGATCAATGGCTCAATAAATTGCTTTAAAGCTTTTGCTTTGGCAACCGTTGTATTGATTCTCTTGTGCTCTATCAGGGAACAGGCCATATTGGCCAACATGGCTTTTCTATGTGCCGTCTTTCTTCCTAAATGGTTTACTTTTTTACCGTGTCTCATGTTTTTGTTTTATCATCTTGCTACCAAACCCGATTGAACGAGGAGCAAAATATGAATACTCTAATCTTTATCTAATTTATATTTTGACAAATCCATTCCAAAGCTTAAACCTTTGTTGATTACAAGCTCTTCCAACTCTGTCAAAGATTTTTTTCCAAAGTTTCTGAACTTCATCAAATCATTTTTATTGAAAGAGACCAAATCGCCTAAAGTATCGACTTCAGCCGCTTTCAAACAATTCAAGGCACGAACGGACAAATCCATATCAACCAATTTGGTCTTTAACAATTGGCGCATGTGAAGTGACTCTTCATCGTATGTTTCGGTCTGTGCAATTTCGTCAGCTTCCAAAGTGATACGCTCATCCGAGAATAGCATAAAGTGATGTATCAAAACCTTGGCAGCTTCGGTCAAGGCGTCTTTTGGGTGTATAGAACCATCGGACACGATTTCAAAAACCAATTTCTCATAATCGGTTTTTTGCTCTACACGGAAGTTTTCGATACTGTATTTCACGTTTTTGATAGGTGTGAAAATAGAATCTACCGCAATGGTACCTAAAGGCGCATTTGATTTTTTGTTTTCTTCGGCCGGAACGTACCCGCGTCCTTTATCGATAACGATTTCCATGTTGATATTGACCTTGGCATCCATATTACAAATCACCAAATCAGGATTTAAAACTTGATATCCCGAAATAAATTTTTGAAAGTCGCCAGCAGTTAGTTTATCCTTTCCACTTAATGAAATGGAAACGACCTCGGCCTCTGTATCCTCAATTTGCCTTTTAAAGCGAACTTGTTTTAAGTTCAAAATAATTTCCGTTACATCTTCTACGACACCGGGTATAACAGAAAACTCGTGTTCTACTTGGTCTATCCTAACAGATGTTATAGCAAAACCTTCTAAAGCGGAAAGCAGTACTCTTCTAAGTGCGTTACCGACAGTCAATCCATAACCAGGTTCTAAAGGGCGAAATTCAAATTTCCCTTCAAAATCTGAAGAATCAATCATTATAACTTTATCTGGTTTTTGAAAATTTAATAATGCCATAATTGGATCAGTGTTGTTTTATTTTGAGTATAACTCGACTATTAATTGTTCTTTGATATTTTCAGGAATCTGAAGTCTTTCCGGAACAGAGACAAAAGTACCTTCCTTTTTTTCCGAGTTCCAAGTAATCCATTCGTAAACACTACTATTTGCCGCCAAGGCGTCCTGTATGGCCTGCAAAGATTTTGATTTCTCCCTAACTCCTACGACGTCACCGGCTTTTAACGAATATGAAGGTATGTTTACCAACTCACCGTTGACAGTGATGTGTCTGTGGGAAACCAATTGTCTGGCTCCGCTTCTTGTTGGGGAAATGCCCATTCTGTAAACCACGTTATCCAATCTTGATTCGCACAATTGAAGCAATACCTCACCGGTAACTCCCTTGCTTCTATTCGCTTTTGCAAAAATATTTCTAAATTGACGTTCTAAAATGCCATAGGTGTATTTAGCTTTCTGCTTTTCCATTAATTGGATAGCATATTCGGATTTTTTTCCGCGACGTCTTGCGTTTCCGTGTTGTCCTGGAGGAAAATTTTTCTTTTCGAAAGACTTATCGTCTCCAAAAATTGCTTCTCCGAACTTACGTGCAATTTTTGATTTTGGTCCTGTGTATCTTGCCATCTTCTTTTGTTTTGGGATTGTGATTATGAATTAAGGCTTAATCCTTCGATAATCGTAACTACAATCCCTTGAAAATTATTAAATTGATTAAACTCTTCTTCTTTTTGGAGGTCTACAACCATTGTGCGGTAACGGTGTAACGTCAATAATTTCTGTTACCTCTATACCAGAATTGTGTAAGGATCGTATTGCTGATTCCCTACCGTTACCTGGCCCCTTTACGTAAACCTTTACTTTTCTAAGACCAGCTTCATGCGCTATTTTTGCACAATCTTCCGATGCTACTTGGGCAGCATAGGGGGTGTTTTTCTTAGACCCTCTAAAACCTTGCTTTCCAGCAGAGGACCAAGAAATAACATCTCCCTTTTTATTGGTCAAGGAAATAATGATGTTATTGAAAGATGCAGTGATGTGAGCTTCACCCACAGACTCTACAATAACCTTACGCTTTTTTGTTGTTTTAGCACTCGTTTTTGCCATATCTAAAGTATTTAGTACTAGTATTGAGTAGTTAGTATATGGTTGCGCAATGACTCTCAAGCGCCTTGGTCAATACTAGTTACTCAGTATCAGGTACTTTATATTATTTAGTCGCCTTCTTCTTATTGGCAACAGTTTTTCTTTTCCCTTTTCTTGTTCTTGAGTTGTTTTTGGTACGCTGTCCTCTTAACGGCAAACCAGATCTGTGACGTATACCCCTATAACAACCAATATCCATCAAGCGCTTGATGTTCAATTGGGTTTCAGAACGCAATTCCCCTTCAATTGTATAGGAAGAGACCGCATCACGGATTTTTCCTATCTCATCATCGTTCCAGTCCGATACTTTGGTATCTTCACTTACTTTAGCGGTTGCCAAAATTTCCTTGGCCCTACTATTACCGATACCAAAAATATAGGTAAGGGCTATAACTCCTCTTTTCTGTTTTGGTATGTCTATACCTGCAATTCTTGCCATAATTACCCTTGTCTTTGTTTAAATCTAGGATTCTTTTTGTTAATTACGTACAATCTGCCCTTTCTGCGTACTATTTTGCAGTCGGCACTTCTCTTTTTTACTGATGCTCTAACCTTCATCTTAGTATCTATATGTAATTCTCGCCTTAGTCAAATCGTAAGGACTCATTTCTAATTTTACTTTATCTCCTGGAAGCAATTTGATATAATGCATTCTCATTTTTCCAGAAATATGTGCAGTAACTACATGACCATTCTCCAATTCTACCCTGAACATTGCGTTTGACAATGCCTCGATGATTGTTCCGTCTTGCTCTATTGCTGCTTGTTTAGCCATTTTATTAGTATTTGATTTTTAGTCGGTAGTCGTTAGTTTCAATAAAATTCGTTCCCGAATAAAATATTCTAACGTCTAAGGTCTACGTACTAATTTCTTTTTATGCCACTTTTCTATTTTTACCTGTTTTCATTAAACCATCATAATGGCGATTTAATAAATATGAATTTACTTGTTGAACTGTATCAATAGCGACACCTACCATAATCAAAAGCGATGTTCCACCATAAAATAATGCCCACCCTGGTTGCACATCACCCAACTTAACGACCACTGCCGGTAAAACAGCGAGCAAAGCTAAGAAAATAGAACCTGGTAACGTAATCAATGACATTATTTTATCTAAATAATCACCTGTTTCTTTACCTGGCCGAATACCGGGTATAAAACCACCGCTACGTTTTAGATCATCTGCCATTTTATTGGTCGGTACTGTGATCGCCGTATAGAAATAAGTGAATATAATAATCAACAAACCAAACAAAATGTTGTATGCCAATCCAAAAATATCACTGAACTGAACTTCCATCCACTGGCCTACGGCAGTATCATTAAAAGATTTACCTATCAAACCTGGTGCAAACATGATTGCTTGTGCAAAAATTATTGGCATTACACCTGATGCATTCAACTTTAACGGAATATACTGTCTAGATCCCATGATATTCTTTTCATACCCTCCCGATGCTGTTCTTCGTGCGTATTGAACAGGTATTTGCCTGGTTGCCATAACTAAAAGTACACTTGCCAAAATAACCAAAAACCAAACAATAACTTCAATCAAGATAAACATGAGTCCGCCATTATTGTTATCGGTTCTTGAAACAAATTCCTGAATAAAGGATTGTGGCATTGTAGCTATAATACCGATCATAATCAATAACGAGATACCATTACCTATACCTTTATCCGTAATTTTTTCTCCCAACCACATTGCAAATACACAACCGGTCACCAAAATGATTACAGATGGAACTATGAAATTAAGACCCTTACCCAATAAAAAAGCACTGTCCGGAACGCCTAAAGCGCCTAAACCATATAAGTAAGCCGGTGCTTGAACGATACATATACCAATGGTCAGCCATCGTGTTATTTGATTGATGGTCTTTCTACCGCTCTCCCCTTCTTTTTGTAATTTTTGAAGATAAGGAATTGCAATACCCATCAACTGAACCACAATGGAGGCCGATATATATGGCATTATGCCTAAAGCAAAAACAGATGCATTTGAGAAAGCTCCGCCCGTAAAGGCATTCAACAATCCAAAAATACCCTGGTCGGTTCCTGTATTGGAAGCAAGTTGAGCCAATTGAGTAGAATCGATACCAGGAAGTACTATCTGTGCACCAAAACGATATACCAGTAATAAGCCGAGGGTCATTATGATTCTACCCTTTAGTTCATCAATCTTCCAGATATTGGATATGGTCTCGAAAAATTTCTTCATAATCTGATTTCGCTTATAAATTTATCGCTTCTCCACCGGCAGCTTCGATTGCCGATTTGGCACTAGCAGTAAATTTATGTACAGAAATTTTCAAGGAAGTTTTTAACTCTCCCCTTCCCAAAATCTTGACTAAATCGTTTTTATGGGCCAATCCCTTTTCAACCAGCATTTCAAAAGTAACAGTATCCTTGACTACTTTGTTGTCTACCAACTCTTGTAAAGTATCCAAATTTATGCCTCTGTATTCTTTTCTGTTAATGTTGGTAAATCCAAATTTAGGAACCCTACGTTGCAATGGCATTTGACCACCTTCAAAACCCAGTTTTTTTGAGTATCCCGAACGGGACTTTGCGCCTTTATGTCCTCGGGTTGCCGTACCACCTTTTCCGGATCCCTGACCTCTACCCACTCTTTTGCCTTCTCTGTGAGCGGAACCTTCAGCTGGCTTTAGATTGCTTAAATTCATTCTATTATCTTGTTTAGGCCTCTTCTGTCGAGACCAAATGTTGTACTTTATCTATCATTCCAAGGATATTGGGAGTAGCTTCATGTTCTACTACTTGACCGATACCTTTTAAACCAAGTGCCACAAGAGTTCTCTTTTGATTTTGAGGTTTCTTGATGCTACTCTTTATCTGTTTTACTTTAATCTTTGCCATACTATCCTTTCTTATCCTTTAAAAACTTTTTCTAAGGAAACTCCTCTTTGATTGGCCACAGTTCTAGCGTCACGTAATTGAAGTAAAGCATCAAAAGTGGCTTTAACTACATTATGTGGGTTTGAAGAACCTTGCGATTTTGACAATACGTCATGAACCCCTACTGCTTCCAAAACCGCTCTAACGGCACCACCAGCTATTACTCCCGTACCATGGGAAGCCGGTTGAATATATACGCGTGCACCGCCAAACTTACCTTTTTGTTCATGAGGCAAGGTCCCTCTATTAAGAGGTATTCTAATCAGGTTTTTTTTGGCATCTTCTATCGCTTTGGCAATAGCAGTGGCAACCTCTTTGGATTTACCAAGACCGTGACCTACCACACCGTTTTCATCGCCAACTACAACAATAGCTGAAAAACCGAATGCCCTACCACCTTTAGTAACTTTAGTAACCCTTTGAACGCCTACCAACCTGTCTTTTAAATCAAGACCACCTGGTTTTACTGTTTCTACGCTTTTATACTTTTGGTACATAATATTTTAGAATTTAAGTCCTGCTTCTCTAGCCCCTTCAGCCAATGATTTTACCCTACCATGATATAGATTGCCGCCCCTATCAAAAGCAACGGCTTCAATACCAGCCTTTTTTGCTTTTTCCGCAACAGCTTTACCAACCAAATTGGCTATTTCTGTCTTAGTTCCCTTAACATCCAAATCTTTATCCCTAGATGATACGGCCAACAAGGTAACGCCTTTGGTATCGTCTATCAATTGAGCGTAAATCTCTTTGTTACTTCTAAAAACGGATAGTCTTGGTCTTTCCGCAGTTCCAACGGATACCTTACGGATTCTCCTTCTTATGCGTTGTCTTCTTTCTATTTTCGATAATCCCATGATGCTATATATTAGGCCGATTTACCTGCTTTTCTTCTTAATTGCTCACCAACAAACCTGATACCCTTTCCTTTGTAAGGTTCTGGCTTACGGAAGCCTCTTATTTTTGCCGCTATCTGACCCACTAACTGCTTATCGTGCGAAGTGAGTTTTATGATAGGATTTTTTCCTTTTTCTGAAACCGTTTCGACTTTTACTTCGGGAGCCAAATCCAAAACGATATTATGTGAGAAACCTAAGGCCAAATCCAACTTTTGCCCTTGGTTATTGGCACGATATCCTACACCTACCAATTCAAGTTCTTTGGTCCATCCTTTAGAAACTCCTTCTATCATATTCAACATCAAGGACCTGTACAGACCGTGTTTAGCTTTGTGGTCTTTGGAATCGGAAGGTCTGGTCACCCAAAGTTGCCCGTCTTCAACTTTGACGGAAACACTCGAATATTCCTGGGTCAGCTCTCCCAATTTACCCTTAACGGTAACTACGTTATCAGCGACCTCAACGGTTACTCCTTCAGGAATCGCAACTGGATTATTACCTATTCTAGACATTATTATATCTCTTTAATTCAATTAATAAACGTAACACAAAACCTCACCACCTACTTTTTCGGCTTTGGCCTGCTTACTTGTCATTACACCATGCGATGTAGAAACTATTGCAATACCTAGACCGTTAAGAACCCTTGGTAAATCATCTGAGCCAGCATATTTACGAAGACCGGGCTTACTTATTCTCTGTATTTTCTTTATGACAGGCTCTTTAGTGAACTTATCGTATTTTAAGGCTATTTTGATAGTTCCTTGAACGGAGCTGTCCTCAAACTTATAGCTAAGAATATAGCCTTGGTCGAACAATATTTTTGTAATTTCCTTCTTTAAATTAGAAGCAGGGATTTCAACGACCCTATGGCCTGCCCTACTTGCATTTCTAATTCTTGTTAAGTAATCTGATATAGTATCTGTAAACATTCTTATATATTTCGGTAGCGGTTTCCAGCAATTGGCGCCAGACCTAAAACCAGTTTTTAATTATATTGTTACCAGCTAGCTTTTTTAACACCTGGTATAAGACCTTTATTGGCCATTTCCCTGAACATGACCCTGGATATCCCAAAGGTTCTCATATATCCCTTGGGTCTACCTGTTAGTTTACAACGGTTGTGCATACGAACAGGGGAGGCGTTTTTAGGTAGCTTTTGTAATGCTTCATAATCACCAGCTTCTTTCAAAGCCTTTCTTTTTTCAGCATATTTAGCCACGGTTTTTGCCCTTTTACGTTCACGGGCCTTCATTGATTCTTTAGCCATACTAATTCTTTTTAAAAGGTAATCCCAATTCAGTTAATAATGATTTTGCTTCCTTATCCGTTTGGGCTGTTGTCACAAAGGTGATATCCATTCCGTTAATCCTATTTATCTTATCGATATTGATTTCGGGAAAAATGATTTGTTCGGTTACGCCTAAACTGTAGTTTCCACGACCATCAAACCCGGTGGCCCGTATGCCTTGAAAATCCCTAACACGCGGTAAAGCCGTAGTTACCAACCTATCCAAGAATTCGTACATGCGTTCTCCACGTAAGGTTACCTTGGCACCGATGGGCATACCTTTACGCAACTTGAAAGCGGCAACATCTTTTTTGGACATAGTTGCAATTGCTCTTTGTCCGGTTATATTCGTTAACTCTTCAACTGCGTGATCTATCAATTTCTTATCGGCGACTGCGGCACCAACACCTCTAGAAACCACTATCTTTTGAAGTTTAGGAACTTCCATAACGTTTTTATAACCAAACTCTTCTTTCAAAGAACCGATTACACGCTCTTTATATTCTGTTTTTAATCTTGGAACGTATGCCATAACTAAATTACTTCATTGGATTTTTTGGAAACTCTAACCTTTTTTCCATCTCTTATTTCATAACCCACCCTTGTTGTCTCTCCGGATTTATCGATTAAGGATAAATTGGATACATGAATGGGTGCCTCCATTTTTACGATACCACCTTGTGGGTTTTGAGCACTCGGTTTTTGATGTTTGGACACCATATTGGCCCCTTCAACTATCGCTTTGTTCTTCTCTAAGTTCACGGACAAGATTTTACCCTCAGTACCTTTATGGTCACCGGCTATGATTCTTACCGTATCTCCTGTTTTAACTTTTAACTTCTTCATCTCTTAGACTGTATTAAAGTACTTCTGGTGCCAATGAAACAATTTTCATGAACTGCTTGTCGCGCAATTCTCTTGCTACCGGTCCAAAAACCCTGGTACCCCTCATTTCGCCCGTTGGGTTTAGAAGAACACAAGCATTATCATCAAATCGAATATAAGAGCCATCAGGTCTTCTGACTTCTTTTTTTGTACGAACAACAACCGCCGTTGAAACCGCACCCTTTTTGATACCACCGTTTGGGGTTGCCTCTTTAACGGTAACCACAATTTTATCACCAACCGAGGCATATCTTCTTTTTGTACCACCTAATACCCTAATGGTCAAAACCTCTTTGGCTCCTGTATTATCCGCTACCTTTAATCTAGATTCTTGCTGTAACATATTATTTAGCTCTTTCTAAAATTTCAACTAACCTCCAACATTTGGTCTTGCTCAATGGGCGTGTTTCCATTATCTTGACCGTATCGCCGATATTGCAGTCATTTGTTTCGTCGTGCGCAACATACTTTTTGGTTCTCAAAACGAACTTACCGTACATAGGGTGCTTTACACGTTTGACCTCAGCAACGACAATGGACTTCTCCATTTTGTTACTTGTTACTACCCCTACTCTTTCTTTTCTTAAATTTCTATTTTCCATAAAGCAGAACCAGTTATTGGTTTTCCCTTTTCGTTAATTCGGTAGCCAATCTTGCAACCGTCTTTCTAGTTTTTCTAATGAGAAGCGGATTTTCCAAAGGAGTCACGGAGTGTGATATCTTCAAATCCGAATTTTGCTTCTTGTATTCAGCCAGTTTAGCTTTTAGCTCTTCTACCGATAATTCTTTTATCTCTGATTGTTTCATAGTTCCTTACTTTTATTGTGCTGAATAATCTCTAGCAACTATAAATTTGGTCTTCACAGGTAACTTTTGGGCCGCAAGACGAAGTGCTTCTTTGGCAACATCCATTGGTACACCTGCCACTTCAAAGATTATCCTCCCGGGCTGGACGACGGCAACAAAATATTCCGGGGCACCCTTACCTTTTCCCATACGCACTTCCAATGGTTTTTTGGTAATAGGCTTATCCGGAAAAATTTTAATCCACAATTGGCCCTGTCTTTTCATAAATCTTGTGGCAGCGATACGTGCAGCTTCAATCTGACGTGCAGTCACAAAATTCGTATCTAAGGATTTAATACCGAACATACCGTTTGAAAGTTGATGACCCCTTTGGGAAATCCCCTTCATGCGGCCTTTCTGCATCTTGCGATATTTCGTTCTTTTTGGCTGTAACATCTTTTTGTACTTTCTTTAAAATTACTTTCTACGACGAGGTTTCTTTGGTCCATCTTGCTTACCGCCTTTACCTTGGCTTTTTGACATGCCTACCAAAGGTGATAATTCTCTCTTACCATATACTTCGCCTTTCATTATCCAAACCTTTATACCTAGTTTACCATAGGTAGTTTGAGCTTCTTGTAGAGCATAGTCAATCTCTGCTCTGAAAGTGGATAATGGAATTCTACCATCTTTAAAAGATTCCGATCGCGCCATCTCCGCACCATTCAATCTGCCTGAGATTTGAACTTTGATTCCTTCAGCATTCATACGCATTGTAGCTGCGATAGCCATTTTGATGGCTCTCCTGTATGATATCCTACTTTCTATCTGACGAGCGATACTCGCTGCAACTAAATTGGCATCAAGCTCAGGCCTTTTAATTTCAAATATGTTGATTTGGACCTCTTTGTTGGTGATTTTTTTGAGCTCTTCTTTGAGTTTATCCACCTCTTGACCACCTTTACCTATTATTATACCAGGTCTGGCTGTTGTAATGGTAATGGTTATCAATTTTAAGGTACGCTCTATAATTACTCTGGAAACGCTAGCTTTCGCAAGACGTGCATGGATATATTTTCTGATTTTATCATCTTCGGCCAACTTATCACCGTAATCATTACCACCGTACCAGTTGGATTCCCATCCTAAAATAATTCCTAAGCGATTTCCTATCGGATTTGTTTTCTGTCCCATATTGATGCTCTAGCTTTCTGTATTATTGTTAGATCCCAAAACCAAAGTCACATGGTTGGAACGTTTTCTTATTCTATGCGCCCTTCCTTGAGGAGCAGGTCTCAATCTTTTCAACATAGCGCCACTATCTACTGTAATCTCCTTTACAAAAAGGTCAGCATCCTCAACATTTGCATCTTCGTTTTTGGCTTGCCAATTTGCAATAGCGGACAATAACAGTTTCTCCACTTTTCTGGAAGCCTCTTTTTGGCTGAATTTCAAAGTGGCCAAAGCAGTTTCTATTTGCTTACCTCTTATCAAATCAGCGACCAACCGCATTTTCCTTGGAGAAGTTGGGCAATTATTCAGTTTTGCAAAAGCCATCTGCTTTTTCTCAGCCTTTATTCTTTCGGCCATCTGTCTCTTTCGAACTCCCATAGCTTCTTACTTTTTACCTTTATTCTTAGCACCTGCATGCCCCCTGAAGGAACGCGTTGGTGAAAATTCCCCTAATTTGTGTCCCACCATGTTCTCTGTTACGTATACTGGTACAAATTGCCTACCATTGTGAACAGCTATTGTTTGACCAACAAAATCTGGTGTTATCATGGAAGCCCTAGACCATGTCTTGATTACCGTTTTCTTACCAGATTCAACATTTTGCTGAACTTTTTTATCCAAACTATGATGAACGTAAGGTCCTTTTTTTAATGAACGTGCCATTTCTCTTAATTTATTATTTCTTTCTACGTTCTATGATATATCTGTTGGTGTCCTTAGTCTTGGAACGTGTTCTAAAACCTTTTGCAGGAATACCATTTTTAGATCTTGGATGCCCACCAGAAGCACGACCTTCACCACCACCCATTGGGTGATCAACAGGGTTCATTGCTACCGGTCTTGTTCTAGGTCTTCTGCCCAACCATCTACTTCTACCGGCTTTACCGGACACAAGCAATTGATGATCTGAATTGGATATTGCTCCAACTGTGGCCAAGCAATTGGCCAAAATCAACCTTGTTTCACCAGATGGCAATTTTACGGTAACAAACTTGCCTTCCTTAGCCATAAGCTGCGCAAAAGTACCAGCACTTCTTGCCATTACGGCACCTTGTCCTGGTCGCAATTCAATACAAGATATAATTGTACCCAAAGGAATCTCGCTCAATGGCAAGGCATTCCCAATTTCGGGAGCCACTCCAGTTCCTGATGAAACTTGTTGACCTACCTGAAGACCATTTTGGGCAATTATGTATTTTTTCTCGCCATCTACATACTCCAACAAAGCGATAAAAGCCGTTCTGTTGGGATCGTACTGAATAGATTTTACAGTGGCAGCTACTCCTTGCTTGTCTCTTTTAAAATCTATGATACGATACCTTCTTTTATGCCCACCACCTCTATGGCGCATGGTCATTTTTCCTTGACTGTTTCTACCTCCCGACTTTTTTAACGGAGCAAGTAAACTTTTCTCCGGCTTATCAGTAGTAATGGCGTCAAATCCATTGACTACTCTAAAACGCTGTCCGGGAGTGATTGGTTTTAATTTCCTAACTGACATTTGTTGTCTTTATAGATTACTGTAAAAATCAATTATATCTCCTTCAACCACATCAACAATTGCTTTCTTGTAAGCATTTGTCTTGCCATGCTGTACACCGGTTTTGGTGTAACGTGATTTACGGTTTGGGCCGTAATTCATAGTACGAACCTTTTTAACAGATACACCGTACGTAGCTTCAACCGCATCTTTTATCTGCAATTTATTAGCCTTCGTATCAACAACGAAACCATATCGATTAAATAACTCACTATCAGCGGTCATCTTTTCGGTAATAATTGGCTTTATCAACACACTCATGGTTCTCTACTTGTTTAAATTTGATTCGATTTCTTCTAAAGCTCCTTCGGTAAGCACAATACTATTGGCATTTAGTATTTTGTAAGTACTTAATTCTGAGTTGATTATGACTTCAGATTGCTTCAAATTGCGTGACGACAAATATACGCTATTATTTGAATCGCCCAACACAAATAAGGATTTTTTGTTTTCCAATCCCAAAGACTTCAAAACATTGATAAAATCTTTGGTTTTAGGAGTCTCAAAAGTAAAGTCCTCCAAGACGAAAATTGATTTCTCTTTAGACTTTAAACTAAAAGCGGATTTTCTTGCCAAACGCTTCACATTTTTGTTCAACTTTTGGGTATAATCCTTGGGCCTTGGGCCGAATATACGACCACCCCCTCTAAAGATCGGGGATTTAATACTACCAGCACGAGCGGTACCCGTACCCTTTTGCTTTTTTATCTTTCTGGTACTACCAGCGATTTCGGCTCTTTCCTTAGATTTGTGCGTACCTTGTCTTTGATGCGCCAAATACTGTTTTACATCTAAGTAAATCGCATGATTGTTCGGTTCTATAGCGAAAACGGAATCCGAAAGGTCTACCTTTCTTCCCGTATCTTTTCCTTTGATATCTAAAACTGCTACCTTCATTACTTCTCAATAGTTACGTAAGCGTTTTTATGTCCTGGAACACAACCTTTGACTACGATTAGGTTTTTCTCAGGAACTACCTTTAAAACTCTAAGGTTTTGAACAGTTACTCTGCCACCACCCATTCTACCGGCCATTCTCATACCCTTAAAAACTCTTGCTGGATATGAAGCGGCTCCGATTGAACCGGGAGCTCTTAATCTATTGTGCTGACCGTGTGTGGCTTGTCCAACTCCTCCAAACCCATGCCTTTTTACAACACCGGCAAAGCCTTTACCTTTTGATGTACCTACGACATCAACAAACTCTCCCTCTACAAAAACATCGACACCTATGGTATCTCCCAATTTGTAATCTCCTTCAAAACCTTGGAACTCAACGACTTTTTTCTTGGGAGAAGAACCTGCTTTCTTAAAATGACCTGTCTCGGCCTTATTTGCACGTTTCTCTGCCTTGTCATCGAAACCAAGTTGAAGGGCACTATACCCGTCTACCTCATCGGTTCTGACTTGGGTAACTACACATGGGCCAGCTTCGATTACGGTGCATGGGATATTCTTCCCATTCTCATCAAAGATGCTGGTCATGCCTACTTTTTTTCCTATTAACCCAGACATATTTATACTAATTATTTGTTTAACTTTTCTTTTGGTTTCACCAATTCAATGGTACAAAAACAGGGCAAAGAAATCATCCAGCCCTGAATGTGTTCTTTTACCGTTTTTCCTTTGCACGCAGCTCCGGACATGTTACCCCTTTTTTAAAGGAGTGCAAATTTATACTTTTATTTCGACTTCTACACCACTTGGGAGCTCAAGTTTCATTAAAGCATCAATTGTTTTTGACGAAGAGCTGTATATGTCCAATAATCTTTTGTATGAACTTAACTGAAACTGCTCCCTAGACTTTTTGTTCACATGTGGAGAACGCAAAACCGTAAATATTTTTTTATGTGTTGGCAAAGGAATGGGACCTGTTACAACCGCTCCAGTAGTCTTTACCGTTTTTACGATTTTCTCAGCAGATTTATCCACTAGGTTATAATCGTAAGACTTCAATTTTATTCTGATTTTCTGACTCATTTTCTTAAAATTAAGCGGTTACACCTTTAGCTGCCTTTATTACTTCCTCTGAAATATTTGATGGGGTTTCGGCATAGTGTGAAAATTCCATAGTAGATGTAGCACGGCCAGATGACAATGTCCTTAACGATGTTACGTAACCGAACATTTCTGATAACGGCACCTCACCTTTGATAACTTTGGCACCTGCCCTATCGCTCATATTGGAAATTGTTCCTCTTCGCCTGTTCAAATCGCCAACAATATCACCCATGTTTTCCTCAGGTGTCAAAACCTCTATTTTCATAATTGGCTCCATGATGACGGCTCCAGCTGCTTTACCAGCTGCTTTATACCCCATTTTTGCTGCCAATTCAAAAGATAGCTGATCGGAATCCACCGGGTGGAACGAACCATCTTTCAATACTACTTTCATAGTATCCATTTCATAACCGGCCAACGGACCGTTTTGCATCGCTGTAGCAAAACCTTTTTCTACCGAAGGAATAAATTCTTTTGGTATACGACCACCTTTGATTTCATCGACAAACTGTAACCCAGTGCCTTCAAAATCATCATCTGCGGGCCCCATCTCGAATACGATATCACCAAATTTACCACGACCTCCTGATTGCTTTTTATAGGTTTCTCTGTGTGAAGCCAGCTTGGTCAAGGCTTCTTTGTACTCTACCTGTGGTTCACCTTGGTTGACCTCAACCTTAAATTCGCGTTTCAAGCGATCAACGATAATATCTAAGTGAAGCTCTCCCATACCAGAAATAATGGTCTGTCCGGATGCCTCATCGGTCTTTACCTGAAAAGTAGGATCTTCTTCGGCCAACTTTGCCAAAGCCATACCTAGTTTTTCAACATCGACCTTGGTCTTGGGCTCAACAGCAATACCGATTACGGGATCTGGAAAGTCCATACTTTCCAGTATAATCGGATGTTTCTCGGAAGACATGGTATCACCCGTCTTAATGTCCTTAAATCCTACGGCTGCACCAATATCTCCAGCCTCAATATAATCAATAGCATTTTGTTTATTGGAGTGCATTTGATATATACGTGAGATACGCTCTTTTTTACCCGAACGGTTGTTCAAAATATAAGAACCTGCATCCAAACGGCCCGAATAGGTTCTAAAGAAAGCCAAACGACCTACAAACGGATCGGTAGCTATTTTAAATGCCAATGCCGAGAAAGGTTCTTTCACGTCTGGTTTTCTGCTGATTTCCTTTCCGGTTTCAGGATCGGTACCAACAATAGCGTCTTTATCAATTGGGGATGGCAAGTACCTACATACCGCGTCCAATAAAAACTGAACGCCTTTATTTTTAAATGAAGAACCACATATCATAGGTATAATCGCCCTATCCATAACCGCTGCTCTTAACGCCGCGTGCACCTCTTCTTCCGTAATAGAATCTTCATCTTCGAAGAACTTTTCCATCAACTCTTCATCATATTCCGCAACAGCTTCGATTAATGCAGCCCTATACTCCTTCACTTCAGCCTTCATCTCCTCGGGAATATCAACAACATCAAAAGTTGAACCAAAGCCTTCTTCGTGCCATACGATGGCCCTGTTCTTTGCCAAATCAACGATTCCTTTAAAATCGGCCTCTTCACCTATCGGTAAAACAATGGGAACGGCATTGGACCCCAACATTTGTTTGACCTGCTTGCATACCATCAAAAAATTAGAACCTTGACGATCCATTTTATTGACAAAACCAATGCGCGGCACTTTATAATTATCGGCCAACCTCCAGTTAGTTTCAGATTGTGGCTCAACGCCATCAACCGCGCTGAACAAAAAGACCAATCCGTCGAGAACACGTAATGATCTATTCACCTCTACGGTAAAGTCAACGTGGCCAGGAGTATCTATAATATTAAAATGATATGGTTTTGCATCTGCGGTAGGCTTTGCGTTTTCCATAGGAAAGACCCACTCACAAGTTGTTGCAGCAGAAGTAATGGTTATTCCTCGCTCTTGTTCTTGCTCCATCCAATCCATAGTAGCGGCACCATCGTGTACCTCTCCAATTTTGTGACTTACACCAGTGTAGAACAAGATACGTTCGGTGGTTGTGGTTTTACCCGCATCAATATGAGCGGCAATACCTATGTTTCTTGTATATTTTAAATCTCTTGCCATTTCTAATTCTTAAAATCTAAAGTGGGAGAATGCTTTGTTTGCTTCGGCCATTTTGTGGGTGTCCACTCTTTTCTTGACTGCAGCACCTTCTTCTTTTGCTGCGGCCAATACTTCTGCTGCAAGTTTTTGAGCCATGGACTTTTCATTTCTCTTTCTTGCATAGCTTATCAACCATTTCATTGCGGTCGATATTTTACGGTCGGGCCTTATTTGCATCGGAATTTGGAATGTTGCACCACCCACTCTTCTACTTCTAACTTCCACGTGAGGCATTACATTGCTCAATGCATCTTTCCAAAGTTCCAAACCAGACTTTTCATCATCTGTTTTCTTTTCGTCAACGATATCAATCGCATCGTAAAATACCTTGAAGGCTATCGACTTTTTCCCATCCCACATCATCATGTTGACGAAACGTGTTACGAGCTGATCGTTAAATCTTGGATCTGGTAATAGTGGCCTTTTTTTGGCCTGCTTTTTTCTCATCTCTTCTACTTAAAAAGTTTTGATTACTTCTTAGGGCGTTTAGCTCCGTACTTAGACCTCCTTTGGGTTCTCCCTGCAACACCTGCAGTATCCAAAGCACCTCTTACGATGTGGTATCTAACTCCCGGTAAATCTTTTACCCTTCCGCCTCTTACTAATACTATCGAGTGCTCTTGCAAATTGTGTCCCTCTCCAGGTATGTAAGCGTTCACTTCCTTACCATTGGTCAACCTAACCCTAGCGACTTTACGCATCGCCGAATTAGGTTTTTTTGGTGTGGTAGTGTAAACACGCGTACATACACCTCTTCTTTGAGGACACGAATCCAAAGCAGCCGATTTACTCTTCTTAGTAATTGTGACTCTTCCTTTTCGTACTAATTGTGAAATTGTTGGCATACTATATTAATATGTATATATAAAAACTACCCTCTTTTAAGGGCTGGCAAATGTAGTAATATTTCACAATAATTCAAACCATCAAGTATTAATTTTAAAAAAAAATGGAAAACATGAGGAATTCCCGCTACATACGTTTCGCTCGACATGGTTTGAAGTTCTTTGAATGAATGCAAAACTAGTTTGCCAGAAGGTAAATAATCTCGCTGCAAATGCCTTGAAAATAATTACGATAAACACCAATTAAACAAACCGATCAATTCAAAGATTTATCAAAATCTCAAATACGGGATTGACTAATTTACAAAACAAAAAAATGATGGTGTTTTAATGTGGAATTTGTATTAATGTTATTTTTCCTTAAAGTTTTATTAAAATTAGCTTGGATTATTAACATGTATTTAAGATTTTAGCAGTTAGCTAATTCAAATAATTAAAACATGAGAACAAATCTAAATGGAATCTTAACGCTATTCATGGCGTTTGTTGTGCATCTCACTTTTGCACAAGACAAAACGATTTCAGGAACGGTAACCGATCAAGATGGTATTCCGTTACCTGGAGTAAACATTGTCATTGAAGGTACTACAAATGGCACACAAACAGATTTTGACGGAAACTACACGATTCAAGGTAGCCCAGGACAAACGTTACTGTTTACGTACATCGGTCAAAAAGAGACTCGAAGAACGATCGGGGCAGAAAGTACAATCAATGTGCAAATGACCGAAGATGCCCAAGCCTTGGAAGAGGTAATCGTAACCGCCCAAGGTATCAAAAGAGAGAAACAGGCTCTTGGATATGCAGTTTCCGAGGTAAGTAGCGATCAATTAGAGCAGCGTCCAGAGGGTGATGTAGGGCGGGTTCTTACAGGTAAGGCTTCGGGATTGAACATTACACAACAGAGTGGACTTTCCGGCTCAGGTACCAATATCATTATTAGGGGATTTAGTTCTTTTAGTGGTAGTAACCAACCTTTATTCATAGTTGACGGGGTTCCGTTTTCGAGCGAAACCAACTCCTCGGGCGCCGCAACGGGAAACGCAGAGGATGATTTCTTAAATGGTAACTCAGGATCAAGTAGATTTTTGGATTTAGATCCAAACAATATAGAAAGTGTTAACGTATTAAAAGGATTGGCAGCTGCTACCCTATATGGTACGCAAGGACGTAACGGTGTTATATTGATAACCACAAAAAATGGTTCTTCTGCCGGTGCGGTGAAAAAGACTGAAATCACTTTAAATTCATCGGTATTCTTTAATGAGATTGCTTCATTACCGGATTACCAAGATGAATTTGGTAATGGTTTTGACCAAGCGTTCGGTTGGTTCTTCAGTAACTGGGGGCCAGGCTTTGACAGAAACGGCGTAGCTGGTTGGGGTAATGGTATAGATTCAAGACCAAATGTAGGGTTTGACGAAAACGGTACATTGGCCCATCCTTATTCAACCGCTTCATCAGCAACAGGAATTCCCGCAGCATTTCCAGAATTTGCTGGCGCTCGTTATGAATGGAGACCTTATGATAGTGTCGAAAACTTTTTTAGGGTTGGTTTAGTAACTTCCAATTCCTTGAACGTTAGAGGCTCCTCGGACGACGGAAAAGTATCCTATAATGCCAATGTGGGACATCTGGACGACCAAGGGTTTACACCCGGAAACGGTGTACAAAGATATACCTTAGGCGTAGGGGGTAGAGCTATTCTTTCCAATAAATTTACCGTAGCAGGAACATTGAATTTTTCCAATACCAATTTTAAGACACCTCCAGTTGCAGCAAGTACAGGTAACGGTGCCTTTGGTACGGGATCGTCAGTTTTTGGAGAACTTTTCTTCACACCCCGTAGTGTTGACCTTTTGGGATTACCTTTTCAAAATCCTATTGACGGTTCCAGTGTATACTACCGTCAAAACAACAGTATTCAACACCCGTTATGGACCATCAACAATGCAGGTTTTGAACAAGTAACCAATAGAGTTTTTGGACAGACCTCCCTTACCTACAATATAAATGATAACCTTAATATACTATATCGTTTTGGTTTGGATGTATTCAGTGAAAACAACGTCAACTTCCAGAACAAAGGTGGTCGTGGCCAAGAAGATGCGGCATTGGTAAGTGGTATTTACCAAACCTGGAACAATACCAATACAATCCAAAACCACGATTTCATATTGAACGGTGATTATGACCTTTCGGAAAAAATAGGAATGACGTTTAACCTTGGTGCAACATCAAGAAGAGAGATTTTGGATAGAAACGGTGTATCGAGTAACGGGCAACAAGTATTTAATGTATTGAGGCATGTAAACTTTGCAAACCAAAACGAAATACAGTTTCTGCAAGAGCGTAATATTGCCGGTGTATTCGCACAAACAGATTTTGACTATGACCGTTGGGCTTATTTAACATTGGCCGCCAGAAACGACTGGGTATCCAATTTATCGGCAGATAATAGATCGGCCTTTTACCCCAGTGCAAGTGTATCTTTGATACCAACAACCTTTATACAAGGTATTAAAAGCGAAAAAGGTCTTAATTATTTAAAGGTCAGGGCCGGTTATGGTACTTCCGCCAACTTTCCAACAGGTTTTCCAACAGTTTCAGTGTTGAACATCAATACGCAGTTCTTTCAAGATGAAGGAGTTGATATCGTGACTAATTCTGTAGGTAACAGGTTAGGGAATCCAGATTTAAAACCTGAGCTTTTAGCGGAATTTGAAGTAGGTATAGAGTCTAGGTTGTTCAACAATCGTGTAACTTTAGATGCTTCTTATTACAAAAGAACTACTACAGACTTAATTGTTGACCGACCATTAGATCCTTCCACAGGGTTTACGGCACAACAAACCAACGTAGGTGAAATTCAAGGAGATGGATTGGAAGTTGACTTAGGTGTTGATATCTTCAGAAATGATGGTGATGGAGTAAATTGGTCTATAAACAGTAATTTCACAACCAACAATTCTGAGGTAGTAGATCTGGGTCAAGATGCGGATATTATAGTATTTGCAGGTGCAAACGGTAATTTAGGTAATGCCGCTATCGAAGGTGAGCAACTTGGGGTTATCGTGGGTAGTAAAATCGCCACCAATGAAAATGGGGATTTTCTTGTTGATAGTGCAGGTGACTATGTAGAGGAACAGGGTCAATTTGTAATCGGTGACCCTAATCCAGATTGGGTATTGAACGTAAACAACAATTTCTCGTACAAGAATTTCAACTTTTCATTTTTGATAAATTACACACAAGGAGGGGATATTTATTCCAGAACCGTATCCACATTATTAGGTAGAGGTTTAACTACGGATACCGTTGATAGAATCAACACATTTATCTTGCCTGGTGTTCAACAAGAAGATGGCAGTGTAAATACCAAGCAGATCAACAACTCAACCTTTTATTTTAACAATGTCCTTTTTGGACCTGATGAATTGGGAGTTTTTGATGGTACGGTTATACGACTTCAAGAAGTTGCGTTAGGATATTCCGTTCCTTCTAAATTTTTAGAGAAAACACCTTTTGGTTCTTTGACTTTCACAGTATCCGGACAAAACTTATATTTTAAGGCGTTAAATGTGCCAGAGGGTACAAACTTTGATCCTAATCAAGCAGGACTAGGTGTAGGTAATGGTAGAGGATTTGATTATTTAGCAGGTCCTAGTGGAAGAAGATATGGTTTTAGCCTAAAAGCTACCTTTTAATTAAATTGAAAAATAAGTAAAATGAAAAATATCTTTAAATATATAAGTCTAGCAATGTTTGCAGGGTTACTTTTAGTAACATCGTGCGAAAGCGTAGAATTAGATTTAGCGGGTAATCCAAACGAGTTGACGCCCGATCAATCAAGTCCGGATTTGTTCTTGAATTCGATACAAACAGATTTTGCAACTTTCACTGAGCTGATGAGTTGGAACGGGGGTGATTTGGTACGAATCAGTTATTTGAATGGACGTAACTATCAAAATATTGCCAATTATGCCCCAGCGCAGTTAAATCTAGAATGGAATATAGCGTATCAAGGCGACAATGGTGAAGTTTTGGCGAGTGGTCTTGAAGTAAACGGTATACTTGCTGATATTAGAGCGATGGCACCCGTAGCCGAAGAAACCGAATTGTTTCATCATACTGCCATTGGGCAGTTCATAGAGGCTTACACCATGGTTACCCTGGTAGACTTTTTTGGTGACGTTCCCTATTCCGAAGCCATTCAAGGCGATGCAGAGACCCCTATTCTAAACCCTAATGTTGACTCAGGGGCCAGTATTTACGATGCTGCATTGCAGTTGTTGGATGATGCCATCGCCAATTTCGAAAGGGATGTTGTTACAGAGCCTGCCAACGATTTTTATTACGGCGGTAATTGGGACAATTGGATTAAAGCGGCCAATACATTAAAAATGAAAATCTATTTACAGCGTCGTTTGGTAGATCCTAGTGCTGTGGATAATTTCAACGCAATTGTCACATCAGGTAACTACATTAGCGAATCTTCTGAAGATTTGCAATTTCGATGGGGCACCAATGCCGTACAGCCTGACGTTAGACATCCTAGATATGCGGATAACTACACCCCATCAGGAGGTGTCGATTACCTACCCAATTGGTTAATGAACTACATGAATATAAACGAAGACCCGAGAACCAGATACTATTTTTACCGTCAGGTAAATGCCGTACCTGGTGAAGAGGTACCACCAAATGAAGAGACTTTGGCCTGTTCTTTAGAGCCTACTCCCCAACATTACACTGATGGTGGTTTTACCTTCTGTACACTGCCAAACGGTTATTGGGGTAGAGATCATGGTCAAAACGCTGGTATACCACCAGATGGTTTTACCAGAACAGTTTACGGTGTTTATCCTTCTGGAGGTAAATTTGATGATAGTAGCTTTAAAGGTATCTCAGTAGGTTCAGGTGGTGCTGGTGCTGGTATCACCCCGATTTTATTGGCATCTTGGGTAGACTTCATGAGAGCTGAGGTGGCGATGCTTACAAATCCAACCGCAGCAAAAGACTTAGTGTTGGCAGGTATCACAAAATCCGTAGCCAAGGTAACTTCTTTTGGTACGCTGGACAGCGGTGCCGATCTTTCGTTCGCCCCTACTCAAGGAAATATTGATAATTTTATTAACAATATAGATACCCTATTTACCAATGCCGATGATGATGGCAAGTGGGATGTATTGGCAGAACAATATTTTGTATCGTTGTTTGGAAACGGGATAGATGGTTACAATTTCTATAGAAGAACAGGGTTTCCTACAACATTGCAACCTAATCTGGAACCGGAACCGGGTGCTTTTGTTAGATCATTAAACTATCCTGCAGATTTTGTGAACAACAATTCTTCTGTTGACCCTAAACCTAATCAAGAGGTACAGGTGTTTTGGGACACCAACCCAGCTGCACCAACATTTCCACCGTCTAATTAATAAAATAAATTCATAAGAACTATGAAAAAATATATAAATAAAATTGCAATTATAGGCTCAGCACTCTGTATCGCCTATTCGTGTGATACCGATGAAAAGGTAGTAGACGAGATTTTGGCACAGGTAGGAACCGGAGCCGTTCTTAGAACTATCGATGAAGACAATGAACTCGTCTTTAATGATGAAACAGATGCTTTTGATGCTGGTTCGGCATATACCATTGTTCTTGAAGAGCAAGATGAAGAGGGGGGAGCCCTTTTGGAATCTGTTGAAATTTTCGTGAATTTTGATGATAACTCCGAAGGTGGTACAGATATGTCAACAACTGAAGTTTCTTTACAAACATTGGCCGCTAGTGACTTTACTACCGGAGATAGGGGCTTACCTCAGACTACGGTTTCTTATACCTCAGATGAATTGATAGCCGCTACCGGTATTGACGAGTCACTGGTCGTAGGTAAGGACCGATTTGAATTTAGAATGGTCCTCACGCTTACCAATGGTGAAGTTTATACGAACACCGATGTTGGTGGTCCTGTAAGTGGAGGGTCATATTTTTCTGCACCTTTTGAATATTTTCCGGTAATTGCCTGCTCAATAACGGAAAGTCTTGCAGGTACACATAGTTATGTAGCTACAGGCATTATTCCTGCCCCTGGTGGCGGTGGAGCATGTTCTGGTGGCGACTTATCGGGTACGGTAACATGGTCGGAGACCGATGATGAAGGGGTGTACACCTCTTCAGATATGGGTTTTGGACAATTTGATGACTGCTATACGGGCAGAGGACCTGCAACCGGAGAGGATATTGAAATTGAATGGGATTGTACGAATCTTTCTCCCGATGGTGAAGTTTACTTGAAAGAGGGTGTAGTGATACCTAGCGACGATGACGAAGATGCCGAGGTAACTTACAGTTACACAATCACCAATGTTAGCGGAGCTGATATGACTATTGAATTCGCAAACTCTGCCGGAGATAGAGGCACGGTCGTACTTACTAGGGAAGGTAATGTTGACTGGCCGGTAATTTTTACTGCTAACAACGACTAAGTAAATCACATTACTTTATAAAAAAGGTTCGGAGCATATGCTCCGAACCTTTTTTTATGTTGCACTTTCGGATTGACGTTTTATAGATTGTCGTAATAATAGAAAATCTGTACAACATCTCTAGCATCTTTGTAATTTAACCTGTTGCCAGATATGAATTTTTTTAGCTTGTCGTTTTTTATCTTGTCTTCTGTTTTAAACAAATCCAATACTTTTTTTTTGGAGGGCTTTAAAAACCGTATTTCTTTATCTTTTTGATTACTGTAATAAAGTTCGGTTTGCAGTACGAAACGATTTGCAACGGGCAGTTCAAAAGAAGTAGTTGCTTCTTTACCTTCTTTATACTTTTTCATTCTACGCTCGTACAAAACAATATCATCACTGCGCACCAATTCAAATAAGTGACCTTCGACCACTTCATCATTTTTATCAAAATATTTTCTGTAAACGACCTTTTCTTTTCCCAAAATGCAATGCAAGTCTTTACTTTGGGTCAATTTAAAAATAGTGGTGTCGGTAGTAGAACTTTTTAATTGTACTTCATCATTGTAACCGTCATATCGCATAAACCCCTGACCTTCTAAACCGTCCTGACTATATATAAGCCCCTTTACAAAGCCTTCCCTATAAAAAGGAGAACCTTTTATATTTGTTTTATCAAGGTTTTTGAGTGATTTACTGTTCAACTGTTGAAATGCATACTGCAGGGCAGGTTGCATCCCAAAAGACTCATTGTCCGCATTATAATTGGAAGGAGCCTGAGCCGTTACAGATTGAAAAAAAAATTGCACCAATAAAAAACATGCCATAGTATGTCTCATCTTTATTATTTTGATTAATGATAGTCTATCGTTTTAAAGATAAAAAATAAGTTTAAACGAACATTCTTTTATTGTAACGTGAAGCCATGAAAATTTTAGCTTAGGAATAAGTGTAATAGTATCGAACCAAACCAATAATGCAAAATGATTTGTAAATCTTATCAATTTCAATTTTAAAACTCGCCATTTACCTATTTTTGTACTTATGCAAAAAACAAGTCAAATCTACGGTATTAGAGCCGTTATCGAAGCGATATATTCCAATGAGACCATAGATAAGGTTTTTATTCAAAAAGGCCTTAAAGGTGAACTTTCAAAGGAGCTGGATGGCATTATCAGAAAAAATAAAATTAGTGTTTCTTATGTGCCCATTGAAAAGTTGAACCGGCTGACCAAAAACAACCATCAAGGTGTGGTAGCCAACATCTCCCCTATTTCATATCCAGCTTTTGAGGAGATTATAGAAGAAATCACCAGAACTAAAGAATCACCAATATTTCTACTCTTGGATCAACTTTCAGACGTACGCAACTTTGGTGCTGTTATACGATCCGCCGAATGTACAGGCGTAGATGCCATCATCATACAAAAAAAAGGTGCTGCCCCTGTAACGGCAGATACCATAAAAACTTCTGCTGGTGCCGCTTTTAAAGTTCCCATTACCAAAGTTGACCACCTAAAAGATGCCGTTCACTATCTACAGGCTTCCGGAGTTAAAATAATAGCAGCTACGGAAAAAACGCAGAACATGCTTTATGACATTGATTTTACAGGGCCGTGTGCCATTGTAATGGGCTCTGAGGATATTGGCATATCACCGTCTATCCTAAAAACAGCCGACCATACCGCCAAACTTCCTTTGCTCGGGGAGATAGAGTCCCTAAATGTATCAGTGGCATGTGGGGTATTTCTTTATGAGGTAGTGCGCCAAAGGTTGAGAAATTAATCTTTTTTATCGCTATTTTCTTTGTAATCGTATGAGATCAATAAACTATCTGTTTCATCTTTTGATTTGGTTTCGATGAAATTCCCGTCTTCATCAAAATGTTTCAAAAACTCATCTTCTCCCTCTTTATAATCTTCTTTTTCCCATGCATATTTTTTTATGTCCGGTATTTTGGATTTTATAAAAACGGCCAATAATAATCCCGTGATAAATCCCGACAAATGCCCTTCCCAAGAAATATTGCCTTTTACAGGGAATATATACCATAGTAGACTACCATAAATAAAAACCACGAACAAAGACAATGCTACCAAACGATAGTACTTCGTAAATATCCCTTTGAAAAAAATAAAACTGACCAATACATATATAAGCCCGCTGATACCTATATGATACGAAGGTCTTGCTATGCTCCAAGTTAAAAAACCGGAAAACACGATGCCCATGGTCAATACCTTTATCCAATCTTTTTTATAGAAATATACCAATGATGCCGTAAGTATGGCTATGGGAATGGTATTATTATAGAGATGCTCCAAAGATGCATGGATAAATGGACTTAAAAAGACTCCTTTTATTCCCGATAGACTTCGGGGATATACTCCGAAGTGGTTTAAGTTCAATTTAAATGTTACCTCAATCCAAAAAACCACCCATATCAATAGCACTACAGACATAGGTACTATTAAAACGGTGTTGGTAAACTTAAAATGATTATCGTTGGACATTGAACCAGAATATATTATATATAATTCAAAAAATTGACCAAAAACCAAAAATCGGATATATTGTCATTCTCACAACTGTTAGGTCGTTAAACTATTCAAAGTCTTTTTAATAAAAACATGCGAATAGCAACTTTATTATAAATTTACGTCATGAACGAACCGTTAGCAGAAAGAGTACGTCCCAAAACCCTTGATGACTATATAAGCCAGCACCATCTAGTCGGCGAGAAAGGCTCATTAACGCATCAGATAAAACAGGGAATCATACCCTCGTTGATTCTCTGGGGGCAACCGGGCACAGGGAAAACCACGTTGGCCAATATTATCGCCAATGAGAGCAATAGGCCTTTTTACATATTAAGCGCCATTAACAGTGGTGTGAAAGACATTCGAGAAGTAATTGACAAAGCCAAACAAAGCGGTGGGTTATTTACCTCTAAAAATCCTATACTTTTTATTGACGAAATACACAGGTTTAGCAAATCACAGCAAGACTCACTTTTAGGTGCCGTTGAAAAAGGTTGGGTAACCTTGATTGGTGCTACCACTGAAAATCCCAGTTTTGAAGTCATTCCTGCACTGCTCTCCAGATGTCAAGTATATATTTTGAACCCGTTCGGGAAAGAAGATTTGGAAACGCTCTTACAAAGGGCCTTAAAAGAAGATCAGGTCTTAAAATCAAAAAAAATCAAGCTAAAAGAAACCGAGGCCCTTTTGAGACTTTCCGGAGGCGATGGCAGGAAGCTTCTCAACATTTTTGAGCTGGTCATCAATTCGGAAAAAAGTGATTCCGTTACTATAACCGATGATCTGGTATTGGGCAAAATCCAAAAAAATACGGTTCTCTACGATAAAACCGGCGAACAACATTATGATATAATTTCGGCTTTTATAAAATCGATAAGGGGGAGCGACCCAAACGGTGCCGTATATTGGCTGGCTAGAATGATAGAAGGTGGGGAGGACGTTAAATTTATTGCAAGGCGCATGTTGATATCCGCATCCGAAGATATAGGTCTTGCCAATCCTACGGCTTTGGTAATCGCAAATACCACGTTCCAAGCGGTCACCACGATAGGCTATCCTGAAGCGCGCATTATTTTGAGCCAATGCGCTATTTATTTAGCCACTTCACCCAAAAGCAATGCCAGTTATATGGCCATTGGCAAGGCGCAACAGACCGTTAAGCAAACCGGAGACCTTTCGGTTCCGCTACCTTTGAGGAACGCACCTACAAAATTAATGAAAGACCTTGGCTATGGAACGGATTATAAATATGCACACGATTACAAAAATAATTTTGCCGACGAGGAGTTTCTGCCCAGCGAACTAGGTGGAACAACTTTTTATACCCCAGGGAAAAATCAAAGAGAAAATGCGATAAAGACCTTTTTAAAAAATAGATGGAAAGATAAATACGAGCTTTAAAACTTAATGTTCAAAACTTGAACCGAAATTTTCCTTTTTTCTTGATGTTCAAAAACCCACCTACCGTTATGTTCATAAATCAAACCTCTGGCACCTGTTTCTTCATTGACCGCATGGTACACATCTAAATTTGGGCTCTTGAATATTTTAAATATAATTTTTGGTGTGCTGTCAACAAGCTGGTAACCGTTTGTGGTAGTTTGGGCATAGAGAGCAGAGCTTGCACCGATTTTTTCTATTGAATCGCTATTTTTATCGATAATTGATTTCGATCGTTCAGTATTTGAAACACTTTCTGTCTTTTTATGATTCGTATTCGGGGCCTGACCGTCAGACTCTTCCTTTTTCTTTTCGGGCTCAAGTTGTTTGACATCGTTTTTAAAACTAACCGTAATGGGCTCATCAGATTGCTCAGACTCTTTTTTATACTGATGCTGAAAACCGTTCAATGATTTCATTGATTTTTTCAAGGCATCGGAATAGGCCGCTTTAAAATCCTTTTCCTTGCTAAAACCTTCTTGAGTTGCGAATACTTCATTATTATTGCAGTCTTTAAAAACAATCTTTGTTTTAGTGCTGAACATAGATGAGTTGTCCTGCAAATCGGCAATTAGCCCTAGGCACCTATTATTCCCCAAATCTTCCGGTAAGGCATCATCATAAAAAACGGTAAACCCTTTTTTCCCAAGTAGATATTTTACCATGGTACTGGTCTGGTACTGGTTCTCCTTTTTAAAATCCGAAAACTTTTTGGGCACTATAATATATTTATACTCATTTAGGTTTGATTGGGCATTACAGAAAAATACGATCGAAAGAAAAAAAAGAAAAAAAACGTTTTTCATAGGAATATTAAATATCATTTCCTGCCCCAAGATATGATATTTACCCCTAACTGAAAAGAAGCATACCTACTGGCCGCTATATTTTGATATGCCAAAAGATTATCGGCCATAGCATATAGGTTTACCGGACCGGCTTGCAAATTGATCCCAAGACCTATATTGGTAAAAGAAAACTTATCAGCAGTATAAGTTGTCTTTAGCGATAAGCCGTTTCCAAACCTTCTTTGATAAAATGCAGTAACCGCAGTTTGCGGACCCCTAGGCCTGTTGACTATATATATCTGTCCGCCCATACTGTTTGTATAGCGTTTTCTAACATCTCTACTGGAGTATAGGTAACTACAATCGCAATTTATTCTCGTTTCTAGATTTTTTCCAAAATCATATCTAAGTGAGGCATACAATTTTGTGGGTCTCAATGATATGTAAGCATCATTATTTTCTTCAAAGGGTATCAAGGCTTCAACTTCGTCAACTAAATCCTGCCAAAAATCCCTATTGGAGTTTACTGCATCCTGGGGCAATATTAGTTCTATGCCCTCAACAGTAGCATTACCTTGTAGTGTAAAACTTTTGATATCGTTAGTATGATATAGAAAACCTAAATCTAATAAACTACCCGTTATATATGTTTGTTCATTTAACCTGTAAGTAAACCCAAGGTCGACACCAACACCTAAATCCCCACCAAAAAAGCCCCTTTTTATAACTTCGCCAACTACGGTTTCATTATCCAAGGTATTTTCTATTGCGTTGATACCAGAGGTTCTCAATCTCATATTTGCTACCAAAATATTGGCCAACAAATTGTTTTGACCTTGATCGGTCACAAAATAACCTTCATTCTTTGTAGATTGAAAGTTAAATATACCACTATATATTTTTCCTCTTACCCCAACGGTAAGATTACGGCCCATCTGTTTGTTCACACCAAAATGGAAAACATTCAACATCTCCCCCCTTGCTTTTAAATGGCTTAAATCAAACCGTTTACCTAATTGGTCTGCATTACCTTCAAAGGCTAGAAAAGCTAAATCCTTAAACCAATATCCAATAGCGTCACCCTCATGATAAACACCGAAAGTGTAGAAGTTTCTCGTATTTTTCTTCCCCCTAAAACCACCGGTCAACAGTTCTATTTGATAAGTTCCACTTAGTTCGTCATTGATACCCATCTGACCCAAGACTCGTTCACGGATTTTATCATTGATATCCAAACCATCGTCAGCGAATATATCGTCAACAGATACACCACTGGAGCCAAACTGAAATGATGTTCCCGAAAGTAAAGGCATCCCCGCAAACCAATCAAAATCGGTTTCCATTCCAGGGTTTAGCATTAAAGCCTGGGGAATTTCGTTGAAGTCGTATAACAATTGCTTGTTTTGTGCGCCCGCTACATAACACCCAAAAAAAAGGATGAAAAGAAAAAAACCTTTACATATTCTCATCTTATAGCGATAATGAACTTCCCACTAGATCTAAAAATTATCTCGGGATTAGGGAGGCTAGACACACTTGTATTATCCCCTAAATTTGTAGCACTAATGCGTATGGCCGAAGTGTTTTTTATGATTTCAATGCTCTTGCCCGTCGCACCACCGTAGGCAACCTCTCTCCTTTCTATAAAAGAAGGTGGTGCGGGGGGAACGGTAAACGTCTCAAAATCCAACACATTACCAGCCTCATCGAGCAGCTCACCAGTCAACACCATTTGTTTACTAGTGGTATTTTCAACCTCGTAGGTAATTGTTCCCGAAAGCACTCTTTCAGCAAAATAATCTTCTGAAAAACCGTCAAAATTAAATTCCCTGGAAATTATATCCACTCCGGTAACAAGATTTATCAAGCTCTCAGGTGATTCAACATATAATATGCTTCCTTCGACTGTTGGCCTTACTTGAAGTTCATCATATTGATTAAAATCTTGTTTTTCTATACAGGAAAGCAGAAAAAGTAATGACAAAAAAATAGGGGGCACATATGTAAATTCTCTTTTCATTTTATTGACCTAAAATATTAGATAGTGTCTTTACCAGCATAATGTCTCGATTATACTATGATAACTCTACAAATAATGTTTTATTTCACGCAAATCGTTAATTATAGGGCAAATTTCGTGTTCCGGTTCGTTATTGGCGACAAAGTGCAGCGCGTTCAGCCCAAAAGACTTAGCCCCTAGAATGTCAGCTTCCAAACTATCACCTATCATTATCGCATTTTTTGGGGATACTTTTGCTTTTTTAAGCGCTAGTTCAAAGATGATAGGATTCGGCTTTTTAACGCCTGCCATTTCGGAGTTTATGATTTGGTCAAAAAAATCATAAATATGTGAGGTTTTTAGCTTTTTATCCTGAATATCCTGAAAACCATTGGTAATGATGTGCAGTTTATATTTTGGCCTTAAATACTCCAATATTTCGATGGCAAAAGGAAATAAATGGTTGAAAGATGACAGTGTGGCGATATATTCATTGGATAAAAGGTGTATCATATCATCCGATACGGAATATTTCAACTCATTAAAAACGGTTTTTAGACGTTGGTACCTCAACTCTTCCTTTGTGATTTTCTCTTCTCTATATAATTTCCAGAAAATAAGGTTTTGCGGAACATACACCTCCAAAAAATCCGACAACACTATGTCTACATTGTTTTCTTTGAGGATTTTTTTGAAAGTAAGGGCTGAGTTTTTTTCAAAATCCCATAGTGTATGGTCCAGATCAAAAAATACATCGGTTACTATGTCTTTATACATTATGAGTTATATCTATTTAAAATTTGGACATATAAATCCTTCCAATCTATCCTTGAGCTTCCCCCCAACAGTTCATTGGAGAAAATGGTTATAAATTCGCCCTGTACCTTTTTTATTGAATGTTGAAGCGCATCCAGTTTTCTTATGATCTCATCGCTTTTTTTGGCATTTACCAATGCATAATCATGCACTGCAAATGGGTGTATGCGAATAGGCTGTTGCAATTCTAAATGAAGGTCATAAAAATAAAAGCAGGTACAAGTTCCAGCCCTAAAACCGATTTCGTGGGTATACCCCATGGTATAGTCATCGGTAAATTCCGCATTAATGAGATTGCGATAGGTTTCGGGCACATCTACCCTATTATATCGCATTCTGGAGTAATTTACGGGCCTATTGATAACGTTGGCCAAGTTCTTTTTTTCTTGTTTCAATAGATGGATGTCATCAAATGAACTGTAAGACGCACACAAGGAAACGATACTATAGTCCGCGACGGATTTTATAAGAAATCTAAACTTATTGTTATTGGTAGATACATTTTTGTCATAAGTTGAATAGGTCGCAAACTGAAAAAAGAACATACTCTTTACATTCTTTTGCTTATGGGTTTCAATTAAAGTGGAGAAATTATCATAGGGGTCTTTTTTGGGGTTGAGCCAAACCGAAATCCTTTGGCCTACCCGCCTGAGCTTAAACGAACCCAAATCCAACAAAAACCCGGCAATACTTCTTACAAAGCCCCTTTGCGCAAAACAATGCGATGACGTGACGTCTATTACAGAGAGGTAATTGTACGTTCTCTTTTCACGTTCAATATCCGGAAAACGCTCTTTAAGAGCATCCAAAAGCTTAAAGGCCCAAAAATCAACAACAGGTATCTGTAAAAATTTATTTTTGTAACCTACACTTTCCTTTGGGGAAAATCGCCCGTGTGAATCTTTTACGTAAGGTAAATATTCCTCGTATCTCGTAATCAAATAAAAACTTGCCGAAAATATATCAAAAGGTAGTGCGCTGCCTTCGCCTGTAGCGAAAAAACAAGGTATACCTTCCCAATTGCCCATCACTATTTCAAAATCATTTATTCCTTGCTCAAATAAAAGATCGTTGCTCCTTACAAAGAATTCGTTCTGAAGGGGCTGTTTCGTATATGTTATCTTAGGCCCTGTGTGTTTTATGAAGTCTTCGACTTTCGTTGTGTACGATACTTCAATACCCAAAATACGGGTAAAAACCTGCTTCATGATATAAGTGAAACGTGGCGTAATTTTATGGGTATAGATCAACAGCATTTATAAAAGGCTATGTTCCGCAAAACTATAATATTCTTTTTGCGTTATGATTAAATGATCCAGCACTTTTATATCCAAAGCTTCGGAAGCTAGTTTTATTTTTTGCGTAACCTCAATATCGGCCGGGCTTGGTTTTAAGGTTCCCGAAGGATGGTTATGTGCTAAAATGAGACCCACAGCACCTAGCTCCAAAGCCTGTTTCATTACCAAGCGCACATCTACCAAGGTACCTGTTAACCCACCTTTGCTCAATTGCGAGGACAACAATACCTTGTTCGCATTGTTTAAATATAAAATCCAAAATTCCTCGTGTTGTAAATCTCCCATACTGGGCAATAATAGCTCAAAAGCGTCTTGACTACTTTTTATCTTGCTTATCTTCAATACCTCCTCGCCCCGTCTGCGCCTACCGATCTCCAATGCGGCGGCAATGGTAACGGCCTTTGCCTTTTCTACTAATGTGTAGTTTTTTTCGATGTATAACATTAAATCAAAATTATGAAAAACCTATTTAAAGTAGCTGTTGTATTGGCATTAAGTATTATTAGTATCTCATGTGAGAAAGAAATGGAATTTGAAACGCAACTAGAACCGATTGAAACGGTTGGCGTAAAACTCGCTTATGGAAAAACACAAGAGGCTGCCATAAAGATGTATGAAAATAAGGTAAGTGCATTGTTTATGCCTTCGAATTCGGAATTCGAAACATCGGATTTACTCTGTAAAGTATATGATGGTACTGAATATGCGGAAGCTAACTATTACTACAATGGTAGGATTGTAAGATTATGGAACGGTCAAACCTTTATATACTGATTATGAAACAGAAGATAAAGGATATTCTGTTTTGGTCGTTCGTTATCATTGTACTGCTCTTTTTGGTTTTAACCAGTTTCTATTTGTATGAAACCTATCCTTTCTGAATATCTTTACTTCTTTGTATAAATAAGCGACAAAACAGATGGATAGTAAAAAGTATAAATCTTACAAACCTACACGTGAAGAAGATTATATCAAATTCTACTTTGATAATTCTCATATACGATACCAAGAGCAATTTGTTTTAAAAAACTTACGCTATGACTCCAAAAAACATAGAAGGGTAGATTTCTATTTGCAAAATGTAGATGTATATGTTGAATATTATGGATTGTATAATTCTACTAAAGAGAAGAGATTTGAATACGATGAAAAAACAAAAGTATATTTCAGGAACGGGTTGCCAACAATTATTATATACCCTCATGAATTAGGTATTTTGGACTATGCTTTTCATACAAAAATGATACAACTATTTAATGTTGAAAAGTTTCGAAACCGTAGAAACAAGTATTACAAGTATTTGTTCTTTAGATATTTTCACAAAGGAGAATGGATAACGTTATTTGCTACTGTGTTTTGGGCTTATTTATCCTTCGTATTTGGATGGGAACTAGTCCAAATAGATGAAGGGCTAAACGCAATCTTTTTTTTAATCAGTTTTGTATTGACGATTTACAATTTAGTTACTTTTTCAACCGACCTTATTTACTTTATAAAACACAAAGGGGTTTTAGAATAAAAAACCCTACCAATTATGGTAGGGGTTCTCTTGGTCAATTTTGAATATTTATGTTTCGATATTGAGTAGATTTGATTAGTTTGAAGCATAAAGTTCAAACTCCGATTTCCTTCTATTTATCAACCCCTTGATAATTCTTCCCTTCGACCTTACCCAACGCATGAACTGCCTTTCTATTTCCTTTAGGTCGTTCGGGTCGTAATTGATTACCCTTAACAATGTCGAACGTTTCAGATTGTGTGAACCAACGTTATAGGCAAATGAAACAAGGGCATCGAACTGTGATTGGTTTATGTTCGAAGTAACGTATCGATTTACGCTGTTTTCAAATTTGGCCAATATAATCCTTAACAGTTTTTCTGCCTCTTCAACGGTAATGACATCATTTTCCCTAACTGGTGTTCCATCTTCATAAAATGTATTGCCATATCCGATAGTCCACCTATCATTAGGTAGGGGCTTATAGGCTTTCAACCTTAGCTGTTCCCAATCCTTTATATGTTGTATTCCTATATTGCTTGTTCTCATTCCGTGTCCAATAGATTGATTAATTTGTTTCTAGCGTTCAATATCAGCGTTTCCGAATACCCGTAACCTCCATACTGCATTCCATCTACTACTGGAAAAGAAACTGAAATATAATATGTAGCAGTGCTGGATGATTTTATCCAAGCCCCATAAATGGATTTTGTGCCTACATAATCCATATTGTTCTTTGTTTCCCCTATGTAAATTGCCCTGTTCTTTGAAACATCCTTTACATAGAAACCCTTACCGCCCCTTACAATCATTTGATAGGCTAGTTCCGAGTAGCCCGAATGCAAGGGATAATTGAGATACTCCTTTTTGATATTGACACCTTTTACGTTATCAACGGTATACAGTACGCTCATTTCGGCATCGTTGCCCGTTTTAGGTACTCCCCCATGATTATGTACGTTCCAAATGGTTATATGGGAACTTTCGGGCAACCTTCTTTCGAGGTAGCTAATTAGGTCGTTGATTTGATTGTTCTTGTAGATGAACAGTTCCGATTTTTCGATTCTCCGTACCTCATCGATAGAATCCAGTTTCCTTTCAAATTCCTTTTTCTGTTGAAGTTCCCTTAGATAACGCTGTTCCTTTCTTTCATCGCTATTGTCTATGTATTCAATAACTGGTGGTGCGCCAAAATAAAAGCCCAATAAAAGGGCTGATATGATTGCCAATATAAAAGCCTGTTTACGAGTTACTTTTTGGAATATCGTTGTGGTGGTATTACTAAATGACATGAGCTAAAATAATTTAATGGATGCCCCTAAAGTCAAAGCTTCCGTTTGTAGATTATATCCTACCGTGTAGAGCATTTTAGGGGTCTGTAAGGTTAGATTGGGTTGTATTGACACAATCGGGCGAACTGTGGTATTAACGCCAGTATAAAGGCTGTATTTAGGTTTCTTTTGATTAATAGGTATCTGCCTTTCGTAAATGGTATAATCAACCGTCTGGCTCTTCAAAGTGCCGATTACTTTTGATTTGACTTTGATAGTTTGATTACTATCGATAAAAGTTTCTACGTATGTTCTTTCTGTAATGGCATCCTTTACTAAATCCATCCTATCAATCGAATCCTTCAACGAAACGTATTTGTCCAACAAAGTTTTATTGATAGGGTTTTCTACCTCAACGATTCTGGGTTTCCCCTGCTCGATAATCGTGTCATATTCAACCACTGGTTTTGGTTGTATTACCTCAAAGCTGCCTTTCTTTTCGGGAACTTCAATTGTAACGACCTCCTTATCCTTGCATTGAAGTATGGTTATCAGTATACCAATGATTACATAGGGTATGTATTTCTTGAATCTTAACATGGTTGGGTAAATGTAAATGTTGAACCGTTCCAAGCCCTCGCAACTACACCGTTCGAATACCAATCGGCTGGGGCTAATGTCGTACCGTTACTATTTGAATATAAAGCAGTAGCATTATTGAAGCTTTGTCCGCTGGGTATATACCTAACAATTCTCGATGTTGGTGTGTCAGACCATCTAGCACATGCGTTGGAAGCACTTTTTTCATCGACCAGTAAAAGGCTACTTGTAGATATTGAATGTTGATAGTTCCTAAAGTTTAAAAGTCTATCCTTTGAACCTCTATGGGCATTGTCAAAACCGCTATCTATGGCACTACCAAAACAATTTGATAAAGTTCTGTTCGAACCAGTTAAACCAATTTCATTGCAAACATCTAAAAGCGAAAAAGTAGTTGTATTGGGAACTGCCATTATTTTTGGTTTAGGATTAGACTTTCAAGTTTTTCAATCCTCGATTCCAATTCAGCGTTCTTGGCAATCAACAAATCTATGTAGGCAATTGACTTTTCATCTTTATCACTTGTGATTACAAATTCGGGATGCTCTTTTTCCAGTTCTTGTGCAATAGCCCCCAACTGTACTCTTTCGGTTTTATCGCTATCCAATACGAAAGTTTTCCAATGTACATTTATCGGCTTTGATTTATAAGGTTCTATACTATTCTTTAACCTTTCATCAGACCTTAATATAAAGTTGGTTGCCGTTATGGTACTGTAAAAATCAGAATTTCCGTAGCCCCTAATAATTGTGGCGGATATCGAATCGTCCGAAAGTACTAACGCTCCCCCAGAACCGTTTGCACTAAGCCTAGAGAATCTTAACGTATCTCTTCTCGCCTCAACACTTATATCGGAGCTTGACCCGTTAGCCAATATATTGTCACTGGAAGTTATATTGCCAACTGTTGATATATTCCCAGAGATTCTACCAATAGATACTCTATTTGCTGAACCATCCGTAAAATACCAATCCCCAGATTCAATTTGCCATTTCCATTGACCTGAAACATTACCCAAATAGGATTGTCGTGTTCCATTATCTAAACCCCATTCAATAACGTTAGTACCATCGGACACACTCCTAAATCTTCCACTAGCTCCTTTTACTCTTAAAGCATCAAGGTTTAATAAACCTGACTTTGTTTGTGCTGTTGAACTGGTATTTAAGTACTGTGAACCTTGTAGACCATCCAACAAATCGGCATCAAGTCCACTATTCGAACCATCGTTACCAGCGTGCCATATATCATTGTCATTAATTCTGAATACACCACCAGAATAAAGGAATATATTACTCCAATCCCTATCGCCTAAACCATTACCACCGATAAATAGTATCTTATCATTGTGGGTAGTGGGCTGGAAAAAATTAAGGGGTTGGTTAAATGTTAGACCTTGTGCCGTTAGTGTTCCATTCATAGCGTCCGATTGGTCACTTCTAATGAATTGTGTAGAATTCAGCCCGTCAAGTAGTTCAGAATCCGTAGCTTTATCGGTTAGACCTAAATAAAATGCTGAATAATCTGATGATTGTGCAGTAATGACACCTGTACGTCCGAAAACGGAATCCACTGGTATTTGCCCTCCCCCTACTTGGATAAAGGTCGAGCCTGACCATCTGTAAACATAATTCGTATCTAGTGCAACATACAGTTTACCTGTTTCTCCCGTTGTTGGAAAAGAAGCCAAATCCGCATATTCCAAAATTTCATCTAAAGAATCGGGTAAGTATTGTGAATCGATTAGCCCAAAACCGTTAAGGGGTACATAACCGTTTGCCTGACCTTTGTTGGACAAAAGTTCTACCCCAGTAAGATTACTACCGTTACCAACAAAATTATTTGCAACTATGCTATCGTCAGTATAAATACTAGCACCATCAATTGTCAAAGAAATTTGACCTACCCCTAACTGTATGCTCTTTGATAGTGTATTATTTAGCATATTTATATATGGGGCATCACTTGTTGCGCTAATGTCAGACCCATCGTAGTAACCATGTAGGTACAATTCCTGAAAATTTGTAACCTGAACATTTCGACCATTCAATACACCATCCCAATCTTGGGGTAAATTGGTAAGCTGTGAACCATCCCCATCAGGTTGTAATGCGTTATCCCAATCCGCTCTGTTATATCCAACGATAGGTACAGTACCCGAAAAGAAGTTGTTGACCTCAGTTTCCGTATAGTACCTAGAATCGAAGCCAGTATATCCCAAAAGGATATTGCCCCTTCTGATTTTCTTGGATGTTCCTTGTGGGCTGCCAGTGTTATCACTGATGTCCACTACATGAAACCAATCCAAATCGGTTACGAATGATAGTTCGGTTTTACTTGTTAATACACTCATTGGTTTTCTTTGTTTTAATTGAAATAGTATTGTTCCCCATTTTGGAACATAAAGGCTTCGAGGTTCTGGAACTGGTAGAAATCATCCTCTTCGTCCACCTCTATGAAACCGTTGTTGAAAGGGTCTAAAACAAAAGGGGATGTATGTTTCTCCTTACCAGTAAATATCATCCTGTAACCGTTAAATTCACTACGGCTGTTTCCTGTTAGTATTTCCAGTGAATCGCTCGTTAGACCATTATCCAGTCCAAATACTAGATAGTTATCGTTTTTATCCAGTATCAAAGCCCTTAACTCGATGTAGTTGAGCGATTGCATCTGTATTGCGGTATCAACATCCTGACGTTTGAATTCAACATTGAGGGTCTGGGAATAGCCGATACCGTCATAGCTTTGTTGGAAACTGTTGTTATCCCCTATCATTTCAAAGGCATAAACAAAGGTTGTAGGTATCGAGGTAAGTAACACCCCATCAAATCCAAACAGATTTCTGCTATAAGGAACAAAGGCAGCCAAGTATATTTTCTTTATACCTCCGTTAGAATCTTTACATCCGTATCGTTTGCCCGATGTCAAAAGTGCCATTGTTACCTTTCATTTGGTTTAAGGAAATCGTTACCTTTTGAATAACTTCCCAACTTCCAGCCCCCTGTGAAATCCAAGGTTTTATCTGGATAGGTATCATAGTTATTCTCCTGTACTGTGTTGTATTCGGGAAGTTCGATACTGGATAGGAACTTTTTCATACGTTCTATGTAGGCATCCGCTTTGTTGTGCTGTTTCTGTACCAAGAAGTCAACCTCTGATTTATTTACTGGTTCACTGTTTTCTGGGGAGTTTTTGAAGATACCCCCGTTCTGTACGTTGTAGGAATGAACCAAAATAAATTCGGCACTTACTGTATATATCAAAATTGGTTTAACATAGTTTTCCATTAGTTCCAAATAATCCCCAGTCAATGTATTGGCCTCATAATCGGCTACTATCTTTTTGTAGAGTTTAGTACCCAGAATAGGTTCGATAACGAATATCTGGGCTTCACGAATGCAGTATGTATATTTATTGGGGTCTATGTTCCCAGCCATAGGTGTTCGCTTGGTCAAGTCGCTTGCTGAAATCAGTATTGTTGTCATTCGCTTAATTTATTTTCCAAAAATTGTTTGATGAAGAAGCGGATTGGGCTACTTCCTTTTCGTTCGTAGGCAGCCTTACCAAATCCCTTTGGTCTGGCTCTAGTTCAAGAATTTTCCTTCTCGCCTCGTTTACGGTTATTATTGTGTTGTTTGTTCTTAAATAGACCCTTCTTTGCCAGAAGTGTTTGCAGTTTACACCTCCTTTATATTTCCATATCGAATAGGTGTCCGAACCGTTCGCTCCCAGTCCAGCATTGACCACTTTTTGCCCAGCAGCTTCTATATCCTCACGTCTGTAAACCTTACCAGCACCGACCATTTTACGGCAAAACTCCCGTGAATTATTGCTTACGGTTTGTGGGCTGTATATGTACCTTACCCTGAACAATGGATTGTCCTGTTCGGACTTGGTATTTGGTTTTCCAGTTACTACCGTTGCCAGTTTTGTTTCGAACAAATCAGTGGGTTCTTCCGATACGATTGACTCATGTACCACTTCGTAACCCTTCATCGAAGATTCATCCTCTCCCGAATCTATTAGGGCATTTGCCGTAAAATTGTCAAGTTCTAAATCTGGACTGGACTTTTTTTTTACATCTCCACTTGTCGATGATAGTTCAACATTTTCGCCAGTACCAGTAGTTGTTCCATCGTTCTTTGAAAAATCTATCAGGGGCTTGAACTCAAATTCGACTTCTTTACCATTGTACATTGCAACCTCCTGAAAAGCGTCCAGAATAGTTTCTTGATAAGGCATGATTACAGTACCGTAAAGGAATTTTGCAGATGTTTCGATTTCTTCGGCATTGTTACCAAAACCAGTTGTTTTTTCCAGACCGAACAAAATCGGGTTCGTAACCTCATGGGAAACCATTATTTGCGTTTTGGCTTCTTGTGTCCAGAACTCCCATTGTTTGTGACTGGCGTTTTGCGGAAAGGGTTCTACCGTTGTTTTGGTGTCCGTACTATTGTTGAAGGATAGTATAACGTTACCAGCAGCACTAGAACCAGTAACCTTTTGCATAATGCCTCTTTCCATTTCATCCTGTAATTCCTTTTCGGGAATACCGTTATTGAGATTTATTACCCATCCAGCACTCAATCCGTTCTGTATGTGCGATATGGAATAATGGCTTATTTCCTCTTCGAGTTGGCAGTATTCCAGACCAGCTTCATAATCGGCACTTGCATAATATTGCTTTCCAGCTTCATATGGCTTTATCTCATAGATTTCGATAGCCTCTTTCGAAGTGCCAAAGGCTGGGTACGGTTCTGGAACGTTCTTTTTCGGATTAGTCCAATCCTTGCAATACCAATAGGTCAATATCTCCCCTTTATCGTTCATTTTGTTCGGTGCAATGGTTTCTCTCGGAATATGGAAAACACCAGTGACCTTTCTTAAAGCACCCTTTCCCTTTGAATAGATTACCTGAAACGTTGCAGAACCGAAAAGTTTATAATCAGACACTATTTTCCTGACCTCCTTTTTCGGGAACAATCTTAGAACATCCTTATCATCATTGACGGTAAGCCCTTTTCCATAAATGAAACTGATGTATTTTTTTATAATGGTCGAGTTAGTGGGAGAACCGTTTTTCCTATCGATGAGATATTGAAAATGACTGTTTTCATCCCCGTTCAAAACCCAATCCTTCGAAGATACCTCCTTGATGATAGGCTTTGTATAATTGTTGAGTTGTAGTACGGCAATATTGTTGCTGATTAAAACATTGTTATCTTTCTTTTTGTCCATTGGGTAGGTTTAATCGTAAAGGAAATCTGGGTGTGTTGAGTAGTTTTGTAGGTCGGTTTGTTCGGTAATGAATATTTTGCCCCTATACATTAGATTATCCCCATTGTCCGATACCTCGAAGCTGTACATCTCGCCCTCGCTGAAAGTATGAGTTAGTTCCACTTCCATAAGTCCATCCAAATATATAGCTGCCAATTGATAGGGGTAGGTTCTATCATTCAGTTCATCATAAAGTGAAAGATTGACCGTATCGGCTTCGAACCTTGGTATGAAAACCATTGTCTGGGGTGTTGATATAGGCTGTAATATGTTCATACTGTATTAATGCGTATTGTGGTATTGTGGAAGAATTTGACACAAAAAACCCCTGCAAGGATTTGCAAGGGTATAAAACCGTATTTCCCGAAAAGTGTACGGGTGGTTGTTTAGGTTAGGCTGCTATATTGGTAGCACTTACCAAGGCTTCCAACGCTGTAATCGTTGCAGAATCCAAAAATGGTGCAACGGATGATTCCATAGCTGTCAATGTGAGGTTGAAACCAGAAAAATCACTTCTAGCCCCACCAGAATCTATGCTAGAACCTGTAAGGTCGCATCCTTCCGATAGTCCAACAATTTTATAGTTGTCGTTTCTATCCTGTACTATGATTATCGGTCTACCCTTGCTCATCAAATCGACCTGTAAGGCAGTGTCCTTATCGAGTTTGGCCAATGCAAGCGTTAATGTTTGGGTGTTGGTTGTTGTACCTGTATTTTTATCCGATACTATACTTTCGGAAAGATTGTTGCCGTCATTTCTTAAACCGTATTTGAAAACTTCGGCCACACCAGCGTTAATTGCCGTTGCCTCTGCATTCTCCACCGTAAAGGCATCTTCCAAGAAGTTGATAAAGTAGGCATTTTTTAGCCCACCAATCGAATCTTTGCATTGTGGTACGTTCCTACCTGAATTTAATAAACACATATTGATTTGGGTATTATGAAAAAAAGGGAAAGGATTAAATTCAATCCAATCCCTTGATTTAGTTAATAGTTAAGATTTGGGCAATTAGGCTACCGCTTCGGTCGATACGTAGTAAACTATTTCATCGCCTCTGTAATATCCAGTATCAGCACCGTAGACTACCTTACCTCTGATATTTCCATCCAACAAGGTTTCGCTGGTATCTACCAATGTAAGTTCGTTTGAAGAGTTGGATTTACTTGATGCAACTACAACGTTTCTAGTTTGATAAGCTATAATTGTATTGTCTGGCAAAGTATCGACTTCTTCCAAAGTATATTTGGAATAAACGCTCTGCATAGAACCACCACCGTTTCCGTTTTGGATTCCGTTAGATACCAAGTATTTATCGTATGCATCCGCAACGTTTGCAGAAACCAATACTTTAAAATCTGGCTTTTTTCTAATGGTTACAGGGAATGCAGCAGTAACTTTTTCCAATTCTGCCAATACGTTTTCCTTTGTAATAGCTGCTTCCAATGGCACGATACCGTTGTTGGCTTTGATTACATCATCATCGGCTTCCAATTGTGGTATGATTCCGCCAAATTCCCCATCAGTTGAACTGTCGCCAGTCCAGATTTCAGTATCCCACGCCTCCGAATGGTTAGCCAATACTTCAACTTCGATAGCTTCCATCATATCATTGTCCAGACCATCCCATGTAGCCCTGAAAGTGTCCTTACAGATTTCAAGGTCGTTCTTGATTTCCTTGATGGTCAATTGGTTTTCAGAAAGTACGATTGCACCTGCTGGGGTAAAACCACAAGAATAGTCTGTTTTACCGTTGGTGTATTGAATTTTTTTAAGGCTCAATTTGTACCTTACATTAGGCATGAACGTAACCAATCCCCTTTGGACTGTACTAGTTTCCTTGAATGCTTGACCTATGATTGCACCAGCAGCTTCGCCAGTGTAATTTGAATTAACTGTTTGTGTAGTAGGCATAATTTATTTGTTTTGTTGTAATGCTAGTTTTATTCTTTCTCTTGAAGTTTTGGGCTGTTCGGTGGAAAGTTCGACCGATGTATGTTTTTTTGGTTCTGTCGCTGGGGTAGCCGAAAGTTGTGTTTTCAATTCGGCTATTTCATTATCCTTTTCGGATAAAGAAGATTCAAAACCTTCTTTTGCGGTTTTCATTTCGGCTTCGAGAATCTTAAAAGCCTCTTTTAGAGCCTCCCATTCTTGATTGTCCTTGGATGCCTCGATTTCCTCATCGACTTCTTTTTCCATTATCTCTGAAACAATTCCCTCGGTAACGCTTACCAACATACCGTTTTCCAGTTCGTGTTGTCCGTCTGGTGCTGGTATACTACCTTCTTCACTTACTATAAAAAGTTGTGTACCGACCTCTATTTCCTCCCCATCAAATTCAACAACGGTTTCCCCATCGGCTAATTTGGCTTGTGCCAATTTAACTTTGGTTTCTGGTTTAGGGCTGAATATGTTCTTTAATTCGGCAAATCCTTTTTTTATTTCTGCCACTATCGATTGGTTGTTATCACTCATAGATTTTTGTTTAAGTTCAAGTTTGTTTAGGCTGAATAGACCATCCAATGAAAAGCCTTTTACTTTTCCAGTTTTCACATAATCGTTCCAGAGTTCATCGTTATCGACCTTCATTGAAACTATCCATGAACCTCTCGGGGCTTTCAGACCGTGTATGTTCGATTTATCGTTTTCGGTATCTTCCACAATCCAAGATTCCACCACTGAAACACCTGATAGTTTTACCTCATGTTCGATACTGGAATTGTTGTTGTACTGATTCTTTAAAAAGGAATGTGCGCCCAGTTTGATTGTTTCACTTGGAAAGGTTATGTAGAACTCCTTACCATCTTGATTCCTGTAAATAGGTTTATCTGGTATTGCCACAACGCCTAAAAGAATCCTTTGCTCCTTGCTTACCTCCGACAATTGTATTTCGTTAGGTACGGGTTTCCCATCTTTGTTCAACGCTACGAAAAAACCTTCCATCGCAGGGTCGGACACTACCGATATTCCATAAATACCAGTATCTTTTTTCGGGTCGAATTGTACTTCGTAAAGTTCCATACCCTAATAATGCAAAACCGTCAAAAGTGGACTTTAGCCAAAGGTTGCCGTTACACGCCTGTTCCTATCCAACTCCTGTTGAGTATCTACCTCCTTACCCACCACATAGGCTTTTAAAGGCGTTTTTCCCTGTTGGTTCAATGATTGTGCAACTTGGTTTATTCCACCTTGGCCGATAAGATTGAATTCTGGTGCTATCGGTTGAGCAGAATTCCCACCGTTGGGATTATCCCTTTGTAGACCTCCACCACCTCCACCTAATTTCCCTATTGCCTTTGCAGCACTGGCGACCGATGAAGCAATGGATAGACCAGCACTAACACTATTGAGCGTAACAAAAGGCTGTCCAGCGGTCAAGGGGGAAGCTGCTACTGCTTTCGCATTGGCAATTCCAGTATTGGATATAATTCTGGCAACTGATGCAACTTGTTCAACAATGATTCCCGTAATGGCCAGTGCCTTGTTTTCCTCTCCCATCTGTTGAAGGAACTGACCGAATTGTATAGCCAAATCAGCTTGTGCATTGAATATTTGCGCTTTAGCCTCTTTTTCGGCCAACGCATTTGCTATTCTTTCATCGCTTTGCTCCTTTTCAAGTTGGGTCTGCAATTCATCGTAGTACCTTCTAACCTCAATTTTCTGTTCTTCCGAGGCGTTCAAGGCTTCCAGTTCCGCTAATTTTCTTTGCTCTTCCAAATCAAGTTTAGCCTGTTCATCCTCTGCCTGTAAATCCTCCAATTTTTCCCTGTATTCCTTACGGATGTTATCAATGGATTCCAGTCTGGCACGTTCGATTTCCCTTTCTTTTTCGGCTTGTGCCTCCAATGCTGCAAGTTCTGCATCCCTTAGAGCCTTTTCCTCTGCCTTTAGTGCCAAGGTTTCGGATGTCAATTCCTTCTGCTTGTTCAATCTGGCGGTTTCCAGTTCGATTACCTTTGCGGTAAGTTCGGCCTGTTCGTCCAAATCCTCTTTGGTAGACTTTGCGAGGGCATTCTCGGCAATCTTTGCATCCCTTCTAAGCTTGGCAGCATATATTTCAGCGTTTGTAATGTCCGTTTCAATCCTTGCTGCCTGTTCAAGAAACTTTATTCTCTCTTCGATACTGAATTTCTCCTTGTTTACGGCTTTTTCCCGTAAATCCGCAGCGTTCCTATCAGCCCTAGCCCTTGCAACTATCAACTCACGTTCCTTTTTATCAGCCAAAGCCCTTTGGTTGGCTATGGCTTGCGCCTTTTTGGCATCTTCCGCTATTTCCTTACCAAATTCCTTGACCTTATCTATCGCAGCGTTGAAGCCGTCTATCACTTCTTGGTTTCTGGCCTTTATTACCTCTGTTGCAGCCTCGACCTCTTTTTTTACCTTTTCAAGTTCTTTTGTCAAATCCTGTGCTTCATCGGCATCGCCCGTGAAATCGTTCCATGCGATACGCATTTTGAGTATACCAGTTTCGACACCTCCGCTAAGTATAGTCCATGAACTTGAAAACCTGTCTATTATCTGACCCTTGACGAACTCATAGCCTTTTTTAAGGCTTTCAGTAAAACTGTTCCATGCCTTTTTTGGATTCTCAAAAGCTTCGATTACGGTTTCCCCAAAATCACTAAGTAAGTCCATTAGGTTTCCGACAATAGAACCCAGTACCCCTAGAATCTTCTGAAACTTGTCCTGACCTTCTTCACTTGATTTGAATGCTGCCGTAACTGCTGCAATTACCGTTACGAGTAGACCTATTCCAGATGCAGCTATCGCTACACCGATACCCTTGAACCCAACGGCAACATTTCCCAAAGTTCCCTTTAAGTTCTTGAACTTTGACAAAAGCCCACCAGAAAGTCCATCCAATTCATCCGTTAGACCTCCTAAAGAGCCTTTGATTTCCTTGGCTTCATTATTTACCGTGTCGCCCAGTTTTTGGACGTTCTTTTGTGCGTTCTTAGTATCGGCATCTATCTTGATTACCTTTTTTATGGCCATAGTTTAGTTTTTTGGCAAATGCACGGCTTTGAGCCTCCTTTTTGCTTGGTTAAGTACATCGGAATAAGATTTGGGCATCTCGTTCTTTCCTTTTGCTATCTCTATTTCATTGGATATACCAAAAAAACTATCCTGTTTCAGAATAGTGATTATCGTTCCTATCATTTTGATTCGGGTTTGTTGTTATGTCACATTACTACAAAGTGTGTTTCCGATTAGCTGATTATTGAGTTTGTCCCAGAACCTAGCCATTATGCCATTGGAGTATATTTTGGCATCTGGTGTACTATTTCCGTTTATGTCCGAATACAGAACATTGGCGTTTTCAAACGTAACGCCTTGGTCAAGATAGTATGTAGTAAAATCATTATTATCACAAGCTTGTGAACTACTAGTGCCACTGGTAAGGGTAATCGGAACTTTTTTATCTACCGAATATATATCGTTCAACAATTCAAGTTTTACCTCGTTCTTGGTAAGGTTGATTTCCATATCGTTTATGATATACCTTACATCCTTTATCACTAATTTATCGTTTAGCTTTATGCTGCTCAACAAGTAATCTGGAAGTTTTGCGCTGTAACTGTACAACCTTCTTTTTTCATCCAGTATATCGGTAATGTAATCCTCATAAAAAAGCTTGTATAGGCTGTTATTGATTAATTGGGTATCATATTCATCCAGTTCGGCATTGAATACGGTAGAATATTCCTTTGTCGAAAAATCGTTGACGTGTGAAGGCATAAAAACACTTGTGCCAATCCTCCTTTGGTCATCCTCCCCTTCCAATAGACTTAAATCGCTATCGATGTTTTTCTTGATTCCGTAAAACAATAATGGGTTTGGGTTTATGGGGTCTAGGTTTGAATCTATTGCCGTACCATATTGTACATCGGTAAGGTTTCCGTTAGACCTATCGACCAATCTTTCGAATATCATGTTGCCAAAAGAGGATTCTATATTGAGTACCTTTCCATCAAGTTTTTGACCGTTGCTATCCTTTATATCGGTTTCAAGATTCCCGTATTGATAACCGAACTGGTTTTTGAACTCATCTATCAGGATAGTACTATCCTCCTTGAACTTGAATTTTAGATTGTTCAAAACATTACCCTTTGAAACCGTATGTGTAGAAATATCAACATACTTGGTAATATCAATAGTTTTACCCTTTTCGTACCAGTTATCCAACAAATCGATATAAAAATCGGTATTTGATGTAGGCACGATTACCAAATTATACATCTTCACTATCGAGGTCATAAAATCCTTGACCTTCATTGTATTGAATACAGCACCCAAACTAAGATTGTCGGTAGTGCCAATATCAGAACCAGATACGGTTTCCTCTTCTACGGTAAACCAACTAGAACCGTTCCACTGCTGTTTGGTCAGTGTTAGTTCCACACTATACTCCATAAAAGTATCGGCTTCCACGTAGAACGTGAATTTATAATCAAATGTACCGTCCTGTAACAGCCTAGTGGTAAATGCATGTGAATTTTGACCCGTTACATCCTCATTTTGTAGTATGTAACTACCTCCCTCAACCGTAATCCGATAGGTACTATAATTGACATCGTTGTAAGCTGCATCTGGTGTAACGGTCAATGAACCTGTTATCCTTTGCGTTCCAGAAGGAAATCCCGAAAACTGTGATGAACTGACCAAAGTTGTTGTGTAGCTATCGGTAACCAAATCAAATATCGGATTACCAGATACCCTACTATCGAAGTCGATTAGGTTTATCCCCGTTTCCTCCCCCTCGAAAAGTTTACCTTTGGAATTGCTCAACCACATATAAAGGTTATCCAGAACCTCCGTAGAAAAGAAATCATCCGAAAACGTTATGCCGTAGTTCTGCTGTATCTTTTCCAAGATAGCCCTGACCTTGATTGCTGGTTTAAGTTCAGTCCATTCAAAACCGTGGGCTTCGCCAGTTGAATGTGAAAAGTGATATGCAACATTTACAGATTTTTCTTCATTGGTATGGTCGGACGCACTGGAATTATAGTACCATTGCCTTGTACTTGAAATCAAGGGGTATATCAAATCTTGTGAAAACAGACCTATTGTAAGCCCAGTTTGAACGGTATTGACATTATAACTATGGTCATATTGCGACCAGTCCAAATCACTTAATAAATCATCCCCGAAAAGGTCGGTTAGGTTAACCAAGTTTCCATAAAAGGTAATATTATAGCTTTCTGGTCGATTGTTTTTCATATTAACGCTTTCCAAAACGATGTTACCATCCTTGAAAGGCATTTTTGATATTTCTATGTTCGCCCGTTTCTTTGTTCTTCCATCATAGCCAAAATCAATATCCGCATTGTAGAAATGTTTGAAAATAGAATTGTTTTTGGATGCTGGTACGGTTAGACCTTGGCTGTAATCGGTAAAAAGCTTTGAAATGTCATTTACGTTCTGTACGGACGAATTGACAACAAAATTTTCATCCTCAAATAGTTCCAGTCGTTTACCCTCAATGTATATATCTATGGATTTGTTCATTACAGGCTGTTTATCTTATCATAGGAATAGTTGAAATCGATACTATGGTTGATTAGTTTATCGATTATCCTTGTCTGGTACTGGTAACTAGAATTATCAACGTTGACTGGTATGAAGTTTCCACTGTTGACCAAGAAAACATACTCGGACAATAGAAGCTGTCTAATGGTTTCGTTATAGGATTCTGGAACATAGCCCGAACTAAGTTTCAATTGCTCCCTAGCGTTCTTATTGTAATCCTGAAAGGAATGCTTTTGTGTACTATAAGCTCCGTTTGAAACAAAGTTGTTTTTGAAGGTGCTTTTTTCAATTTGAATACTTTCTTTTCTAGCCTTGAAAAATGTCATAATTTCCCACGCCCCGTATTTATTCAAAAACAGAACATCGGTCGGTCTATATTTACATTCGTCCTGTACTTCAAGTGTTATACTGTTATCCCCTATCTCGATTTGTACCGTTCCGTCAAAATCATTGCAATTGAGCCACATGTTTTTGATTTTGGACTTTATGTCGGTGCTTTCGGATAATGTGTAAGGCGTTCCATCTACCGATATTGACGAATGTGTACCATCGTTATAGACTGGAATATTGAAAAACCCGTTTTTATTGATTATATAATAATCGTTGGATAGTAGTATTGCATTGGACGGCACTTGTGGATTTATACCCTCTTCATAATAACCATAACCATCAAAAACATCGGTACTAAGAACAGTTATATCTGTTCCAGAACCTTCATATGTCAAAGAATAATTCAATTGTAGCACATTCCTGTCATTTGAATCTAAAAGTGCCGTAAAGGGGCTGAATATGGGCGTATAGTCATAAAAATCCCTTATCATGTTACTTATCTCAAAATCAAGAAAGGTCGTGGTTGCACTGGGTTTGTTTTTCGTCAATGAATACTGCGGTGCTGATAGCCCTGAATTTTCGGTAAGATTATTAATCTTTAGGGTAAGGGTTACAGATGTCGTACCAGTAGATACTGGTGCTGTGATATAATAGGGGCTACGTGTGTTAATCATTTTTCAATGTGCTTTTCAGAAAGTTTTCCGTATCGAGGGCAAAAGCCTCAATGACTTCGTTGGGCAAATTCTTGAATGCCTTTTCAAAGGGCTTAGTAAAGAATAGGCTTGGCTTGATTCCGTAAAAGAAAATTTTACGGCTGATGAGGAACTGCAAGGATTTCCTACTTATGAATCTTCCTTTTTTATCCTTCGGTGCTATACCCTTTTTGACAATCCATTTATCCAGTTTTTTACCTGGTGGGTATTTATCCGTGTAACTGAAAGGGGTATCGTATTTTTTCAGAAAACCGCTTACACCCGAATTCTGAAATTGTCCGTAATCTTCCATTTCAAAGGATAGTCCGAACGAATTTTTAAATACTTGCAAATCAAAATCAATCGACTTGGAAAGTTTACCGCTAGTATTCTTTTTTTGGCTCTTTAGTTCATTTCTTGATGCCTTTACAACATTACGTGCAAACTTGGTTAGGGCTTTTTTTGTTTCGGTAGGGTTTAACATACCGATATTTCAGTATTTGGGATTTCAATCTCAAAGGTCATTGCCCAGCCATCCAAAAGATTTTCCTGCTGCTCGTAAAGTGGTTCACAATTGGGATTGTCGGTTATGGTAAAATCATCTTCAAGCTTTACGATTGACTTAAAGAACCTATTACATACGGCCAACATCGAATTGAGGTTATCTATCTCATTATCGTTCCCGTTGAACTTATCGGTAACGGGTTCGTTACTGAAATCCCTTACATCAAGGGCGAAAAGGGTCATATTGAAAGTAATTGTACTTAAACCGATAATTGCCGTACCCGTTTGGATGTGTGCCAACGGGTATATGTTCTTTTTGTTAAGGTCTATCTCGGTAATATCCCCTTGTGTAACCGTATTTACCAATGGGTCGGCTTCCAGTTTCTGCTTTAAAAGCCTTAATACCTCATAATAGTTTCTCATTGGTTCGTTTTTTGTTGAATCTTGAATATTTCAGCCTCTGTACGCTGTTTATCCTTTAGATATGTTAGATGATGTAGGCAGGGATGAAGCTTTGATTTAAGGATTCCCTCAACTTTTGTATAGTCATATCCAGCGAGTTCTGCAATTGAGGCGTACCAGCCCCATGTTTTTCCGAAATTCTGGGTAATTTCTGACGTATTTCCTTCGTTTGAAGTGCCTTTTGTAAAGTAAGATTGGTATGATTGAGTAATTCGTTCCCTAAATGCCAAAAAAAAAGCTGTGATGCTATCACAATACTGGCTGGTATATCCTTAAAATCCTCGAATTTCTTACCCTTGTAGGGTTCAATTCTGTATTTATTGCCCTTTATTTTACGAATCGGTCGATATAGAATGCTCATAAGCTGCTCCAATTCGTCTACGTTACCCGTCAAATTGTCCAAGTCCACAAATTCAGCCAACGAAATTTTATCGAGATTGGGAATGAAACCGTATTCGACCCCATTGTGAAAGAACCTATCCGTAAATTCGGGTGTTTCGTCAAGAACCTTGGCCAGTTGCCTTACTATTTCGTCAAAATCCCCCTTATCCATATGTTCAACATTGATAAGTGGTACACCGCAAAAGATTTGAACCATCTTTTTGTGTATGAAATGTGTATCATCGTTGATTTCAAAAAGTTTTAGGAACTTCTTGTATTGTTCTAGTGTTATATCATCGAGATTTTCGTGTATTGTTATCTTTAACTTCATACCCTATAAATGAAGAAATGGGAAATATGGAAGAAATCAACGGATATTGTATATTCCGTAATTTGGGTTGAGTTCAAAGAACATTCTCATCATTAGGGCATCGGAATAATCAGGGGAACGTCCAATAATTTTCTTAATGGCATCCTTTGCCATTATCTTCAATCTTTGAAGGTCTGGAATTGCAGCTAGTTTGACCTGTTCCAGTTCTTCGGTCAGTAGCTTCATAATACTATGGGGCAATGATACGTTCAACATATTCGCATTAATCATTTCGGACAATTTTATGTAGCATTGTGATTTAAGGCTGTCGAAATTCTTTGATTCCCCATTTACCTTTATCGGTTTGGCATTGTTTACGAATCCCCTACAACCCACAATATCGATTACACCACCACCGACACCATTTTCATCAAGAATTATGTTTTGAAGATTGATGTTATACTTTACCCTAAACAAGTTTATTTGTGTTGCTACATCGGTAAGCGTAGATTTATCTATAACCAGCCAATCGATTATCTTTAGACCTGACCAGACGAACAGAACAGTTTTATCGTTTCCAAAACGGGCAATATCCCCAGTAAGGTACTTGATACCTGTATTTACTTCGTTGTAAAGCAGTTTTTTTAAACTTTCATCTTGGATAAGCCTGTTTTCATCGTTTCCACCTTCTGCCAAGTATAGCGATTTGAATATCTGCTCTGGTAAATCCCTTTTTGCCTGTTCAACCTCATCTAGAGAAAGTATTCCAGCATCAACCGCATCATATGCCGTAATCTTATGAAATGAATAATTAGGGTCGTTCTTTGACTTTTCAGCCAATTTGGTAACCCAGTTGTTAGCACCACCGAAATTCCCTATAAGTTTTGCTGGGGCATTAGTTGCAGTCAATGTTGAACGGAGTGCAAACCATGCTTCTTCCGATGCACGTCCGCATTCATCGAAAACCAAGGCATGTACATCTTCCCCATATAGGTTATCAGGGTCTGATGCTGTTTTGAAGTGTATTTCCGCTTTGTTAGGACAATAGATAATCAACTCATTTTTGTTGACCGTGTAAGCCTTTGATTTTACTACTTTGCGCTTCATCCTATTGAACGCTATCTGGGCTTGGCTATATGTAGGCGCAATCCACCAATAATTATAACCCTCTTTTTCTAACGGAAGATGTGCCTGTTCAAATAGCCACCAAATACAGGCATAGGTTTTACCTACTTTGGTACTTGCCGTTATAATCGAAAAACGAGCCTCATCATACAGAAACTCGTTTTGGTAATCGGTTAATTTGGGTCGATTTATGCTAATCTGCATCGTTGAAATCAATCTCGATTTTACCCTGCGTTTTTACTTCTTGCCTATCCGATAAGCCTAATTTTCTTGCTGTCAAACTGTGATTAAAGACACCAACCATACCGCCCGTAAATTGGTCATCGAATGTTGAATCATCGATATATTGATTGACTTCTACGAATTCTTCAAATCGGCCATCCCTATTACATAGAATATCAGAACCGCTGCCAGTAATCCCTTCACGCCTTAGATAAAGTACAAAACCAGTTTTGGTCAATGGAATTTCCATTTCAAGATTGATAACCGAATGTGTTTTGGTATTGGGAACTTGCTTTATTTTCGGATTTTGTTTAGCCCAAACTTTATAATCTTCAAAAGCTTGTAGAAACTCTTCTGGGGTTATTCCTTTTTCAGAACCAAGCCATCTGCCAGTTTCTTTATCCCTGATAGGTTTTGTTTTTTTATTGATTTGCATAAGTAGGTTGTTTAGATATTATTGCTGATATGTCTGGGCTACTTTGTCCAACATATCGATGTATTTTTTCCAAGTTGAAACATTACATGATTTGCAACTGTCAGCCGATACGCTCATATTGAGAATTGAACGTAGGTACATAATGATTTTGGTTTGGTTTTCGGTCGTTATCGCATTGGTTAACTTTATGGATTCCGATACGTTTTGCCAATCTTCGAACTGCTCTTTAGTGAAACAATTGGGCTTGTTTTTTGGTAGAAGTTTGTTTAAAAGCTGTTTCCTTTTTTCACATCCGCAATCCTTTCCTTCTGGCGTAAATAGCTCTACCACCTTCTTGATGCCAGTTGACTTTAGAACCTTTTCAATATCATCCCCCAAACCTTGACTTGGTTTTTCGATTTCCCTAGGTTTATAATTGTTGTTCAATCCCCCTTTGGTGCTGTAATATTGATTTCCAGATTTATATATACCATCGGATATAATTTCTACCCCTTCAACATTGAATGTTTCCTTTATCCTGTCTATGTTTCTTTGGTCATTGGTTGGTGCGTTGGCCATAATTTATTCTATTGGTTGGTAAATGTCATTCTCGATTTGGTGCTTAACCGTTTCTACATCCTTGTCGGATATATATCTATCCTTTTTTAATGTTCTCTTTTCGTTACGTATGGTTTCAAAATCCATTTCCTTGAAACTCTCATCGTTTTTGCAAATACTTTTCAACTTTTGCATTCCCCTATCCTTGTGCAACCTTAATCTATCCCTGCAAACCTTAGTTTCTCGCTGTAATTGGCGTTGAGATTTCTCTTGGTGCTGCATTAGCACTTCACGCTCCAATGGTGGTACTTTCTGTAATGCTGAATTGATTTTTTTCCTCCGTTTGACCTCGATACACTCAAAATCAAGTTCATTCGTCACAAAGGCTGATTTTTCGATTTCATCTGTGTAGTGCAACGGCAATTTATTATCTCGTTTCTCCATCAAAAAGTTGGCTTTAATGGCTCTGTACATATAACCTTTAGTCACTTTTTTCAAGGGTTCTAACTCCTTGTTCTGAAACCTTCTTTGGAGGTACATGTAGGTATCTTGTACTAAATCTTTTGCTCTGTGTTCACATTTAGTAAATTTTTCGGCTATTTCCAGCCATTCGTCATTCCTTCGATATACATCGTTGATAGTTGGGTTCATTTATATAATGCGGATTTGGGTAAATTGGTAGTTTGATGATATTGGGCTAGGCTTTTAAGTGTAGGCACTACCTAGCCCAGTTCAACAACTAAATAAAAAACAAGTATGGAATGTATTCTAAATACCCTTTGAAACAAGGGTTTTGATAGGTTGCAAATCGGTTTTGAGTTCCGACAATAATTGTTGTGCGTGTTCTAAGGTTTGGTTCATTTTCATAAGTAGGTTATGTATCAGTTCAATCCTGAAAGAGTCAATAGTTGTTCAATTTCATCCGTGTTTTCAAACCTCATTTTTCTAGTACCCTCTATCTCACGGTCATTGAAAACAATGGATGTTGTTTTATCATCGTACAGGGCTAACCTCAATCCTTTAACTGCTCGTATTGCGGTCAGAAAATAAAAGTAGGTTTTTTGAATTGCAAGGAAATTTATCACTTGGTATTCGTTGGTAAAGGATTTTAGACAATCTTTATTTTTATCTAAAAACAATTTGCGTAGGTCATCTATTTGGTCTGGTTCATGTTGGTTCATTTCAAAATCTCAATTTTAGTTTTCTTCGATGTTTTTTTCTTTTAGGTGTCATATCTTCATTTAGTACATATTCTTTGTAGAGCCGTTCAACAACCCTCAAATGTTGCTTATCATTTTTTCGAAAAGTGACCTTACCATCTTTTCGGCTGGTCAAAACCTTATCAGGAAATTGATGTACAGCTTCGGTTTTTCTCTCCAGCCTTTTTACACGTCCATGATTACTAATCTCATAGTCGTTTCCAATATCTTTCAAAGCTTTCCACTTTTCAGCTTCTTCTGATTTCTCCTTTTCAGTGAAATGTCTATCGACTGTTTTTCCAACATTGATGTTCAAGTACTTTCCATCGAAGAAAATAATTAGAAATCTCTTTTTGGCATAGATTTTTTCCGCATAGGTTCTAACCTCTTTTTTGGTATACCACTTTCTTTTAATCCTTTTCAAAGATGAAATCCAGTAGTTGGGAAAAGCTGTTATTTGAAACCATTCTTCATTCTCCATTTGTTCTATTTTAAATAAACTTAAATATGGTTTTCATTACGCTGCCATTGTTTCTACGTTCAAAGCAAATTCCAATTGCCGTTCCAAAAAGTTTATGTATCTCTCCAATGCAATGATGTATTTTCCAGCATTTTGAGCCTCTGTAAGATTTGGTTTCTGCATTTTTAAGCTGATTTTAATGTTGGATAACTGTAATTCCTGTTGGTATGGTTCTTTAATTCCTTCACTTGAACATCGTCCAAATCACATAGTTTGTTCATTGCCTCCAATGGGAAATAGGTTATGTTCCATTCCGAACGGGGGTATTTTAACGTTCTGTTGCCCTCTGTCACTTCCCTTTCCTGTAATAAATCCCCTAACTCCCCCCAATAAACTTCTTTCCTATGCTCATCGACAAAGAATATGGCTACTGGCATATTATGCTTTTCGCTGATTTTCAAATAGTGGTCTAGGTCGGCTGTATCGAATCCAGTATCTGGATAGTGGGTTCTACTGGCTTTTGTTTTTATATCTACTATACAGGGCTTTTCCTTTCCCTGCCAGACCATAATATCAAAGGCATGTGCTGAATCGGTAATTGAGGTCATTACCACAAGCCCCTTACTATGGAAATGTTCAATACAAATCCTTTCTCCTAAGTTGCCCTTTTTGGTCGTTGCCAATTCTTCAAATGGTAATCTTTTCATACTGGTAAGTTTGGGTTTGGTTATGCTGTTTTATCTTTTAGTTCCTGTACTGCTATCGCAGCCTCCATTTCTTCATCGTACAAGCCTAGATGTGAGCCGTTCCAACGGGCTACCCATTTGTTATTGGGTTCATCCCATGCAACACCCTCATATTTACTAAATTCCCTTGTGTGGCTCATCTTAGGCTGCTTTGATTTCTAACCATTTCCTTTTAATCGTTGCAATGCCCCTACCCGACTTTTCAGCTAGTTCTTTCTGGGTCATACCCTTAACATAAATAGCTGAAAGTTGATTGACCGTTTTGTTTGACCTTGCTTTGCCGGTCAGTGCCTTGCTAATTGTTTGCCTCTGTTTTGGGGTCAATTGCCTTGAAGGGTCAAACAATATTTTGTTACCTCTCTTTTTGCCTTTTTTAGGGCTTTGCATTATTGAACTTTCCACGATGTCATCCAACTGTTCCCCTATGGATTTCCAGAACGAACCATAATTAACAGGGCTGGGCTGCATTGAATTTGGTATGTATATATTCTTTTGGAATACTTTAAAGAGGGCATTTTTAATTTGAAAGGGTGTCATACCATGGTTACAATAGGTCATTGCCCTACCTACCATAATCAGGTGCGCTTTCCACCAACGAAAATGAAGTTTGGTTTTTGGGAATAGAATAGCGGAAATATCAAGGTACTGTACTTTTTTTATGATGGCTTCGTGGTCGCCAATCTCATCTTTATATCTTTCTTGGAGTATATGAAGGTTGTTTATATGAAAACCTAAATCTGTATGATAGCCGTTGACTACTTTAGGTTTTCTCTCCAAAGTTTGTGTTTCTTCAAATGCAGCGTAATCCGCTTCAAAAACGGGTACGGAAGAAAATATTTGTTTATGCTTTGCCATAGCGATTTGGTATAAATCAACCGCATGGCTTCGTCAGAAAAGAACTATAATCAAAAGATAGTTTCTTTCTAGCCCTAGCCTACGGTTGGGGTTTTCTTTTTTCTTAAAAATTTGTTAAAGGGAAATACGATTCGGGACGAATAATGCATTTCAACGATTACAAAGATACAACAAATAGTTGGATTTTCAAAATGGATAAACTATTAGTAAATCCCACTATCATTGACCTTACAGAGTTTTTCTTAAATTCAAAAAAAATAAAGTCATGCATTTCATCGAATTTAACTATTTTTACTTTGTAAAGTACTATTTTTAGCAGTACAAATATAGAAATATCCTTTTTCTCCTACAAATCCGTCATTTTATTTGTGACCAAAAAAACCGTTTATCATTTTCAGCTACTACCCTACTGCTCTACTAGGAATTTATAACTTACTGAATATCATTTATTTACGATACTTATTATACTTAATAGGCAAATGATACCTTCTCCATAACCCAGACTTAGCCAATCGACTGATTTTCAATAAATTAAATGAGCTTAGGTAGCTTCGCTCCCAGTTAGACAAAGTATTGATTGAGTTCTTGGGCTAGGTGCTTCGCACGACTTGCAAAAACTTGTTTAACCTACTCGCTGCGCTCGTGCCTACCTAGGTATTTTTTAATTTTCATAACCTAGTCGCTGCGCTCTACCCAAATTCTAGGTATTTTCTAAGTTGATTAGTTGCTCACTTTTGTTGGACTAATCAAGATTAACTAGGTTAAGCAACTTGCAAGCCATCTGAATTGTATTTTAGTGGGTTAGTGGGTGTGTAGGAATACGGCTTTATAGAATGGCTAAGAATTGGCTCTAGGATTGCACTGGAAGCGTCAAATGATACCCGAACCCTATTTTATTTTGGGAATTCATTGATTGAACTCATAAAGTGAATATAGGTATACAGGTCGAAAGGTGTCATCTGGCACGTACTTGTTAAATAAGTGCGCTTTGACACCACTTCCAAATCAATAATAGGTTTCAGTTAATCCATCGTTGATTATATTTGGGTATGTTGAAAAACAGACTTATGGTAACGGCCAATATGCGATATGCGTTCCTAAAGAAAAACGAACGGATAGGAAAGTACCTCAATAGCAGACTTAGCGATGTGGAAATCATGCAACTGGCAAAGTGTAGCCAAAAGGATTTGGACACATGGAGAAAGTACTCTTTTAAAACTATCGACAATGTAGATGGTTCTGTAATATATGCCATTCAAACGGAAATGGAAATCTATCTGCGATTGCTGAAAGAAGAGGGAATAAACGAAACCGCTGTTGTTTTGGACAAAAACGGGAAACATCTAAACACCTCGATAGTTGCACAAGCAAAATATGCATTGGGCATTACACTTACGCCCCCAAAGAACAATCTAAGCTGTACAAGGGAATATTGGAAAAGAACAGTAGAAAGAGTGGCTGAACTAGAGATGCCATATTCCACAAAAGAGGAAATCACGAAAGCTTTGAACATGTACGGTAAAGTTCATAATACGAACTAGTACAGACTTCTTGAAACAGTTCCCGAACGCACATTGTAATACTTTGGGTTACAGTATCCTTTAATATCAATCGAACCAAGATTGATTTTTAGTTATCCACAATATTTTTTTAAATGGATATTTTCCATAATTTTGGATTTATTCCAATATCAAACTTTATGACCTATTCAACCATTGAGGAAATATCCGATTTAAGGCTCAACGTTTTTATACACCATTGCATCCATGGTAACGGAAAAATGATTATCAGGGTAAACAAAAATTGGGCTAAGGTCGATTCTGGCAAATACAGTATCTGCAAAAACGGTACGGTCATGCAGATACATAAGAACATCTATCAGATGTCATGCATCCTAAAAGGCTTAATAGAAAAGTACGGAAGATTTGAGTACCATGGGTATTCGTACCATAGCCCAAATAACAACATTTGGATAAAGGAAAGAAAATGAATTTATACAGACAGGAAAAACTGGTAGAAAAGCTACTGAAATTCAGGCTTAAAAAGTACGGATTCGACCATATCAAGGTAGAATGTTACGATAGATTTGATGGAGATAGTTATATGTGCCGTGTGGAGTGTTTTAAAGGCGGTAGCAGCATTGAAAACAGAGTAATGAAACTTGAATCGGAACTGACGGAAACGTTCGTTACAGAGGCTGAAAATAGGGTCAGTGAAATTCTTACATCGGTAGATTAATTCGATATATTTGAAAATATGAATATTCCATCACTACCTACCGACAACCTTTATAAGTTTATAGCATTATTCGGCTTAGTTATATTTTCTTTCAGCATATACTTTTCATATCAAATCGAAGAAAAATTATGGTTAGAAAACTATAAATATGCGCCAAAAATGCAAAAGCTAGAGCGTGAAATTTACACAATTCAAAACGAAAATATATTACCCCATGAAGTTTTAAAAGAAATGGGGCATGAAGAGTTGAAAAATTATGAAGAATTGCTTCAAAAAATTAAAAAAGAATCAGAAAAGAAAGTCGCAGAAGCCAATGATATTGAGAGCAACTACGATAATTTAGTTGATACAACGGAGAGAAATCTAAATTTCTATTTAGCGGTAGGGCTTACAGGTGGATTACTTATGATTCTAGGTTTTGTTTTATGGTATCTTAAATACCAAAGGTACATCGATGCAGAGGTTAAATGGAATGGGGAACAATATTTGAAAAATATACGAAAACTAAAAAAGAAAAAAGTTAAAAAAGATGGTTAGTCCGCTCTCACTATCTCTTTTTCATAGCTATCAATCAATAGGTTTGCCTCATAAATTTCATTCTTTAGGCTATCGTTCTGTTTCATCAAAATACCTTCGATATAGTCCATCCTATCCTGTATCTCTATTAACGGCTCATCTTTTGTCGGGGGATTCGGTGCTGGTTTAAATGCAGCCCATCCAGCAAACAAAAGGCTTAAACCAGAAATAGCATAGGGCAACCACCAATATTTAGCGTCAACAATAGTTTTTTTGTTCGATGCCCGTTTTACATTCTTTTCAATATTCATCTCTTTAATATGCTTTTTTTCAATAGCCGTACAACCACCTTGTTTTAAGAAAATATGTGTTTTATCTGTTTTATCATAAGATATCTCTTTTTTGTTGGACACCATAGATTTTCTTGTTTCCATATTGAAATATATATGGTAATGTATGTAAATATCCAAAGTGAGGTCATGGAAATCTTCAATGTATTCCATCGGTTTACCCAAAGCTTTAAACAGTTCATCATCCGTACAACGTCCATTTTCCAAAACGTAACTTAAAATTTCATCTTTTAATTTAGCCCTTTCCAGTCCGTTCATCTTGATAGTTATATAAGTTTACCCAAAAGTAAAAATACTATTGATAGATTTTCCTACACATTTTAACCAATTTACGCCCAATCTTAAATTACCCTGTTCTATTTTAGTGACATGAAAACTTCCAACAAGTTAAAGCGTCTGGTTCACGACCTAAACCAGTTGATAGGCACTATCGAGATTATAGAATCGGAAATAGCCCATGCATTGAAGAAATATCTCACAAAGAATATTGAGGGCAAAGCAAAGTTGAGGCTCAAAACCGTCTGTAAGGATGATGGGCTTCATTTAAAGGTATATCTATCTATAGACAACAAATCCAGACTAAAAAATGTTATCGTTCCCTACAGCGCATCTATTGTCGAAAAGGTACAGGAACAAATACAGAAACAACTGGGCATTTAGAGATTGCTTATATCGACATTACCTGAGTACTTATCCAACGTACCGCCTGTTTTAAAATGCTTCTTTGCGATTATCCTACTTGTTTCATTGTCCAGTTCAACTTCCACGAAGAAATTATATAGGGCGTACAAAGAATACTTCTTATCGACTTCTATACAATGGATAAGGAAAGTACCCTTATCCCATAGCAAATTCCATTGCTCGGTATCGTCCAACAATTTGTATTCGTACAGACCCATTCTCCAAAATTAGCCAATATGTTTTTTTATACCAGAACTCTTTTGTAAGTTTATACCACTCCCCTTAGTAAGAATAACCAAAACCAACCAGAATGAAAACTTTTTTCGCAACAACTTTGTGTTTACTTTTATTTTCAAACTTTATATATTCTCAAAAACAACAATTAACAGAGCCGTTCGCCTTTTACTTTAATGGGCATATTAAGCTTTTCCTTTTTGATGAGAAAAAAGATGACTTCGAGTATGAAACAAACGGGAATTCGACAGAAAACAAGCCAAATAAAATTAAAAGATTTAAGTATGGAGAAGAAACTCAATTTTATAGAATTGGTACGTATTACGAGAAACTAACAAACGAGCAATCCATCAAGTATTATAAAATGACTCCAGTACCTTTCAAATACAAAATTTTGGTTGAAAGTAAAGATTATGAAAAGTATGGAAGAAGTATTAATGATATGGATTATATAAATGGTTCTAAATTATATAGAATTAATAATATTAACGAAGATAAACTACAAAAGAACGACACTAGATGGTTCAAGGAAAATGACGCATTGGTTTCGGTTCAAGATAGAAATAAGATTTTCTTAATTGAGAGTAGTAGGTTCGATGAAATGGAGAATAAAGATTTTATATTCAAACGCTATGTTTTGTGGGATTGGGATGTTGATTATGGTGCACAATTATCATTGCCTTTCAAACTTCGACCTGAAATAAACGATGACAACATGCGTATAACGCCCGAAATCAATTTAGGGGGTTATGTAAGTAGCAGATTGAGGATTGATAGAAGAAAAAATAGATACCTTCATTTACCAATGTTTTCTGCTGGAGTCAGTGGTATTGGAATAAATAGCAATAATAAAATAGATGAAAGTACAAACACCGGAGATGGGTTGGTTATGGCGACTACTTTTACTGGAGGTGTTGGTGTTGAACTTGATAGTTTTCAACTTGCTTTTATAATAGGTTGGGATAAAGCTAGTGGCGAAATTGGTAAGGAATGGCAATATAATGGTCGTCCTTGGTATTCATTTGGAGTTGGCTTTACATTTTTGAGCAAACAAAAGGATGAAAAACAATAGGCCATGGCATCCTTTAGACCAGCGGATTACAGGATAAGAAAACTTATTGGCATTCTGGGATTAACATTACCTTTCATGCTATGGGTTTTGAACGATGGGCAATTGCTATCCTCGATTAGCCATTATTACTACCTTACCAATCCATCACTATGTTTTATTATAGTGCTATCATCATTGGCTCTTTTTCTTATATCCTACAAGGGCTATACAAGTGATAAAGGGGAGTTAATCAACGATAACTGGATAACGAACATTGCTGGTGTGGCAGCCTTAGCGGTAGTAATCATACCGACCTCTTGCGATAATAGCGGAAGTTCGGTCATAGATGCAATATGTGTTTTGAGCAAAGAGGATTCATCAAGGTTTCCGCTTCGTGGGCATTTGGTAGAATACTTTAACAATATACATTTCACTGCTGCTGCCATATTCGTGTTTTTGATGGGCTACATGTCACTGTTCAAATTTACCCGTGGGAAAAATATCAGGTGGAAACGCTACACCTACATTACATCTGGGATTCTTATCTGGACGGCAATAGTCATATTGGGCATATACTTTTTATCGGATGACGAAATACCCAACATCGTGTTTTGGATGGAAACCTTGGCAGTGGTTTCTTTCGGCATCGCTTGGCTTGTGAAGGGGGAGGCAGTCGAAATGGTCAAGGAAATGCCACAAAAGATTAAAGATATCTCACGTAATGTAATCCAAAAGTTTTCCTGAAATATTTGAAAATTTATGGGTTGATAATGGTAATTACATTACCCCAAAAAACACGTATAAATCACTTAAAGCTTGAAAATGGGCAACGTTGATGCAATGATAAACAGCTTACAGAAAAAGAAATTGTTCGATGAGCGGTACAAGGACGAAGCACCAGAAAGGATTGTGAGGGAACAACTCTACCAGCAAACAATCCAAACGGAGTATCTGGCAAACATTAATAAGGGAATTAAAACGATACTAACTATCATAGTTGTGTTACTTGCTTTGAACTTGTTAGCGGTCGGGCTGTATGTGTTTCTAAGCTTTATCCAATAATGTTATATTTGGTTTATGGACAATATACTGGACAAACTGGAATTTGGCAATGTAAAGCTTCTAAGAAAGAACTTACTTGTTTCATCTGCCACTGGGATAGTAGTGAGCCAATTGATACAATACAGTACTGGCGATATTACCTTTTTTGGCTTTACTTTACCTAAGTACAACACCCCATTATTAAGCAAGCTAGTTGGGTTCATAGTAATATACTTTCTGGTAGCATTATTGATTAGGTATTTCGATGAAGAATTTCAAAAGTATTACAAGAATAAGATAAAATTCATCGAAATTGGAAATTCAATAACAATGAAACAAAGTAATCCTCGAATGGATGAGTTATCTAAGAAAACAAGAAACATTAATAAAGCTAGGAAAGTTCTAATATTTTCTTTGGATATTATATTACCAATTATACTATCCATCATAGCTATTGTTATGTGCTTTTAATTAGATTTGATATTCCCCCAACAAATAGCCGATTTCAGACAAAAGTATGGTTACGGACTATAACCGTTTTTATTTGATTTAACACAATACTATCACATTTAGGCACTCCCCCGACCAACTTACTACTGACTATCAGATGGTTAGGTTTCTATTTTACATAATGATATTTATAGAACAGCCGTAAATCGTTGATTTTGAGGGGTTTTTCCCGTGTACGTGTAAGGTCGTTGGGATGGGTCGGTTTTTTTCTTCAAATCTCCCCCGACAAAGTTAACTTAGAAACTCTCCATAAAGTGAATTTAGAAACCCCCGACAAAGTTAAGTTTATTGACCACAACAAAGTCAAGTTCATAGCCCCCTACAAATCATTTATATCGGGTTGTATGCTCCCTTGGTAAAACATCAATCTGTATTCTATCTTTAGTGTTATCCCCCTAGTGAATGTTGATATGGTTATATGGGTAAGTGTTATTGTATTGTTATAGTAAGATTAGGGGTTATTTTCAACCTTTGCGGATTTTTTTAATCCTTGCGCCCCATCCTCGTTTTTCCTTTCCATAAGAGTTATCGTATGCATCAGTTTTTTAAGGTTATCGAATACGTTATGCTGTTTGGGATGCCCCATGTCGTACATCAGTTTGGTATCTGCATCGACCGCTACGTAAAAATTCCTATCCATGTAAACGGTTCTATCGGATAACGGGGCTTTGAAATTAAAGGTAAACTTTAAAATACCGTTTGTATAGTCCACCAAGATACGATTGATATATTTTCTTAGAAATTGCTGTTTTTCGTTGAAGGGATAGTTTTCTTCTAGTACGTTCTTTTGTATTTCCCTATGTTTTACAAAATCCTTGAAATGAGGTAGTTTATCGTTGTATCTTTTTCCAGTGACTTTATGGAAATCCTTCAATATTTCATTTTTCAAATCCTTTTCTTCCCTTATGCTCCCAATCTGTTCTTTTAGGTTCTTGATTTTGACGCTGTACTCTATTTTTTCCCTCTCTATACGTTTCTTCTCCCCTGCCAAATCGCTATCGGACAATAGACCCTCTACTGCCAATCTAATTATATTGCTGCTTTGACCGTTGAGCCTCTCCATACCGTTTTCCAATATTGATACCTCGGCTTCAAGTTCCTTTTTCCTCTTTTCGTTTTGGTTGTCGGTACTGTTCAAAAGATTGTCCAATAAAATACCACCTTCCCTAATATATTCCCATACAAAAGATTCAATATAGCTTTTGCGTATATCCCTGTTCTTGCAATTGCCCTTTCTCTTGGAGTTGCAACGGTATACATGGTTGTTCTTATTGTCAGCCCTACCTATATATCTTTCCCCACAATGGGCGCAATACAACAAATCAATAATCAGGTATTTGTGCCATGTTCTTTTGCCCGTATAGCTTTTTAGGGCTTCAAATGCCACTAACGATTCGTTATAAGTCGCTTCGTCTATAATGGCTAGTTCTGGTACTGGTATTTCCCTTTTCAAATGTGTCCTGACCCCATAATATAGTTTGTTCATCAATATGGCGTAAACCGTAGTTCTATCCCATTTCTTGCTGAATCTGGTATGTTTCTCACTGTATTGTGTCGGCACGTTCAAATCGGTTAGCTTTTTGGTAATGGAGGTAAGCCCCATACCCTCTATGTGCCATTGGAACATTTTCTTGACCCACTTGGCTTGTTCCTCATCGATTTCAAGCTTTTTGCCCTCTCCCGTTTTATATCCATATGGTGCTACTCCGTGCGCCTTACCATCTTCGAAGTTCTTTTTGATTGCCTGTTTTACATTCTGTTTGGTAAGGTCTACATAGAACTCTCCCATGACACCTAACATATTGTCCATAAGTTTTTCCAAAGGGTCGCTATTATCCAGTTTCTTATCGGCATAATAAATATCTACATCATGCCTTTTACAAACCATCTGGATTTCTATCTTAGGGGTATTTCCACGGTACAGACGGAACATTTCACGCCCCCAAAGAATACCTATCCTAGAATCCTTTTTAACTATATCCTGTAACAACTTGTACATAGCTGGGCGTTCTCTTGCTTGAAGAGTACCAGAATAACCCTCATCGAAATATATTTCGTAACCCATGCCCTTAGATTTTGCAAAGGCTTTGCCCTGTTCTATTTGCTGGGGTATCGAAACATCGACCTCATCTTTTTCTTGGCTTATACGTGCGTAGATTGCAACTATATCCCTCATAACCAATGAATTTCATCGAATTTATTTGGTAAAGATATAGGATTTTTTTAATTTTACGGTACATTAGTTGGTTAAGCCTTAGCCTCACCAATACCTTTGAACTGCATCAACTGTTTTATGGATAATTTCCCTAGCTCGTTAAGGTTGTTGTTCACCGATGCCAAGATACGTTTAGAAAGTTCGACCGCACTTTCTTCCCTACTTCCCGAACCTATAAGAATCGCAATAATTTCGGCATCTGACAAGACCGATTTCCCCTTTTGAACCAATTTCTCCCTAGGCTTATCATCATCTGACCAATGTTTTATGGAAAAAGAGATGGGCTTTTCTTGCATGTGCTAAAGATAACAACTAAAAATTTTATCGTAAATTTCAATAGCAACTAAATCATATTTAAATGAAATCCATTTTCGAAGAATCCACATATCATGAACTTTTACAGCGATTGGATAAAATCAATGAAAAATCTAATCGATTATGGGGCAGAATGACACCTGCGCAAATGGCATGGCATTGCAAATACCCTTTACAATTGGGTATCGAGAACAAAAATACCGGTAAAAAAGGAAATCCGCTGATACAGCTATTTTTTAAAAAATCTATGTACAACGATAAGCCTTGGCGCAAGAACCTGCCCACGGCACCACAATTGAAGGCTACGGAAGAAAAAGATTATGCTATCGAAAGCGTAGAACTAAGAAAATTGATTAAGGATTTTCATGAGCTAAAAAATAGGAACGTGTGGAATCCCCATCCTATTTTTGGAAAATTCACCAAAGAACAATGGGGGCAAATGCAGTACAAACATCTTGACCATCACTTTAGACAATTTGGGGTATAAAAACATTACCCGATCTTTCTCCTAATTATATTTGTATGGTAGACACAAAATTACGCCGTATGACATCTAAAAACGCCAAGGTGTCGTAGGGTTTGATTATGACATCGCTGATACCTTTAGCATTGATATCTTCCCCTAACTCAGTGGGGTCTATGGCCGTGAGCGCTATGATAGGTACCGTAGCATTGAATTCACGTATCAAAGAAGTTGCCTCATAACCGTTCATTATTGGCATGTTCACATCCATCAAAATTAAATCAAATACTTCTTTCTTTACAATATCAACGGCTTCTTGACCATTTTCGGCTACTGAACATACGTAATTATTACGTTCCAAAATTTTACGGGTGACCAACCTGTTGATCCTGTTATCGTCCACAACCAAAATATGGCTGCCTTCTATGTGTTTATTTACAGTATGTTTCTTTTTAACGGTATTGAACTCATCTTCGTGGGCTATATCATAATCAATTGTAAACGAAAATGCTGTACCGACGTTTTTTTTACTTTTTAAGGTAATTGGTGAATTGTGCAGGTCCAAAAGTTTTTTTACGATAGCCAAACCAAGGCCCGTACCATGAAAGTTGGTAGCTTTGCTATCTTGTGTAAATTCATCAAAGATGATTTTCTGTTTATCTTTGGAAATCCCTTGCCCGTTATCCGCTATTGAAAATTGCAGGCCAACACTTTTTTCGCCTGATCTTGTTTGATCTATATGGATCTTGATGGTACCCTCTTCTGTAAATTTACAGGCATTCCCTATCAGATTCATCAATATCTGTGATAGTTTTACAAAGTCGCCCTTGAGGAAACGAGGTACTTTTTCTCCTATTACCACGTCAAATACATTATTGTTTTTTGTACGCATAAATTCAAATGAATTGGTAATGTTCGTTACCAGTTCCCTTATTTCAAAAGGTTTACAATCAAGTTTTTTCTTTTTGAAGGTCTCCAGTTTATTCAAAAAGAGTAGGTCATTGACCAGTGACAACAGATAATCGGCCGAAAACTTTAGGGCGTTGATATCCTCACTGTGTTTTTTTAGTTCAACATCTTCCTGTAAAATAGAGGATATACCTATTATACCATACAAAGGGGTCCTTAATTCATGACTGATCGCAGATAAAAAATTTGTTTTTACTTGTGAGAGTTCCTCCGCTTTTTGTTTGGCCTCTAAATATTGGATATTCTTCGCTTTTAGGTTTTGTACCAGTTCTTTTCTTTTTTTGCTGGAAATCAAAAGAACAATGAAAAAACCGGCGAGTATCAATGTAGCACCTATAACAACATAGAGTATAGTACTGCTTCTATTGGCTTTTTGTCGGTTTAGTTCGTTTTCTAGATTCTTGGCCTTTAGCTCTTGCTTATACTGATCAACGTTCATTCTAGCGGTAACCTCCTGTATGGCCGCAGCTTTTTCTATTTCATATTTTTCATCCTTATAATTATCTAGCTCCTTTCTGATATGGTACAATTGTTCGTAATCTTGTTTTGCCTCCAATGCCTTTATATAAAACCCATAACCTTCCAAAATACCATCGGTCAAATTGGACGCTTTGGAGACCTCGATATTTTTCTTGAACATTTCAATGGCTTCGTCCGGTCTTTGCTGAAGCAGTAAAAGTTTACCTTTTGTGAAATAATAGGCGGCCTTTAGCAGTGGCTTTTTTATGGTATTGAAATAGGGGAGTAATTTTTGAATATGAAAATCGGCCTTGGCGATGTTTTCGTCATCCAAATATATTTCGGCCAGGTTATAGTGTAGAATATACAACTGCCTTTGGTTCTTTAGCTTATCGTGAATACGGATAGAATGTTTGTAATAGTCAATACTTTTATCATCTTGCCCATATTCATGATAAAGATTCCCCAAATCGTTCAACGTATTCGCTATAGCTATCGAGTCGTTCAACTTTATGGCATTCTCGTATGATTTTTCAAAAGTTCTTTTCGCGCGTACCGTATCCTTAATTTTGGTAAATGCGCTGCCCCTATACCTTAAAAGCCTAAAAACCAGAGTTTGGTCATTGATTTTACGTGCCAATTTCAATGCTTCATCACTGTATTTGAGTACGGACAAAAAATTATTTTGATAAAACTCATCGGTTATCTTTGACTCCAAGCTGTCCAGGGTCGAATTTATACGCTCTATGCTTGAATCGCTTTGCGAATCTTGCGCTTGCTGTGAAACCATAAAAGAAGATAACAACAAAGTGAAATAAAGGAGTAGTTTGCGCATGTTCAAGATTTGGTAAATGGTTCAACTAAAATACAACGTAGTCGCCTTATCTTTAGTATGGCAATCAAGCCGTTACGTAGTCTTTTTCGTTCAATAAACCAAGAATCGAGATAAAATGATCATCTCAATGTTTTTAAATACCAAGAAAAACACCTGCTGCATCAAAATTTTAACTTACCGATACGGTTGGTGACAGAGCCTAAATCCAATCCACCATAGTTGCCAGAACTCATAAATAAAACTATTGAGTTCTTGTAGTCTTTATCATTTACAAATTGATGAAAAGATGCTGAATCAGTGAAAATCCGCAGATCATTGCGTTGAAATGCTTCCGATATTTGTGAAGGGGTTACCTCTTTTAATTTTTTTATGGCGACGGATTCCGGCAAATAAAATACAATAGCTTCATCGGCTGCATCCAAAGCCCCTTTGTATTCTTTTAAAAATTCAGGATTAAAACTGCTGTAGGTATGCAATTCCAAAAAAGCGATCAGTTTTCTGCCGGGATATTGTTCTTTTACCGCTTTGGTGGTGGCAGCTACCTTGCTGGGGGAATGCGCGAAATCTTTAAATGCTATACTTGATGTACTTTCCGCGATTTTTTCCAATCGTTTGGATGCCCCTTTAAAGCTAGCAATGGCTTCGTAAAAATCATCCTCGTCAACCCCCATATTTTGGCAAATCCATTTGGCACCAGCCAAATTGCTCAGGTTATGTTTACCAAAAACTTCAATAGGCATAAGGCCCTCGGGAGTTTGTAATAGCGTTACGCCATCTACGACCGAATACTCAGGAGTAACATAGGGTAGCTTACGAACCGTATTTTCCGAGGCCTCGACCACTTTTTTTACCTCCAAATCTTCTTCGTTGTAAGTAATGCTTCCTCCTTTTACGATACTATCCACGAAAATCCTAAACTGCTCCAAATACTTCTCATATGTGGGAAAAACATTTATATGGTCCCAAGCGATACCGCTCAACAAAGCAATATTTGGTTTGTACAGATGAAATTTGGGTCTCCTGTCAATAGCGGACGATAAGTATTCATCGCCTTCCAAAACCATAAAATCATTCTCCTGGGTCAAATGCACCATACGGTCAAAACCGTCTAACTGCGCACCTACCATATAATCAACATCAATTTTATGATAATCGAGTACATGCAATATCATTGAGGTTATAGTAGTTTTCCCATGGCTTCCGCCAATGACAACACGGGTCTTGTTCTTGGACTGTTCATATAAAAATTCAGGATATGAATAAATGGTAAGTCCCAATTCTTGCGCCTTAAGCAGCTCTGGATTATCAGCTTTGGCATGCATTCCCAAAACAATGGCATCTAAATCGTTATGAATTTTTTCGGGAAACCATCCAAATTCCGCCGGCAACAAACCCTCGGCATTCAACCTAGATTTTGAAGGCTCGAAAATAACATCGTCACTACCTGTAACGGTGTAGCCCTTGTTTGCCAAGGCCAAGGCCAAATTGTGCATGGCACTACCGCCAATGGCTATAAAATGAATTTTCATAAAATAAATTTGCCATCAAAGATAGGAATTGAATCCAGCTTCAAAAACCCATAGATTTATATTTATTTTGTGCTGGTTGCCGCACCTCAGAAAACAAGTCATCCGAACCTGGTAATAGACAATAAATATTGAGTATCTCTACTATAACTAAACCTATTTTGCTTTTTGAAGGAATATAATATCGACACGCTGTTTCGAGTAATTCTAAGGAACGAAAAATAGTACTTCGGCTTAGCTCAGCAGAACTACCAATAACAATTTTCCTAATTAAGATTCTTATCGTTAATACGAATCGACAGAATTACCTTAACATACGCAACGAACATTATCCATAAAAAGGTATTGAAGATAAATAGTAACTTTATAGAAATGTAGTGAAACATTTTCTAGCAAATACATTTATCAGTATTTTAATGGCTCTTATTGGCTATTCTACATTAGGGATGTCTATCGTTCTGGCTCAAAATTTTTTCTCTCTTGACAAAAACTTGGCAAACACTTTATTTCTAGCGCTTTTTGCTATTTTATTCAGTATATTGCTTATCAAGATTATTCGCAAAAGCGATTGGTTTCAACGACTATCAATTTATATAACGCACATTTACAATACCCATGAATCTCGCAACGATTGCCCCAAAAGAAATAATGCCCGGTTACCACGGTAAATTGGTACATACGAACAACATGACATTGGTATTTTGGAATGTAGAAAAAGATGCCGTAGTTCCGGAGCACCATCATGTTCACGAACAGATCATGCATGTGATAGAGGGAAAGTTTGAATTTACCTTGGACGGAAAAACGAGAATATATGGTGCTGGCGATATAGTCCCCATAGCTTCAAACCTTCCACACAGCGGCAAGGCGATTACGCCATGCAGATTAATGGATGTTTTTAGTCCGGCCAGAGAGGAATATAGGTAACACGTTTACATATTACTACTTCTTTATAATGGGTGTTTACTAATCAAAACCCCTACTTCCCTCATTTTTCATTGTTTTCAGGGTAAGCATGGTACACTTTTGTTGTGTAATTTTATAATTGTAAAAATGCCCGTAAAGATTATGGGTAAAACTAGGTGCTATTGTAAAAAAAATATAGCACCATTACAAAATAGACTCATGAAAAAGCTTTTTACCCTATTCACCATAATTTTATTTTCACAAATGGCGCATTCGCAAAACAATGAATCATATAAGGCACTATGGGAAAAAGTGCAGGAGTTTGAACAACAGGCATTGACCAAATCTGCGTTGAACGTGGTCACTACCATATCACAAAAAGCAAAGAGAGAAAAGAATTCAGCTCAAATTGTGAAAGCATTACTGTATACATCAAAATATGCATTAACCTTGGAGGAAGATGCCCAGTTGAACATTGTGAACCGCTTTAAGGAAGAAATCAAAAAGGCCGATTTCCCCACAAAAAATATTCTTGAAAGTTATTTGGCCAATTTATATTGGCAATTTTTTCAACAAAACAGATATCAATTTTATGACCGCACTAAGACCGATGTCAAAATCGATTCAGTGGATTTCAGAACTTGGGACCTCACAACCCTGTTCCAAGAGATCAGTATACATTTTGAAGAATCATTAAAAAATGAAAAGGGATTACAAAAGGTACCTGTTTCACAATTTGATGAGATCCTAAATCAACAAAAAGGTTCCGATAAGTATCGTCCAACCCTTTTTGACCTGCTGGCACATACGGCATTGCAATTTTATAAAACCAACGAGAACAGTATTACAAGGCCTGCTGATACATTTGAAATCAATGATACTGAAATACTTTGCGAGGCAGAAACTTTCGCCAAGTTAAAAATCAGTACTGATGACAAGACTTCATTACAGGCAAAAGCCCTGCAACTGTACCAAAAATTAGTACAATTTCATACTAGTAACAATACATCTGAGGCGCTTTTGAAAGTAGATATCGAAAGGCTAAAATTCATTTACCAAAATGCCACCTTTGAAAATAAGGATGCCCAATATCTAGAAGTCTTGCAGAATGCCGCTTCAGGTTCCACAACTTCTATAGAATCTGTATTGTACCAATGTGAAATAGCCACTCTTTACCATCAACAGGCAAATACGTACCAACCTAAGGTCAATGAGGAACACCGCTGGAAAAACAAACAAGCCCTTGAGCTTTGCGAACAGATCATTTCTACCGCCCCCAAATCAAGGGGTGCCGAAAAATGTAAGGTCTTGAAATCACAAATTTTAAGCAAAAGCCTACAACTTACCAGTGAAAAACATATACCGATCAATAACCCAGCAAGGTTATTGGTAAATTACAAAAACCATAATGAGTTAAAATTTACGGCCCGTACAATTTCTCCAAACCAATTAAAAAAGCTCATCGACCTGTATAAGAAAGAGGAACAATTGGCATTTATCCAAAAATTGACGGTGGCCAAAGCTTGGGAATCAAAAGTCAAGAACGAATACGATTACCAAAACCACAGTACCGAAGTTATACTGCCCGGTCTACCAAACGGTCAATATATTCTATTGGTCGAGCCTAAGGTAAACGGTGAAGTCGAAAATAACGACAAAACCTTTGGTTTTGCTACGGTACAGGTAACCAATATGGCCTTGGCACAAACGCAAACACCCCGAAACCATCAATTTCAGGTTATAGACCGTATGAACGGAAAACCTGTTGCCGGAGCAAACCTTAGGTTCAGTTATAACCTAAACTATGATGGCCCTATCAGAAACAAGGCCTTTACCAGTGACAAAATGGGCATAGTAAATGTTCCGTTGTCAGATAAGTATTGGAACAACGTAAATATACAAATAACCCATAAAGACGATACTGCATATTTTGGTGAGTACTACATCAACAAAAAATATTCTGGCCGCAATGGCGTCAACCCGTATAAAGGGTTTTTGTTTACAGATCGCAGCATATACAGACCTGGGCAACCATTGTATTTTAAAGGTATCGTCCTAAAAAGCGACGAGAGCGGTTCCGGGGTATTAACCAATACCATGGTCGATGTTAGCTTAAAGGACGTGAACTATCAAGAAGTGGCCAAGATGCAGCTCAAATCCAATGAGTATGGCTCTTTCTCGGGAGAATTCATCTTACCCGGTAATGGTCTTACGGGCAATTTTACCATAGAGGCAAAATCCTCCAAACCGGCATTGGCCACCGCAACAAGGTTTTTGGTAGAAGAATACAAAAGACCAAAGTTCGAAACCTATTTTGAACCGGTCTCCGAAACCTACAAAGTAAACGACTCCGTTACGGTAAACGGTAAGGCGAAGGCATATGCCGGCAGTAATATTACCGATGCCAAGGTAAGCTATAGAGTAAAACGTTCCGTCTACTTTCCAAGATGGCATTATTGGTACAACCCATATTACTATAGTACTCCAAAGGAAATAGCACACGGCGAGACACTGACGGATGCATCCGGTAATTATAAAATAGATTTCAAGGCGATTCCCGACAGTGGCACAAACAGGAAAAACCTACCGACTTTTCAATATGAAATTACGGCAGATGTTATTGATATCAACGGCGAAACACATAGTGCCACTACCTATGTGACCGTGGGTTACCATGCGCTCACGGCCAATATCAATGTTGCGAATACATTGGACAAGGAAAAAAAAGATATCAAAATAGGGGTGACCACAACCAATTTGAACGGACAACCCGTACCTGCAAACGGAACCCTAAAAATATACAAATTACTGGCCCCTGATTACGTACTGCGACAAAGGCCATGGAGTGCTCCCGATTATCCGGGATTTACCAAAAAGAGATTTAAAGAGTTATTTCCGCATGATGCTTTTGAAAATGAGCACGACTCCTCTAATTGGGAGAAGGGAAAAATGGTATGGGAAAGTACCTTCGATACGGGAAAATCGACCACAGTTTCGTTAGGTGATATCAAAAAATGGGCGTCGGGCAAATACGTTATAGAACTTGAGACCAAAGACAAGTTCGGGCAACCGGTAAAGGATGTTGCACAAACCGCTTTATATGCCGAGAATGACACCAAGTTGGCCGATAACCAATTGTTCGAGATAAAGACCGATGAACAAAACTATGCAATCGGCGATAAGGTCAAAGTAACCTTACTATCAAATGTGGAAAACCTTCATGTTTCCGTTTTTATAGAGAAGGACAGAAAAGTAATAGATACCAAATTGGTAGTATTGAATAAAGACTCCAAAAGCTTTTCGGTGCCTGTGACGAAAGATGATTTGGGGGGATTTGCCATAACGTATAACTTTTCGGCCTATAACGCATACCAATCCGGCAACTTATCGATTTCGGTACCGTATCCCAATACCGATTTGCAGATTGAAACGGTTACCTTCAGGGATAAACTACAACCTGGCACCGATGAGACCTGGTCTTTTAAAGTTAAGGGGGCTAAAGGCGATAAAGTAGCTGCAGAAATACTTGCCAGCATGTACGATGCTTCCTTAGATCAGTTTCGTAGGCATTATTGGGGCTTTAATCCGTTAGCAAAACCTACTTACTATTCCAACAGATATAGCAATGCCCATCAAAGTTTTGGTAGTTCCGGTTTTATCATGTACAACTCCTACGATAATAACTACAGTTATACACCACAGTATTTTGACTCGTTCAACTGGTTTGGTTTCCATTTTGGTTATGGGGGAGGTTACAACAATCGAATGATGAAGAGGAAATCGGCGTCTTTAAGTATTATGGGCCATGAAGCTGAATATGATGCCGTAGAGGAAATAGCCTTAGAGGACACAGTTGCCGGTGCCCCTGCACCACCGCGGGAAGAGAAATCAGTGCTTGAATCAAACAAACCTAAGGACAATAAAGGGAACGGAGACCAAAAAGCGGATTTCGACGATGTGAAAATCCGTAAAAACCTTCAAGAAACCGCTTTCTTTTTTCCACAATTGCAAACGGATAACGAAGGCAATGTATCCTTTAGTTTTACTACTCCGGAAGCCCTTACCAAATGGAGGTTACAGCTATTGGCGCACACAAAATCCTTGGAAAGTTCGGTGCTGAATCTCAACACGGTAACCCAAAAAGAATTAATGGTCATTCCCAATGCCCCTCGTTTTCTAAGACAAGGTGATAAAATAACCATTAGTACCAAAATAGCCAATCTCACCGATAAAATGCTTTCCGGTAAGGCCACATTGGAGCTCTTTGATGCGCTCAATAACAAATCCATATCGTCCAATATACTGTTGAACACCGCACAAGAGCAAAATTTTAAAGTTGACTCTTTGGGAAATACCCAAGTCTCCTGGCAACTTGAAATTCCGCAAGGGCTGCAAGCGGTGCAGTATAAAGTAATCGCCAAAGCAGGTGATTATAGTGATGGGGAACAAAATTTTCTTCCTGTACTTACCAATAGAATGCTGGTTACCGAAACCTTGCCCATGTGGGTAAAAAGCAACCAGACCAAGACATTTGTTTTGGATAAACTAAAGAACAAAACCTCGAATACCTTAAAAAACCATAGGTTGACCTTGGAAATCACTTCCAACCCTGCGTGGTACGCGGTACAGGCACTCCCCTATCTTATGGAGTATCCGTATGAATGTAACGAGCAGACGTTTTCCCGGTATTACGCAAATACTTTGGCCAGCCATATCGCCAACAGCAATCCAAGAATACAGGAAGTATTTGACCAATGGCGGAATTCCGATGCTTTGTTAAGCAATCTGGAAAAGAACCAAGAATTGAAATCATTGCTCATTCAAGAAACCCCTTGGTTACGTGATGCACAGTCAGAAACTGAACAGAAAAAGCGAATTGCATTGCTCTTTGATCTGGATAAAATGAAAAACGAACAGGCCAACGCGTTGCGAAAATTGGAAAGAAACCAAAAATCCTCAGGTGCTTGGGCCTGGTTCAACGGTGGGCGTGACAACAGATATATCACCCAACATATTATTACAGGACTGGGGCATTTGAAACACCTTTCGGTCACGGCCGATGCAGACAACATGCAAATGATTCAAAAAGCGATTCGTTATTTGGATAACGAATTTATAGATGAATATAATCGTATGAAAAGATATGCATCCAACATCAATGACGACCATTTGAGCAGAAACCAGATGCATTACATGTATATGCGCAGCTTTTTCAAGAACATCAAGACTTCGAAAAAGGTCGATGATATAATGGTGTATTATAAAGGTCAGGCTCAGAAGTATTGGACAAATAAAAATTTATACTCCAAAGGAATGTTGTCACTGGTTTTATATAGAATGGATGATACCGGTACTTCGAACAAAATTTTACGTTCATTGAGAGAAAACAGTATAACATCTGATGAATTGGGTATGTACTGGAAAGAAAATACCAACTCATGGCATTGGTACCAAGCACCTGTAGAAACCCAAGCACTATTGATTGAAGCTTTCGGGGAAATTGAAAATGATGAGGAAACTATTGATAATCTCAAAATCTGGTTGCTAAAAAATAAACAGACGAACCAATGGAAAACTACCAAAGCCACTACCGAAGCCGTGTACGCATTGTTATTACAAGGTAGCGACTGGCTTTCGGTAACCGATGCAGTTGATGTTCTCCTAGGTAACAAGAGAATAGAACCTTCAAAACTTGAAAACGTAAGAGTCGAAACTGGTACGGGATATTATAAAACAGCATGGAACGGTAGGGAAATTGAGCCTAAAATGGGTGAAGTGCAGATAAGCAAAAAAGGAAAGGGCATTGCTTGGGGGACTTTATACTGGCAATATTTTGAGGATTTGGATAAAATCACAAAAGCAGAAACGCCTTTAGAACTAAAAAAGAAATTATTCCTAAAAAAGAATACCGATAAAGGCGAGGAAATATCCGAAATTACCCAAGAAACCAATTTGAAGGTAGGTGACCTAGTTAGGGTGCGTATTGAGCTTCGTGCCGACCGCCCGATGGAGTTTGTTCACATGAAAGATATGCGTGCGGCCGGTTTTGAGCCCATCAACGTAATTTCCACATACAAATGGCAAGACGGCCTAGGGTATTATGAAAGCACCAAAGATGCCAGTACCAATTTCTTTTTTGACTATTTACCTAAAGGGGTCTATGTTTTTGAATACGATATCAGGGTCAACAATGCGGGTAATTTCAGTAATGGTATTACCAGTATCCAAAGCATGTACGCACCAGAATTTAGCAGCCATAGTGAAGGGGTACGAGTTTCGGTAAAATAAATGGTTGATGGTTGATGGTTGATGGTTGACGGTTGATGGTTGATGGTTGATGGTTGATGGTTGATGGTTGATGGTTGATGGTTGATAAAATAAATTTGAATCTTTGAATAAATACCTGAACTAATCCAGATATCTAAAAAAAATTAAGCTCATTGACCTCAAAACTATAAACTCATTTTATCCTTAAAAAGATATGATTGTCTGCGTGACACTTCAATCTCGTCATTGTTTTTCATGGTCAGCTTTAATTTACCATTGAACCATGGCACTACATTTTGAACATAATTGGTATTGATGATTTGCTGCCGGTTTGCCCTAAAGAAATTTTGTTCAGGTAGTTTTTCCTCTACCTGATTTAAAGATTTATACAACATCGGTTTTTCATTTTGAAAAAATACCCGGGTATAATTTCCAACGATCTCAAAATGGGAAATCTCACCTATTTTGACCAACCAACATCTTTCCCCATCCTTTATGAATATTTGACTCGCCATGGTCAATTTCTCGGCTGAAGAAGTATTTGGTTCAATTGTGGGCTCAAGTTTGAGCTTGACTTTATCAATGGCTTTTTTAAAACGTTTTTTATTTATGGGCTTTAATAAATAATCCAAGGCATTGTACTCAAAGGACTTTATCGCATACTCATCATAGGCCGTAGTGAATACGGTAATCGGCACCTCGTCCAACATTTCAAGAAGTTCAAACCCATCTTTTTCGGGCATATTTATATCCAAAAGTAAAAGGTCCGGTTGCGTATTTTTTATCAATTCAAAACCTTTGTCCACATTTTCAGCTTCCCCCACCAGTTCAAGTTCATCAAAATTTTTGATGAGTTCTTTCAGTTCGTTTCGGGCCAATCTGGAATCTTCCACTAAAACTGTTTTTATCGTACTCATGCCAACGGTATTTTTATTTGTGCCACAACCGCTTTCCCAATTTCGTTCAAAGAAAAGTTTGCTTTGTTACCGTAAAGCAATTTTAAACGTTGTCTTATATTTTTTAGGCCAAGTTGAGTCGAGTTCTTTGATATTTGTAATTTTCCCGTATTGGTTACGGTTATTAAAAGCTCATCGCCTTCCGTTTGGGTTTCGACTAAAATCTCCCCTCCATCCTTGAGATTGCCGATACCATGTTTTGCGGCATTTTCAACCAATAATTGAATGATCATTGGGGGAATCGGTATAGTTAAGGTTTCACCCGATATTTTTTTTACAAAATGCAACCTATCCTCAAATTGTATCTTGGAAAGCGAAATATAGTTTTCGACCATTTCAAGCTCATCCTCCAAAGCGATTGCATTAACATCATTCTTGGTTAATGAATAGCGGAGCATTTCTGAAAGTTTGGTTAGCATATCTCTTGACCTTTCAACATCCTCTAACATGAGCCCTCTTATGTTGTTTAGACTGTTGAACATAAAATGGGGGTTTATTTGCCCTTTTAAGGTATTTAGTTGGGCTTGTCTGATTGTGGCATTCAACTCGGCCCTTTCGACTCTTTCCGCATTCAATTTTGCTGTGACTTTAACGGCCATATAAAATATGGACCAACCTATCATTATAAGGAAAGAATTGAAAATCACTAAACCTGTGCTGTATTCTTTGTACATATCGGGAATCTCGATTTTTTCATCCTCAAAATAACCGATTACATACCCAGAACCGTATGTTAGCCCAAAATAAAGCAGGGATATTATCGTAATGGCCGAAAGAATTTTAAAGAGATCTTTTGTTCCAAAATTGTCAAGCTTAAAATGTTTTAGATACGCTCTCAAAATTCCCGTTACCAACATTCCTATAACGAACGTGGCAAGAATACTGATCAAAAAGTGGTTTGAATCTTTGTACCCATCAAAACTTGGTGTAAATGCGTAGGCTATAAAAGAAATTCCCGCCCAACCTGAAAAGTTTACGGCCCAAAAGGCGAGACCCCATCTATATTTTTTGAAAAATGAATCCATGCTATTTTTTAAAATGACCCAAATATAACTCAATAGTGAACATTCTTTGGGCTAGCCCAAGAGGTATTAAAAGAAAATACAATTTTTGATTCCGACATAAGGGTTTGTAATATTTCAAATCTTGATAAACGTGTTAGGTTTCTTCGTTGGCCTACATATTGGCTTAGAGTAAAATATTTAGGATAATGGTTATGGCTATTTTTGCTAATGCTATCATAACGTTTTTATTTTAGTTGTTTTGTTTGTGATAAAAATACCGCTAGCAGGTGTACGGTTTTTCAAAATTATGCCAAACGGCAATTTAAGTATCGCGAACGGTAGAGCGGGTTACAAGTTTTATCAATTGAGGTTATGCTTTTAAAGGCCATTATAAATAGATTACCTGAAAACCTCCCTAGAACACTCCTTGTCACAAATACGATATTTAACTTTTTCCAATTTATTTTTCTAAAAATGAATGGATAGATAGTGTAAGGCCTTACCAACCCCTTCGCCTATTTGGTACATTGCATACACTAGAGCTATTACTGAAAAAATGATGGTCTTTACTGTTTCTTTCTGTTTAATCGATTTTGAATCCATTGATACTTTCATGATATATGGTTTTAGTTATTGTTATTAATTTGATATAAATATACCCTCATTATCAGATAGTTAAAACGATAATATGACCAGCGGTAAATTTTATTTGGCGAACGGTAATCAGAATTATGTTGATTTTGAACAAGCCACTATCTTAGGTAGAACCATAACCTTCAAACACAAAAAAAGGAGCCATTTCGGCTCCTTTTTCTTCGTCTTTAATATGAATCCGGTACTTTTCCGGATTAGTCTTTTATGGGTTGTGGTGTTGCTATCTTTCCCAAGTGCTTTGCATAAAAACCCATCATAGCTTTGTAAAGCTCTATACGGTTTTCCTCTTTGCCAAACCCATGACCTTCGTCATATTTCACCATATAAGGTACATCAAAACCTTTGGTACGCAGGGCACTAACAATTTGGTCTGACTCATCAATATTTACCCTTGGGTCATTGGCGCCTTGCACTACGAAAAGTGGCTTTTTGATTTTATCGATTTGATATACCGGAGAGACCTCTTCCATAATCGCTTTTTCCTCTGCAATGTCCTCATCGTACCAAATTTCCTTGATGATCTTCAAATAAGGCTTCCAGTATGGTGGTATCGTTTTCATAAATGTAAACAGATTGGATACCCCAACATAATCTACTCCGCAAGCATACAAATCCGGTGTTTTGGTCAATCCCCTTAATACGGCATAACCACCATGGCTTCCACCATAAATAGCCGCTTTGTCCTTGTCGACCCAACCTTGGTCTATTACGTATTGTAGCCCGTCCTCAACATCGTCCATAGCTTTTCTACCGATTTGTTTAAAGCCCGACTCCAAAAACTCTTTACCGTAGCCACCAGATATTCTAAAGTTTACTTGAAGTGTGGCATACCCTCTACTGGCGAACAACTGTGTTTCCGGATTAAAGCCCCATGAATCGCGAATACCTTGTGGCCCACCATGCGGGTTAACGATTACCGGAACCTTTTGGCCATTCAATGCGGCTTTGGGCAAGGTAATATAGCCGTGCAAGGTAATACCGTCCCGACTTTTAAAGGTAATGGGCCGCATCTCGGCCATGTCGTTTTCTTTTAATTGGGGCATTAGGTTAAAAAGCTCTTTGAACTCGTTCTTGTTTACATCATAGGAAAAATATTTTCCGTACAGCTTGTCACTGGTAACATATATTAAATATTGACTTTCATCATCAGTATAATCCGCTATACTATACTCTTTCCCGTCAAATTGCTTTTCAAATTTGGCATGTAACTTTTTATAGTATTTACTTACCGGGATGACCACTTCTTTTTCCCCTTCGTAGGCAAAATAATCCAACTCCCAATTTCTTTTGCGCGAAATGGAAAGGTCCGAAACATCATATTCAGGATTGTTGAACAATTTTTTTATCGTCTTGCCTTCTTTTAAATCGTACAACAAAATCTCCGATGTGTTGCTTTCCAAATTTGAAACCACATAGGCATCGTGCGGATATTCAGTGGAATAATCAAAAAATACAATGGAAAATGCGTCTTTCCAGCTCAGGCTTTTCAAAATTTCAAATTTGCCTTCCTCCACAGCATAATAAATATCTTGCTCGACCCCATCCCGGATTTTGGTAAAGCCCTTTAAATTACCGTCTTTATCAAAATTGTAGCCAGCAATCGGGTTGGCTATATCATCATTGGTATACAATTGTTTCATCTCGCCCGTAACCACGTTCACTTTATAAGGCTCAAAAACCTGTGGGTTATTCTTGTTCAATTGCACGATAATATGGTCTTTGTCATCTTTCAACAAATCGGTGAACTGTGCCTGTACGCCCTCAAAAGGTGTTATATCCTTTAGATTGCCCCCATCCAAATCAACTACGTAGATGTGATAGTTTTCATCGCCTCCCTTATCCATAGAATAATACAGCCTATTGTTATTGATCCAACCGTAACCGCGCACCAATTCTTCTTTTTCTTCTATGGCGCGTTTGGTCTCTCCGGTAGCGATGTCCTTCACATAAATATGCCGTTTGCCGTTTTCATCCTTTTCGCGATAGGACATAAAATTTCCATCCGGTGAGAATCGGAAAGTAGAAGCTTTTGGTCTAGCGAAATAATCCTCAACCGTATATTTGTAATTACCATTGTCCAAAGAGGCCAATTTTGCCAGCGCTTCGTCAGAAGTGGGCAATTTAGGGTTACCGGGAATCGTTTTTTCGGTTTTTTCCAAGACCAACGGAAATTCCATACCCGACTGAAAAAAAGTACCTTGCATCTTTGCGGTGTCCATAGTCCCCACATACTTTATACCTGCTTGTTTAAAAACTATCGTGAGTTCGTCTCCCGACAAGGTGGTTTCATCCATGGGAATATCGGTTGCGCCTTGCGAAGGGCTGTCCATGGTAGATGTATAGCCATCATCGGTTTTTGATATATTGAAAACCAATGGCATCTCGGTGCCTTGAACAGTTAGGGTGCCCTTCCAGGAACCTACTATCTCTTGTGCAAAACCTTGCATGGTGCATACCAAAAAGGCAATTACAAGAATTACTTTTGTTTTACTGTTGTTTTTTTTCATGATCGTTGTTTTTTGTTCTGAATATTCTATGCATTAATGATTTCTTATGGATTGATTTTCAAACCCTGACCAATAGGTATGCGAAAAGGGTTTTTTATTACATGTTTTTACCACCAATCTATAGTTCCAGGCCAAATCTATATTGAAAAATGACCGAAATAGATAAAAATATGACCAACGGTAAAATACCCTTAGTAAAAGGTATTTGATAAATCTAAGAAAGCAGCTTGCGCACACATATGTTTTGAACTTTAAACCGATACGGTCGGCCAAATAATCTTAAAAAGGACCTTACCTATCAAAAAACCGATACCCAAGCCCATGATTATCAATAAAAACAGTAATTGTGTAGAGGTCTGTGGCAATAAATTCACCAATGAAACGGGCACATTGTTTCTTTTTATCTCGAAAAGGTTACCTTTTCTACCATGCGCTTTGTTCTGAACTATTTGATATTGGTTTTTACCTACCGAAAAATTGTGCTCATACCGAGCCCTCGTAGGTTTTTCCGAAACTTTGATACCGTTTAGAAGTACTTTTTCTTTCCCGAAGATCGTATTTACGATTTCAATCTTGTAGTTGTCCACATAATACATTGCACTTTTTGCCATGAACTAGGTAAATTTGGTTACACGTATAATAAAAAGGGTTTAAATCAACGTGAAAATTATCTGGCAGGGCATACGATTGTAGCCTATATTCCGATTCGGGGGGACTCGAAAAAGATTATTTTCTGAATTTGATGTCGAATATATTTAAATAAAAAAACACTACAAACCAAAGTTTTCAACAATCGAAGAATTCTTACAAACAATAGCGTAGTATCAAACAAATATCCAAGAAGTTAGAAGCTTATTTGGGCGGGTATTTTGAAAGTACTTTTTGAACGATTTCCCTTAGTTTCTGCTCCCTGATTTCTGGTGTAACATCCTCCTTAAAGGCACTTTCACTTTGGGCACTCCAAAATAGGGCGTCTTTTTGGCTGTCTACAAAATCAAACCGGATCTGACGTTCTAACTTAGGCTGACCTACAGGAATGCCTATAGACACACCACCACCAACATTTCTGCCGCCACCTCCCAATCCTACACCGACCGAATTGTTTTGTGCCCCTTGGAAGGTGTTGCTGGTTATATTGATTAAAAAATCGGGTTCCTCGGAGAGCAAAATACCCTTGGACTGCATTTCATTATCCAAAACCCTTAGAAGTCGTCTTGTATCAAACTCACTAAGACCGGTTTCCATATCGGGGTAATAGTTATAGGTGGTATAGTTGGTAAAATCGGTTTCCCTCTCATAATCGTAGCTCACACGAACAGAGCCACAAGAAATACATAGGAATAACAGTAACAGGCTGTTGAAAAGTTTCATGTCCATAGAATTTACTTCAAGGTACATAAAAATCAGTTTTCATCCTTTGTATCGACAGATTTTGTGAGTGCGGAAGAAATGATACCTGTAGGGATGGCTACAATACCCAACCCTATCATCAAAATAAAGAAAGTGAATATTCTGCCCCCTACCGTTATGGGATATACATCACCGTAGCCGACCGTGGTCAAGGTAATTATGGCCCACCAAAGACTATCAAAGATGGATGAAAAATGCTCGGGCTGGGCCGCATTTTCAAAATAATAGATACCTACGGCCGAAAAATATATCAATATCAAGGTTACAAAAAGAAAGAGAAGGATTTCCTCCTTAGCCAACATGATGGCTTTGGAGAAATGCTTTATTGCCCTATTGTAGCGCATCAATTTTAAAATTCGGAACAATCTTAAAAAACGCAGTGCCCGCAATGACCGTAAATCTATACCTATGGATAAATAAAACGGAAGAATGGCCAACACATCAATAAGGCCAAAAAAACTGAAGATAAACCTTCGCCTATTATCGGCAACATAAATTCTTAGTATATACTCGATACTAAAGACCAATACACAAAACACCTCGATGATTCGTAATAATTTACGGGTTTCGGGTTTAAGGTCGGGAACGGTCTCGAAAGAAAAAGAGATAATCGATACCAGAATCAAAATCTGTATAAAATAGGCGAAAATCCTACTTTTGGTATTATCGTTAAATTCAACGATATTTTTGAGGTACTGTCTCATAAAGAATCAAACTATTGGTTCAGCATATTCCAAAGCCTATCTTTCAACTCCTGAATACCTTGTTGCGCTACGGAAGAGATAAACATATACGTTACGTTTTTCAAATCTTTATCCAATTCCACTCTCATTTCATGCATAAGTTCATCGTCTAACATATCGGATTTTGAGATGGCGACCAAACGCTGTTTGTCCAACAATTCGGGATTGTACCTACGGAGCTCGTCTAACAGGATTTCGTATTCCTTGCTGATGTCCTTGCTATCGGCGGGAATCAAAAACAACAAAGTCGCATTACGTTCTATATGGCGTAAAAAATAATGTCCTAATCCCTTGCCCTCGGCAGCACCTTCAATTATGCCGGGGATATCCGCCATCACAAAACTCTGGAAATCCCGATACTCCACAATACCCAAATTTGGTTTTAAGGTTGTAAACTCATAATCGGCAATCTTAGGTTTTGCAGAGGTTATTACCGAAAGTAGCGTAGATTTACCTGCATTGGGAAAACCTACCAATCCCACATCTGCCAATACTTTTAGCTCTAGGGTAACACGGGTCTCTTGTCCCGGAATCCCAGGCTGGGCATATCTAGGTGTTTGGTTGGTGCTGGTCTTAAAATGCCAGTTACCGCGACCGCCCTTACCGCCTTCGACCAGTATTTTTTCCTCGCCATGTTCGGTAATTTCAAAAAGAATCTCGTTGGTTTCGGTATCACGGACTACAGTTCCCAAAGGCACCTCCATATACACATCCTCGCCATCTGCACCGGTACTTCTACTTTTGGCACCATGCTCACCGTGACCTGCCTTAAAATGTTTACGAAACTTGTAATTGACCAAAGTCCAAAGGTTACTGTTGCCCCTAACGATGACATGGCCACCACGACCGCCATCGCCACCATCAGGACCGCCTTTGGTAATGTATTTTTCGCGATGTAAGTGTACGGAGCCCTTACCACCGTTTCCGGATTCGGCATATACCTTTACATAATCTACAAAATTACCTTCGGTCATTTATTTCGTTTGTGTCGTTTGTGAAATTGTGGTTATTCGTGGTCTTTATTTTACATTGTAAGTCAATGTTACACTTGCACTTACTGGAATCATACCAATCGATAGACCTTCATAATCTGAATTGTCCGTTACATTCTGAACCACGTTCTGTGAAATATTTGAACCTAGTAACCTATTACCATATAAGCCGTAGGAATTATTGGAATATTCTGCAATATTTACAATGTTACCAAGTTGAATGCCCACTTCGGTCGCCAAGAATTCAGCTTTTTCTTTTGCTGCTTCAATAGCGAGCTTTCTTGCTTTTTTTCGATTTTCTTTCAGATGTGTTGTTCTAAAACTGATATTATTTACTTTGTTGATACCCATTTTTAGAAGTTCGGTCAGAATTTCTTCGTATAGCCCCAGTTCTTCGATAGTTACTGAAAGGTACTGGTCTACACTGTAATAGTTGAGGTCGTTGTTGTTATAATTATAGCTGGGGTTTATACGTATATAATCCGTTTGCAAGTGCTTTTCAAGAATGCCCTTTGCTTTACAAAAAGCAACGGCTTTTGCGATAATACGTGAATTTTCCGTTTTGGTAGCCACTAAATCTTTTCCCCGTGATTCCAACCCCAACTGCAATACCACTTGATTGGGTTGAATTCTAACAGTTGCACTACCTTCTACTCGAAATTCTTTTTCCATTACGTTATCGTTTTGCGACTGTGCGGTAAAGCACATAAAGCATATGGCCAGCATTTTAAAATATCTCATTTTACCAGTTTTAGAATCATATAGCAAGTCTCAGCTATTGCCGTTATCATCAAGACAAATCAACCTACAAATGTATAAAATACTCTAAAGTTCCTCGATTACTTTCCCTAAACGCATGGTTATCTCATCAATAGCACCGATGCCGTTCACGCTATGGAACTTACCTTGAGCTTCGTAAAACTCTTTTAACGGGGCGGTTTTTGAATTGTACTCTTCAAAACGATTGCGAATTTTGCCCTCGTCCTGATCATCGGTACGGCCACTTACCTTGCCCCTTTCCAACAAACGCTGGATCAGCACCTCATCATTGGCCTCTAGCGCGATGGTAGCATCGATTTTCATGTTTTTGGAAGATAAAAATTTATCCAATGCCTCGGCTTGTGCCGTTGTTCTGGGGAAACCATCAAAGATAAACCCACTGGCATCAGGATTTTTATCAACCGCATCTTCGAGCATTTTTATGGTTACCTGGTCGGGCACCAAATCTCCCTTATCGATATAAGACTTGGCCAACTTGCCCAAATCGGTATCGTTTTTCATGTTATAGCGAAACAAATCTCCTGTCGAAATATGCTTTAAGTTGTATTTTTCTTTCAAAAATTCGGCTTGCGTTCCTTTACCTGCACCGGGCTTGCCGAATAATACAAGATTGATCATATGTTGTTGGTTTAGTTGGTACACTTCTTTAAGGTTTCTTCCCAGTTCATTATAATCCAGACCATAGCCTACGATAAATTTATCCGGAATATCAATGCCCACATAGTCAATGGTATATTCCCCGTTGTAAATCGCCGACTTATAAAAAAGGCTGGCAATTTTGAATTCTTTTACGCTGGTGTTGGAAAATAGATTGACCAATTCTTTTAGCGTACGGCCCGAGTCTATGATATCCTCTAAAATAATGACGCTTTTCCCCTCAATATTGTCGGGTGGATCCAAAAGTGTCTCCACAATGCCCGTAGACGTTAGACCTTGATACGAGCTCAATTTCACAAAGGAAACTTCACACGGGTATGGATACGCTTTTAGAAAATCTGCCACGAACATGAACGACCCATTCAGCACCCCAACAAAAACAGGAATTTCATCCTTGTAGTCATCGGCTACTTTCTTGGCCAGTTCAGCAACGGCCGTCTGTATTTTGGTTTCGCTCAAAAAAGGCTTAAAATACTTGTCGTGGAGCTTTATCACTTGGTTCAAATCTTTACTGGTTGGCAAAGATACTGAACTCTTCTTGAACCGTATCATCGCCATTTTAAGAATTCGACGTATTTTTGTAAAACAACATTATTACATGGTAAAACTTAGCGCAAAAGACTATTTTTCTTCCGATTTTAAGCTAGGAATCTTAGGTGGTGGCCAGTTGGGAAAAATGCTACTCTATGAAACTCGAAAATTTGATATACGAACCAAAGTAATGGATGCTTCTGACGAAGCACCCTGCAAAATTGCGTGTAACGAATTCGTCAAAGGAAGTTTGATGGACTTTGACGCCGTATACGACTTCGGAAAGGATGTAGACGTACTAACCATCGAAATTGAGAACGTAAACCTCGATGCCCTTGAAAAATTGGAAGATGAGGGCACCAAAGTCTATCCACCCGCAAAGGCGCTTCGCACGATTCAAAACAAAGCAACACAGAAATTGTTTTATACCGATAACGGAATTCCGACAGCTGGGTTCTCACGTTTTGCCTACGCCAGTGAGATAAAGGATAGTGTTGAAAACGGAGGGTTGGAATTTCCCTTCGTTTGGAAAGCGGCACAATTTGGATATGATGGGCAAGGCGTTAAAGTGGTGCGTAAAATGGATGATTTGGCAGAATTGCCTTCTGGCGAGTGTATTACCGAAACCATGATTCCCTTTAAAAATGAGTTGGCCGTTATCGTAGTTCGGAACCCCAGCGGTGACGTGGTTACTTATCCTGTAGTTGAAATGGAGTTTCACCCAGAAGCAAATCAAGTGGAGTATGTTATCTGTCCGGCTAGAATAGATGAAGACATAGCTTTGAAAGCTCGGAAAATTGCCTTGAAAGTTTCGGAAAAAATTGGACATATCGGTATTTTGGCCGTGGAAATGTTTCAAACGCAAGATGATGAAATATTGGTCAACGAAGTTGCCCCAAGACCCCATAATAGTGGTCATTATAGCATAGAAGCGAGTTATACCAACCAATTTGAACAACATATTCGTGCCATTTTGAATTTACCGTTGGGAAAAACAGAAAGCAAAGTGGCGGGCATTATGGTAAATTTGGTGGGCACTGAAGGCCATACCGGCAATGTAGTATACGAAAACATAGCCGAAATTATGACGATGGATGGTGTTACTCCCCACATTTATGGTAAAAAGCAAACCCGTCCTTTTCGAAAAATGGGCCACGTGACCATAGTGAACAAAGATGTTGACGAAGCGAGAAGGGTAGCGCAAAAAGTAAAGGAAACGATTAAAGTAATCAGCAAATAATATGAGCAAAGTAGCCGTAGTCATGGGAAGTACCAGCGACCTGCCTGTAATGCAGGAAGCTATTGATATTCTAAAAGGTTTTGATATCGAAGTAGATGTCGACATCGTATCCGCACATCGTACTCCCGAAAAACTTTTTGAGTTCAGCAAAAATGCACATTCTAACGGGTATTCGGTGATTATTGCCGGGGCCGGCGGCGCAGCCCACTTACCAGGTATGGTCGCTTCTATGTCTCCCTTACCAGTGATTGGCGTTCCTGTAAAAAGCAGCAATTCCATTGATGGCTGGGATTCTATACTTTCCATTCTTCAGATGCCAGGAGGTGTTCCGGTAGCTACCGTAGCACTCAATGGAGCTAAAAATGCTGGCATTCTTGCCGCACAAATCATAGGCTCTTCCGATAAATGTGTTCTGGATAAAATCATTTTCTACAAAGAAGGGTTAAAACAGAAGGTTATTGATGGAGCGAAGTCAGTGAATAACAAATAGCTCTTGGTCTAATGAAACAATATATACGCATGACTGTCTGTTTGAGCCTTTCGGCTGCGCTCAAGATAAATTAAATCGAGAACTAATCTCTAAAATATACAATGAATAACCCTTTACTCGAAAAATTCGACACCGCCCCTTTCTCCAAAATCAAGAATGAGCACTTTCAACCTGCTTTTTTAAAAGCTATGGAAGACGCACGGGCCGAAATTGATGCAATTACCTCAAATTCCGAATCACCTACTTTTGAAAACACAATAGAGGCTTTAGAGTTTTCGGGCCAGCAATTGGATAGGATTTCGAGTGTCTTCTTCAACCTGAATTCCGCCGAAACCAATGAAGATATCCAGAAAATAGCGCAAGAGGTTTCTCCCTTGCTTTCCGAATTCAGCAATGACATTACGCTAAACGAAGATCTGTTCAAAAGAATAAAAACCGTTTATGAACAAAAAAACGCGTTTAATTTGTCCGTAGAACAAAACACGCTTTTAGACAAACGCTACAAAAGCTTTAGTCGAAACGGTGCTAATTTGCCCGACGAAAAAAAGAAACGTTTGCGAGAAATCGATACCGAACTATCAAAACTGAAATTGAAATTCGGGGAGAACGTCTTGGCAGAAACCAACAAATATGAAATGCACCTCACGGATGAAACTGACTTAGAGGGATTACCGGACGGAGCAAAAGAGGCGGCCGCACAATTGGCCAAATCAAAAGACAAGGAAGGTTGGTTGATCACGCTTGATTATCCTAGCTATATCCCTTTTATGAAATATGCCAAAAACCGAGAATTGCGCAAAGAACTCTCTTTGGCATTTGGTAGCAAGGGATTTCACGGGGATGAACTCGACAACCAAAAAATTGTTTTGAAAATAGCAAAACTACGCCATGAACGTGCCAATCTTTTAGGCTACGAGACCCATGCCCATTTTGTATTGGAAGAGCGCATGGCCGAGACTCCGGAGAAGGTTCATTCGTTTTTAAATGAACTTCTTGAAAAAGCCAAACCTGCGGCCGAACGTGAATTTAAAGAACTCGAAGACTTTGCAAAAGAACTAGATGGTATTGACCGCCTCGAAAAATGGGATGGTAGTTATTATTCCGAAAAGCTAAAGCAAAAATTATTCAGTTTGGACGACGAACAATTAAAACCCTACTTTAAACTTGAAAACGTAATCGATGGCGTTTTTAACGTTGCCGAAAAGTTGTTCGGATTACAATTTGAGGAAGTTTTTGATATTGACAAATACCACGAAGAGGTAAAAACCTACAGGGTCTACGATTTGGATAAAAATTTTATTTCGGTTTTTTACACCGATTTTCATCCAAGGGCCGGAAAACGTGGTGGTGCTTGGATGACTTCCTTTAAGTCACAATTGAAAAAAAATGGAGAGAACGTTCGCCCGCATGTTTCCAATGTGTGCAATTTCACCCCATCCACAAAATCAAAGCCATCACTGTTGACCTTCAATGAGGTAACCACCCTGTTTCATGAATTCGGACATGGGCTACATGGCATGTTGGCCAACACCACTTACCCTAGCCTCTCAGGAACATCGGTCTATTGGGATTTTGTGGAACTGCCCAGTCAAATAATGGAAAACTGGTGTTATGAAAAAGAAGCCCTGGAACTCTTTGCCAAACATTATGAAACCGGTAGGATTATTCCTATGGAGTTGATTCAAAAAATAAAAGATTCGGCAACGTTTCAAGAAGGCATGCAGACCTTGCGTCAATTGAGTTTTGGACTATTGGATATGGCATGGCATGGCACAGACCCGTCTGGGATAACCAATGTAAAAGCCTATGAGACCAAAGCTTTTAAAGGCACGAATTTATACCCTGAAACAGCTGAAACCTGTATGAGCACTGCTTTTGCACATATTTTTCAAGGTGGTTATTCTTCAGGCTATTACAGTTATAAATGGGCAGAAGTCTTGGATGCGGATGCCTTTGCCTACTTTAAGGAAATGGGGATTTTTAATCAAGATGTCGCTGCCAAGTTCAAAGAGCATGTGCTTTCAAAAGGCGGTACGGAAAACCCAATGGTGCTATACAAAAGATTTAGAGGCGCAGAGCCCAAGGTAGAGGCTTTGTTGGAGCGAGCAGGTTTGGTCTGATTGTACAACCCTAAAACACTTTGGTTTTATCCAAAAAAGTAAGGGCCTATCATATAAATAAAGGGATTACAACAATTATTTTGGTATAATCAGCGTTAGGTTCGTATTGTTTTGATAAACTTACATATCCTATGAAAAAAGTCCTTTTACTTTTACCCGCTCTTTTTGTTATTGGTTGTAGTTCGGATTCGGACACCATAAATGAAGATTTGGAAAATAGCGCACCTCAAATTAATGTACAGTCCTTTCAGGTTGATGAACATTCGGTTGTTGGAACGGTCATAGGTACGGTAACCGCTACCGATGCAAATAACGATGTTTTGACCTATACCATTGACAATTCAAGTGGCCTTGAGATAAACGAGGACAATGGGGAGTTAAGGGTCGGCAATACCGCAATACTCGATTTTGAAACTGCACAGAGTTTATCCTTTACCGTTTCGGTTTTTGATGGCACAACGATCGCAGAGCAAGAATTTACCCTTACCTTCAACGATGTTAATGAGTATGACCTATTGACGGATACTGAAAAAGAAACGGTAGATTACTTTAAATACCTTACCCTTTGGCAAGGGCCCAGCAACACTCCCAGAAACAGAAACAGTAGATGGCAACAAACCATGAAATTGTACTTGGACGGGCAAATATCCCAAGAGTTCAGAACCAACGTCATTGCAGTTGTTTCTGAGTACAATATGATTTTTGAAGATAGCGATTTTAGTATTGAGCTGGTCGAAACCATGGATGAGTCAAACACACACTTGTTTTTTGGCGAAGTAGCTGATGTTGAAGCGGTTTGGCAAGATATGTTCAACATCATAAACGGGAACACATTTTCCGGTTATGCCATAAGCAACGGTACGGTATCGCAAATCAATAGTGCAAGAATTTGGATATCAAATATCATTCCCGTACTTACCAAACACGAATTGGGTCACACACTTGGTTTTGGACACTCGGACAAATGTGAAACGGAAAATAGTTTCATGTGTTCTTCAATAGGTGTTGAAAACGACATTCTCGATATAGAAAAAGAAGTGCTCAAATATGCTTATGACAATAGAACCAGCGGCGGACTCACTTCTAACGAAATTGAAACTACTTTGGCCAATCTTATTCTACTCGATAGATAAAAAAACCCACGCCATCCTATAATTATCAATATAATTTTGACGGGGCAATGTAATCCAAATACAGGCCTAAGCTATTGATATAGGTCGGTGGGCTATTTGGTTTTAAAACTTCTTCGGCATTGAAGACAATATCGTTGTTCTCATCAAAATATTGAACTTTGAACACAGTGTCATCTTTTTCGACAGATATAAAGGAAACCCCGTAGTTTTGGCCATTATCTTTTAACAAAACTTTGCCCGAAACCAGTTTTCCGTTTTCAAAAACGGCCTTGTTTGTTGGTGTACCTTTTTCATCATATTTGATGACCTCTCCCGTTAAGTTTCCATTTTTGGTCGTATACTCATATTTTACGGTTTTGTTGTCGGAGGTATACTGAAGATGACGCTCCAAATCACCTACGCTAAACAAAGTTTTGTTCTTGCCTTCTTTACCATATCGTACACGTTCTACGATTTTTCCGTTTTTGAACACCTCTTCTGTTCTATAATCTCCCGATCCTGTTATCTTTTTTCCATCATAAGCGCTGCCCATCTTGTAAATTAACGAACTTATCACATTGCCGTTCAAATCATAATAAACGGCCTTACCGTCAAGTTTACCGTTTAGATAGTTCTCGGTATGTTTTAGATTTCCTTGATAATCGTAGTACTTGAATATACCCTCTCTTAAATCTTCAATGTACCTGCCCTCTTCTTCAATTTCATCTTGATACCCCAACTTTTGGTACACCCCGTTGCGTTGCCCGTTTTTAATGGTAAATAATTCCTTGGTCTTATGGTCGAAAATCTTTCCCTCAAAAGGTTTACCATCTTTAAAACTGATTTTTCCCAATACCTTGTTGTTTCTTGAATAGTAGGTTCCACAACAGCTGATATCTTCATCCTCTAAAAGTACAGGTACACTTTTTCTGATATCCCTATCATATACCAAATCATATAGTTTACTGCGAACTACCTGACCGTTTTTTCGTTCTTTCATCTCTTTCACATCATCGCTAGCATCAAAAAAATCATAGAATGTGCCCTCTTTTGTAATAAAATCATAATTGCCCAAAAGTTCTCCGGCCTTGTTGTAATAGGTGCCTTTTTGCTTGTCATATTTTTTTAAGGTAATCTCACTTTGTTTATTTCCATTGCTATAAAATTTGGTTTCCTTTACTCTTGTATACCCATCAGGGCCGTATAGTACATCTTCCCTAAAAATTTGCCTTGGCTCTTTCAAAATGATGAAACTACTTTCCTTTGTGCGCGTAGAATTTTCATACACCTCTATCCTACTTATGTTTCCCTCATAATCAATACTATATCTTTTTCCACTTATGGGTTTTGAATAATAGTCTTCTTGAAAAACCAGTGATGCCAACATTTTACCTTCTTTATCATAGTAGGTTTCCGTTTTATCTTGTCTTTTACTAAAAAGAATATTGGTTTTTGGATAAAAAACCTCTTGTAGTATCAATTTACCGTCTTTATACTCACTTTTACGATCGCCGATGATTTCCACACCATTTTGAGGTACATAATTGGAATAAGTGATACGGGCGATTTCTTTTCCCTCTTGATCGTAACTTACCTGCGATTCTTTAACTCCCTTGGAAAATGTTTCTTTTTGTTTTAGTTTACCATTTTCGTGATAGGTAGCTTGGGAAACCAATTTACCTTCTTTGTATATGCGTATAGATTGTACCCTATCTTCGGCACCCGTTTTATTACTATTGTAAAACAAATATTCCACCCCGTTTTCAGGCTTTAGATAGTTTCGGTCAACGCTGTAGACAACTTTCCCCAATTGCGTTCCATCGGGTCTAAAAAATTCTTTGGAATACACAGGTTCTTGTATGAATTTTTCACGTATCTGCCCATTGGGGTAATATACCGTGCTGCCAAAAACATAACCTTCCTTGTAATATTGAATGCTGCGAACACGCATGGGACTATAATAATAGCTTACGTACAGCCCTTTTGTACCGCCATTGGGCAATATGTTTTGTTCCCCTATAAAACCCCCATTCTTTCCGTAATATTTTGAAACCGACCTAGAACCGTTATTGGGCCTAAAATATTCATACCGTATACCATCAATGTCTTTATCGTAAAAAATTTCTTTAAGGCTATCCCCGGTTTTCTCCATATAAAATTGTCCACTGTTCAGAGGGTTGTTTCTTTTACCAGAGACAAAACGGCCATTTTCATATTTGGCGACCAATTTTTTTGTACCCATATAGGTAATAAAATCACCCTGTAGGCGGTTATCTTTGTAGGTGGCTTGTTGAAAAACACTCCCATCCTCATTATACCATGTCGCCTTATTTTCCCAGATATCTTTTTCGGCACTTTTTGACAGAGCTTCCATTTGTATTTTACCGGAGATATAATAATCCTTAACCCGAAACAGATTTCCCTCACTTTTTATGGGAGGCCTGTAAAAACTGGCACTGTCTTTTACGGTAGGCTTCCATTTGGCATCGTAAAATATAGTGTCGTTTTGTGCCGACACTGTACTTATGGCAAACAGAAATATAATATTTAAAAGCCCTAATGTTTTATTCGATTTTAACTTCATAGCAAACGATAAATGATTTTTCATGAGGTAAAATTAAGTAAAGAGAGCTTCAAAAACATCCCTGAATTCAGTAATTATATTTTATAACAAGATGTACCTTTTTCAAAGGTCTTCAACCAATTCAAAATATCGCAGTTCATATTTTTGCTCATAGCGATGACCTACCTTAAAATTTGCGGGAAACATAGATTCAAAAACAGCATCCAAAGTAACCTCATTATTATCCGAACCTATTTTTTCACGAATCAAAGATTTGATATTTTCTTTTGATACTCCTGCCCGAATGAACGCCGGACTAAAATCATGCTTCTGTACTTGCTCGTAAAACTCTTTGGTACAGAAAAAGGTGAGTTGTGCTCCATAAAAGGTATACCCCCGAAGCGATAGTATACTGTTGGTTTCCGTATTGCGTAGATAGCGGCTGGCACCACCCTTGTTTATGGACAATATTGGGTTGGGCTCAGCGCTATGCGATGTATTGCTATTTGTTTTAAAACCAGAAAAATCAGCCAGCCCGGTTTTAATTCTTTCTGCAAACGCTTTGCCATATTCGTGATCATTAAAGGTAGAATCTCGCTCGGAGACCAGTATGGGGGGACATTTTAACGTAAAACGATATTCGTGACCCTCGGCATTTACTTTTGTTTCCCGTGATATAAATACTTTATTGTTTTTTGCAAGGGAATCCTTTTGCCGTTCGTAAACTATGCGCGGTTCGTAAATAGACTTGAGTTCAACAGGGCGGCCATACTCCCTAATATTACCCATTTCAAAAACCTTAAACTTGCGGGCCAGTTTAGCTTTAATTAGCGTGTTGTTCTTAAAGAGACGAAGCCCACTAGGGCCTGCACCTTCTCCCGGTAAATAGCTCATCCAGCTTATACGCATTTTTATTTTGTCTTTATTGGCCTCTAAGACGTCGGGGTCATCAATTAAAATTGGCGGGTTTTTATCATCAAGAATAATGGCATATTCTCCCATAGAAAAGTTGATATCACGATAATCAAACTCCTTTTTCGCTGTTGTGATCTCAGAAATGGAATCCTCTACTTTTTGCCTTACAAACCATGCACAGGCCCTAAATAAAAAGAATAGTAACACTACTACACCCACGATAAAGAGAATACTTTTGGCTTTCATACTTATTCTTTTGAATGCATATTGGCTTTGATTTTTTCAAAATATTCCCCCAATGCTACCTCATCGCCATAAGCACGGTTATGCCAATACACTTTTCCGTTTTCGAGATTAGGCCATTCTTTTGAATTTTTATCCTGACCTAGATAAACGGAGTAATATCCTTTGTCCTGGATTACCAATTCTATAAAATCTTTGGGTTTTAGATCACCGTTCTCGAATATGCTCCTTTGGTCACCGGTAGCCAAGTACACATCAAAATCAGTAAAATTAAAATGCGGGTTGTTGTTATCAAAATTTCTAAAAGTGCGCCAATCTCCCTTTTTAAGGATGAACTTTCGGAGTTTTTCAAAATCTTTCTTGGAAAACACATCGGATATCTCAACAAATTTTTCTTTTTCCAAGGCCTTCCAATCTTTGGATAAGCTGTAAATACCATCAAAAAGCAATTCTTTTCGTTTCATTTTGAATTTTACGCCGGTGTTTGTATCAAAACGGATATATCTACCGTCTTTCCTTCCCGTTTGTAACTCATATTCATAACTTTCCATATACGGGTAACTTAAACTACCATTAGCATCGGAATGGAACGAAATCTTGCGTAAGTCTTTAACATCCTCATAATTAAGGTACAAAACGGCATATAGTTTTCCATCCTCTTCATAAATATGCTTTGAGGTCATCTTGATCGGAAACAAACCTTCGACCAGAGCAGTCGTTCGCATGAGTGAGTCCAAACCAGCTTTTGCCTGTTCTTTGTAAGGGTCTAAACTATAAATGTCATTTTGGTGTATAGTGATTTGTTTGGTGGTTGTGTTAATGTCGATTTCAGCAGATTTTGCGGCAATGGGAATGTCTTCTTGAGACAAGAACGAGACCAAGGCAAAAAGCAATATTTTTATTTCTTCCATTTGTCTTTCAATATTTCCAAATAAGTGATGAAAACGTTGTAGTAGGCATCATTATAACAATAGAACTGAATCTCTTGAAAGGTTTCAAATGATGCTGCGATATCAATACCAATATGAACTACTTCCTGAACGGGATATAAGAAAATTCCATGGCTTAAACTCGGCACCCGAATAGAAGACGCACCAAAATCAATGGCTTTCAAAAAAATATTATTGTAAAACTGTTCTAACCGTTTCTTATTATTGTCTTTTTTTGATGATTCCAAAACAGCATACATAAGACTGGATTGTCCACCGTCTTCCTCCGGGATAACATAAACATCACCGTAAGCGACAGCACTTTTATCAGGAATGATGCTTCGTTCCATACGCAATTGATAGCGATGATTATAGATGACATAATCCAAAGGCTTGTGAACACCTGATGTTTCTAAATCACGATTTACGGGTGCAACGATAATGTCGACATTCCTTTCCGTAATATCCTTTGATTTATCGAAAATCTTGACATGATTCATTCTAAAGGTATTTTTTGGTTTTGAGAAACTTTACCATCTTCGGGTGAATTTTGTGTCTTTCTATTTTTCGTATGGGCTTGGTTTTCGCTCCATTTTCAACCAAAAAGCAAACCATTTGGGTATCATTATTCAGTACTGCAACAGTTAATGGCGTTTTATCGAAAATCATGAAATGGCCTGACTTTATTTCAATCCACGCACCGAACTTCAGTAAAAAAGCCACTAGCTCTACATTGCCAGTTTCTACGGCCACCTCTAAAACACTTTGACCATTGCCTGCCACACGATTTATCTCAGCGCCCAAATCAATGAGGTATTTCATCATCGCAATATTCTCGTTTTCACATGCTGCCATCAAGGGCAGGCTATCCATTATATTTTCAGTTTCTGAAAAATTGATGTCCGCAGCATAACGCAATAGGCAATCTATAAGTTCTTTGTTCTCTTGTTTCACTGCTATGGTAAGCGGTGAGCCCCCAATGATGACAAAATTCGGTGACACTCCTTTTTGCAGCAAATTTTCGACTGATCCGTTATTACCTTGGTAACAGGCATGTTGCATTTCGCGCCGCAGCCTCTCTAAGTCGCTTGCATCGAAAATCCCATCTCTTTCAGGTTTAACTATAGGTTGAGACTTTTTTATCTCCTCAACTTGTTCTTTGAATGTCCAAAAACTCGTGACATCCACCGGATTTTCGTCGGAGGTTAGATATCTCAGCGCTTGCTCAAAATACTTTGCGACCGAGCTATCAAAATACATTTTATACGCGGGGTCGTTTTCTTTTTTCTTAAGTGCCAAGGATGCCATTGCATAGGCGGTAACTTGCTCGGGCAAATACCCTTGGCTTTGCATTTGCCACCCAAAACCATTTTGGATACCCGATGTTAATTGAAATTTTGCGTTAGCGATAAAAATTCCGAAACCGAATACGATGGCCGTAAGATCGGTTAGATATTCATCATTTTGAATGATACGATGCTCGCCTAACAGTTTTTCGTGTGCCAATTCATGACTGATAGTTGCGATAAGGCTTTCTGGACGTTTCAATTGCCCTCTTTCTATTCGAATCAGTGATTTTCCACCTTTTTTTTGATACGTGCCCGCAGCACGGGAAGACCTTCCCATAATATCCATGCTTGAACTTAAGAGCGTGCCGTCATCCAGATAGCGACTTTCTTCCGAATAAAACTCCAATGAGACTTTTTTCTGAATATCCATCAACTCTTTACAACGTTGCAAAATAAACTGGGCATCCGATTCTTCACCATCAAAATCTCGGTTAAAGAACTCTTTGGTGGGCTCAACAGTTTTGACCGCTCGTAACCTATCCTCGCCCAAGCTATCCTTCAAAAAGGAAAGGGACTCCTCGACCCATGTTTGGTCTTTAGACGTTATCGGTAATTTTGGTTTTTCGTTCCAGAACATTCAAATTCAAATTCAAATTCATGTAAGACGTTACGCTAACTTGTGTAAAGATTTCATATTATATGGTCAACTACTTTCCAGGGTAACAAAAACATTACTAAAATCTTTTTTTGCCAAATCGCTCTTGTGTATCACATAAAAAATATCACCGGCGTCACTCCATTGCATATCGCCAGCGGATGTTACCACTAAAAGAGTAACCCAATCTTCAGGATTTCCTTTTTTAGCCAGCGATGCCTGCAATTCAGGTGCTTCATGCTGGGTAAAACCATGAGCGTTTACCGCATACTCGAAAGGATTCTTCTCATTTATCGGATTTTCAAAAGTATCATACAATGCATCCAAAAGTTTGTCATCATCTTTAATCTTGGCACTTTCGCCCGAAAAGAGGTGTTTGTTCGCATAACTTGCATAAAATGATGGAGCACTGTTCATTTTCGTAGCACTGACTTTAAAGCCCTGATACCCTTCGTCGAACATTTCAAAATAATCCTCATCGGTAAAATTAAAACGCTTGCCCGAAGCTAGTTTCGCATTGTCTTCTACGTAAATAATTTTACCGGGGTTGTTTACACCACCGTAAATATTATGCATCGTCTCCAAGAAGAAAAATAGCGTACCGGTTCTAGGTAAATAGTCTTGCAAATGAGCAATTTCGGCACAATTAATTTGCCCTATGAACTCATAGATGTAGTCGTTTTTACCTTCACGCCAATTCTCCCCAAATCTGGGATAGGGAATATTTTCAGGTAAGTCGGGCATGCCACCAAAACGATGGTTGCCTATAGCTTTATAATCTTCCTCGCTGATATGCTTAAACCCGACAGCCTTTTTGACCATAGGTTTTAATGCTTTATCGTATTCCTCCAGTTCATTTTCTTTGATGACCAAATCGATTTCCGCTACCAGCTCGTCATCGTAGTGAGACCAAAAAACAGAATCGTCCCATGCAACCAAGCCATTTTCATCTGCGCCTTTGTAATCAAAATCCAGCAATCGTAATTTATCTTCCATAGACAGTTCTATCTCCTTAATTGCATTAAAGGCCTCAGGTAAATGCTCTAGTGGATTTCCTTCTAGCTTGATGCGTTTAAGCTGCGGCTGTTTGGCCAAAGATTCGGGCAAGGTGGTCAATTCATTTTTATCCAATGAAATATTTTGTAAACTCGGAAGATTGATGGTATCGGAGATACTTGTAAGCTTATTTGATGACAACCAAAGGTATTTAAGCTTGGGCAACTGCCAGATACTATTCGGCATATCTTGAATGAACGTTTGGCTAACGTTCAACTGTTCTAAATCGGTAAGTAGACCAATACTTTCCGGAAGTTGTTCTAGAGCTGCACCACTAATGTGTAATTTTTTCAATTTTACCAATTGCCCTAATTCTTTCTGAAACTGGTTAAAGGGCAACTTTTCTTCTTCCCAGCTATTGGATTTCTGATGAATGGTCAATTCCTCTAAATTCTTGAACCCGAATAAGGCTTCAGGTAATTTTGTAAAACTCGGATTTTGTAGTAAGAGGTAGCGCACCTCATTCGGACTGGCAGTATATGCCTCTTCCATGGAAGAAAAACGATAGTCTGACCATTTTAAAACTGACATATCCATTTTTTTAGCGACAAAAATGGGATACGCCTTATTGTGATAGCTTTTGGTCATTTCACCTTTTAGCAATACCCAGCCGTTATCAAAAGTCAAAGAGCCAGAAAATGCTAGGGTGTAATCAAAACCTTCACTTCGGGCATGCAAGAATAAAGGTGCATTGGTCTTTTCTTCTTCAAAATACATTTGCCCTTTGGGCTGTCCATTTTCATGGATGCCCTTTGCAGGAAAGGTCAAAGTAACCGTACCATCACCCGGATAGTCATCAAGTACCTTTGTTTGAATCGCTTTTTTAACTTCCTTAGTTTTTGCTTTTATTGTGAGCTGTATATCTCTCGACATTGCTCCGATACTTATATTCGTTTCTTTCGCTACAAACTCAAAATCAAAATCCCCGACTTTAAAAACCTCTTTTCCGTCTTTGGGGATTTCAGCTTTGAACACTTTTTTTTCCGGTTCCCGATGGGTCATGGAAGCTAGTTTATCTTGATGGGCACGTTCTTCTTCCTCTAGAGCAATCAAATGCATGCGCCACGCCTGAGAGCGTACGCTTGCATCCCCAAAAATCTCCAAGGAGTCCAAAGAAGCTATTGCCCATGCTTCTAAATAACCATCTGATGTTTTTTCGTGAACCGCCCTGAACTCCAGATAATGGTCATCATCCAAAATAATGGCCGCGAACAAATAGTTGATCTTGAAATGCGTCTTTTGAAAAGTCGCATCGGTATGTGCTTTGACCACATATGAATCAAAACCTTTTAACTTCTTATTTTGCCCGCTAAGTTTTTCGGATTTAAAATAGATGGAAAGGCAAGAGTCCTCAAACCGTTCTTGCCAAGTATCCCCTTTGTAAATATCATCATTTAGATCATTTAGCCTTAAAATCACGGCACTTACCAATGGCCATTGGTTTTCATAGGTCGCATCGCGATTTTCTGCCCATATACCCACGTCGGACTGGTCCCTTAGCTCAAAAGAACCGGGTATTTGTATTTCAAAAAGTGGATGTGCTATTTTTTTCATCATTTAAATGTCATATATAAATCGACGTCTATTTTTGGTGTAAAGCTATTGATGCTCAACAAACAACCTCAAATTATTGTATCGTTATATTCTTCCTGCACCTTTTCTGTCAATGCCAACGGGACTTTTGGATTGTCTTTTCATCAAACACCAACATAAAATTGAACGATTGTTCCAAAAATGTCGGAACATTAGCGTTCGGACCAAACGAATTTTGATAGGAAAATCTAAAATCCCCTATTTCAAAACCAATGCAAGGTCCACATTGGGATAGTACCTGTCATCAATTTGTATTGGCCTTTTCAGATTACAATAAACAATACATATACCCGCTTACCGTGTTGTTACATTGGTATTTATCGCAGCTATCAAAAAGCAGCATTGGCCAAAACTGTACTAAGTGACCTTATATTATGAAAAATCACCTTCCGGTTACCCCTCAATTTTTGACAGTCAGCTCAGCTACGGCTTTGAGTTCGGCATCACTGTTCTTGTCCCAAATCCTCATTTCCCATTTTACGGGATTATCCAATTTACCACGTGAGAGCTTCATCGTTGAGGCTATGCCTTGTTTTACCGTATTTTCGTCCATAGTCCCCCTGCCAGAAAAAGCATCTTTGTTCTCAACGACCACATTACCGGAACTGTCGGTCATTTTAACATACAAACCCAAACTTACCATTCCATTTTTTAACTGATAACCGTTAAGTCCCTGAAAATCCATCAAAAGTAATTGGTCAAAGCCTATTTCAGCATTTGTGATGACCTCGCCCGTTTTTTGGGACATAATGTAAGCTTCCTGAAAATCCAAACCGTTTTTTTCAACTTGAATATTGTCGTCCTTGATAAGGTTAAAATCCATTTCACTATACAATCTACCGTCTCCTTTTTGATCGGTAATCGTGTAGTGAACTGTATACTCCTTTCCGGAGTGTATTGGGTTAGCCAAAATCAACCGGCCTTCAAGCACATTTATTTCTTTACCAAAACCAGCATTATCATTATATAACTTATCCTGCTTCATTACAGTGTCCCCCTCTTTGGAAACTATGTAAACCGACATTTGCGGATAATACTTATTGTTTTCAAAGTTGAAGCCTTCGACCCCTTCAAAATTCGTGTATATATTTTGACCATATGTAAATGTTCTCGTTTTCAACTCATCTTTACCGTCCGATACGTACACTTTATCAACCGATACTCCTTCCTCTTTAACGGAAATCCCATCAGCTATTGAGCCTCCAAGATTACAACTGTTGAAAACCAGAGGTGCCGCTATTGTAAATGCATACTTTAAATACTTTTTCATTTTTATGTTTTTAATGGTTATTTAATTCCTGTACCACCAATAGTGGTTTTCACAAATAAGTGAAATTCTGACCGCAATGCTTTTTTATTTAATCTACACTTTTCAGCGATGCTATTTATTCTCTTTTTTAGCCTTATCAGCTTTGCCAATACATACCCTGCGACCCCTAAAAAAATCAATAAAAAAATACCCACGACACCAACCATGGTGTTCTGTATATTTTTATAGTCATGTATTGGAAAACTCCTTCCTGCGAAAACAAGATTATACGTCATGACAATCGCAAAAAAACCAAAAATGAAATAATACACATATTTAACTTTACCACTATATGCTATGTACTCTTTTACCAATAGCTGCAGTTCGGACTTAGGCAGTTTGGCCAATAAGCCAAATGTTATATTTGCAGGTGTTTGTTCTTTCATTTTTTAAGATTGATTATCTCTTACCTCTGAGAATGTCAACGTTGTTTTCCTATACCACAAAAGTCTAGTATTAACGTAAGCGACGTATCCCTTATTTCAGGGATATTATGTGATTTTCGCATATCATTTCTTTACAAGAATCATGGTACTGATCAAAGTTAAAATCAAACCAACCGCCAAAAAATATAACCCTTTCCCCTTATTCACAACCAACTCCCAAAAGACTTCGGAAGATAACCAAGTAGCCCCAAATTCGCTACGTAAATCAAATGCAACCTGAAAAGTCATAAATAAATATAATGTTGTAAAAACAAGACACATTAATATTGACATCATCTTTTTTGATTTAATAAAACAAACCGCAAGAAATACCAGAAAACCATATACAAAACCTATGAAAAATATAGGATTTAGGGCATATGCCTTAAAATTGTAATACTCTATGCCTTTTGATAAGATAAACGCAAAAGCAGACAACAAGCCTATCATCATCAACGTAGAAATGATAGAAAAAATGATCATTTTAAATAATTTCACTTATTCGATTTCTTTGCTTTGAGGAATACAAACAACATCGGACTTACTTTTTGCATCTCAAATTAGTATTGATAAAGCCCATTTTTAAATTTTCCCAAATAAAAAAAAGTATTATCAGAGAATATAGGCTTTGCCTTTTCTTTGACAGGCACTTCAAAACCTAGCTGTAAATGACGATGGTGACTGTAACCCACATATTCAACACCTACAAGACGAATTTTTACCATCCCCTTTTCATAACCAAGAATACAAAAACTTGACGGCGTAATGGTGACCCCAAAGTGCGCTTTAAAAAAATCAAGCATACCTGAAAAACTCTCAACATTTTCTAAATCTATTTTAAATGATACTGCTTGTTGTGTGACCCAACTGTCTTTTTTTAAGGCTGCCACAACAACCTCTTCCTCAACAATTTGCAAAAGCGAAACCGCTGTGCCAGTTTCATCATTGGTTGTTTTCACCCCTAACATGTTGCCCGGCGAACCACATGCTGATTCGGCTGAATATCCCCATTCATAACTATAGAAATCGCCAACTAGTGACAATGGGTTGTAATATGACGAATAATAGGCATCACATTGCGAGCCGGGCATGGCTTCGCGTTCCATAAAAGTATTATAGTCCGTTTTGGTATTATAAATTTCTTTACCGTCATAAATTGCCCTATTACTGTAAATTGTAAAATTACCTTTTGCGAACAAAGGTGATTTTCCCATTTGCTGCAGAAGTTTATTTCGTGTTGCCCTTGCTTTTTTAAAATCAAGACCAGATAAAATAAATGTTCCATTTGGGATGGGCATTTGTATAATCGCCTTGCTTATAAGCTTGCTATCCATAAGCAAGGCCATTTGTGTTGGAGATTCCTTTTGTGTGAAATTTTTGAATTTTTCAGAACCTATGTCTTTTAGCTCAAATATTAGATTGTGTGTGCCGCCAAACTCCGATGGCCGTGCTTGTATATTTTTAAAATCGTCCAAAACCAAGATAGGTTGGGGTACCACATAAAAGTCAGAAGTATCGTCCAATTCCCTTACTAGCCTACCCTCGTATGTTTCATCAACTTGATAAAAGCCATTGGCCAAATTTTGTGAAAAGCAGAATATTGGATGGATGATTACTAAACAAAAGATGATATTTCGCATAGGTAGTGTGTTTGGTAAATTACCTCTCGTAATACGATATGTACAAAACTGCCATCTTTTTATAATATGCGCTGTCTTTCACATCTGTATGTGCGTACTCTTTGAACTTTTTGTAGACCTCTTGGTATTTTTCCTCATCGGTATTATAGGTATATGCCCCAGCAAGCAAGTACTGGTTTGCGGCGACCATCCAATCTTCGCCACCTTCTTCTAGTTCAAGGCCAACTTCGAGATATTTTTCCGATTGCATGTATCTGCCCAATTGATTGTAGAGCAGGCCCAGCATAATGTTGGCACGCCCATGTTTTTCGTAAAGTTCTATAGCACCAAGATAGGCACGCTCTGCCTCTTCGGCAATATTGTTCGCGCTTTTTGACATGGGGTTTTCAGTTGCCGTGGACAATGTAGGCTGTAACAAAATAGTGAGAATACGCCCGTAGTCAAACCTTCGGTTAGAGTCTTCTGGTTTATCCAGAACATCTTGATGTTCTTCCCTGAATTTTGGGAGATGCTGTGTAGCTATTTCATTTTTTTCACGTGCTTGGGAAATCCATTGATCTAAGATTTCCTTCTTCACGGGTTCAAAACTTGTTTGTGACATTGTTACTTGAGACATCAAGATTGCAATTATTAAGAACTTTGATTTCATTTATACAGGTTTGGTTTATTTGTAGGCTTTATGAACATATTAGTAAATACCATTTTAAATTATAGCTGCAAGCTAATGTAGCAATGAGATCCCAACATCACTGTTTTCAGTGGTTTCTGTAAAAAACTAGGCTTTACCATAGAACAATTAAGATAAGAACGGATTATATTACTATATATTTTGGAATGGCATCTTGTACATAGTCCGTAATAAGAGTATATATAATTTCAATAATTATTGAAATTTCAAAAATATTTGTATATTTATCTCATGGATTATGTAAAAGCAAAAAGTAAATTTATAAGTACATGGGGTAGTTTGGGTACTTTATGGGGCATCAACAAGGCTATGGCTCAAATACAGGCTTTGCTTTTTATATCGACGAAAGCATTGACTACGGAAGAAATAATGAAAGAACTCAAAATATCACGTGGCAATACCAGTATGAACGTAAGGCAGTTGATAGACTGGGGCATTGTCACCAAAGAATTGAAAGCAGGTGAGCGCAAGGAATATTTTACTACGGAAAAAGATGTGCAAGAACTGGCACGAATCATTGCCAAAGAACGCAGTAGAAGAGAGATTAAACCGGTCGTAAAAACTTTAGAAGAAGTATCTAGCATAAAAGACGACGGAACAGAAGCAACAAAAGAATTTATAAAACAGACCATGGCTTTACATGAGCTGGCCTACACCGCCGATACTATGCTCAATAAAATTGTAAACCAAAAACAAAATTGGCTGACCAAATCGTTGTTAAAATTGTTCAAGTAAAAAATCTGAGACACTATTTAAATATTTTCAGAAAACTTAAAATAAAGTAATATGAGTTATAATGTACCTAATTGGTTGATAATTTTAGGAGGACTAGGCCAAATCTTCACTGCATTGATTTACTCCTGGATACGTCATCGCGTTTTTGATTGGTATACTGATGTAAAACAGCTAAAGCCGCTAAATCAAGAAATCGCCAAAACCTATGGCAGGTATATTCAAGGACTCAATTTTTCATTTGGACTCATCGCCATACTACTGTCGACTGACCTACAAAATGGCTCAAAACTTGCCATAGCCTTAACAGGTTTGATTGCAGCCTACTGGGTAGGTAAAGTCGCAACACAGATCGCTTACTATCCAATGTACCGAATTCCGCAAGAGACCTTGTTCAAAATAGGCAGTTATTTTATGAACGCCTTGTTTACACTTTTCGCAGTGGTTTATACATGGCTTTTTATAGTGAACGTGATTACATATTTCAACCTATGATCTTTAAGAAATGCAAAAATTGGTCATAGCGGGCGGTAGCGGTTTTTTGGGAAATGCCATCATAACATATTTTGAAGATAAATTTGATACCATAATCGTTTTGACACGGGGAAAATCATGTACAAAAGCAAATGTACGTTACGTTACTTGGGATGCAAAATCCCTAAGCGATTGGCAACATGAAATTGATGGGTGCGAAGTATTGATAAATATGGCAGGTCGCTCGGTAGATTGTAGGTATACGGAGCAAAACAAAAAGATGATACTAGACTCTCGGGTAGATGCTACCCAAATATTGGGAGAGGCAATCACCAAGGCCAAAAACCCACCTAAAATCTGGTTGAATTCATCCACCGCAACTATTTACAAGCATTCTTTACACGAGAAAATGAGCGAAGAAAATGGGGAGATAGGTTCTGGTTTTTCGGTAAATGTCGCCAAGGCTTGGGAAAAATCACTCTTTGAATCGGTTACCCCTAAAACAAGAAAAATCGCTCTGCGTACCAGTATTGTATTGGGAAAGAACGGCGGTGCGCTTACACCTATAAAAAAATTGGCCAAATTCGGACTTGGGGGCAAACAAGGCGATGGGAATCAAAAATTCAGCTGGATCCATGTGAATGACTTTGTCCGAAGTATAGATTTCATCATCCAAAACAACTTTATCAATGGCCCTGTAAACATAGTTGCACCAGAACCGACCACAAACGCGAAACTTATGCAATTGGTTCGTAGAACAGTCGGGGTAGGTTTTGGTTTGCCAGCGCCAAAATGGTTGTTGGAAATCGGTGCAGTATGTATACGAACAGAAACAGAGTTGATTTTAAAAAGTAGAAATGTTGTTCCAAAAAAACTGCTTGATGCCGGGTTCACGTTTCGATACCGTACGCTTAAAGAAGCATTAAAAGAAACTATTGGGTAAAATCATTTTTGATGCATCACTTTTGCATCATACCCACCTTCCAAGTTTATAACGTTTTCATAACCCAAAGATTTTAACTTTTCTTGGGCTTTTAAACTCCTTCCTCCTTTTTTACAATACACATAAATGGTTTTGTTTTTTCCAAACCTTTCAAATTGCGAAGTAAAATCAGTATCGAACCAATTTATATTCACAGCATTTTTAATATGGCCGGCAGCATATTCCTTGGGAGTTCTTACATCAACCAATATCCCGTCATTTATATCTTTTTGTGAAAACTCTGTGATATGTTTTGACTTATTTTGGGCACAACCAAAATTGATTAGGAGCAATACAAAACACCAAAAGTAAAGTTTCATTATAAGTTTTAATCAAAAATAAGAATTATGTCGGCACTAAAATATCATGAACACAATGAAAATATGAAGATAATTACATCAAATTCATTTACTTTTGAAAACGATAAAAAGCATATGGCAGTACACCAGCTACAACCTGATCATTGGGTAGACAACTATGCAGATTACCTATTCAACTATGCAGTTGCAAGGGTAAGCAATGCTGAAATTGCCAAAGACCTGGTACAGGAAACATTTTTTGCCGGCTTGAAATCAGCAAAAAATTATAAGGGAGATGCCGCCGAACGAACCTGGCTTATCGCTATTTTAAAACGAAAGGTGATAGATCATTACCGTAAAATAAATTCTAAAAAAGGAAAGGCGGAGGTTCGTATGGGTTATAGCTCAAGCAGTGATTCAGATGGAGACTGGATGGAAGAACGAGTGGCAGACCCTTTTAGCACATTGGAGAACAGCCCTATTGAAAACGAGGAGTTGGGCATGGCCATTCAGGAATGTATTGCCAAGCTTCCAAAAAAACAGGCCAAGGTTTTTACTATGAAAACCATTCAAGGGATTAGTACCGAAGATATTTGTAATGAATTGGGAATTAATCCGTCTAATCTTTGGGTGATGATACATCGATCTAGAACGGCATTGATGGGTTGCCTTAATCAAAATTGGTTTTAAGTTATGATTTCTTGTGACAAAGCTGCTATAATCTGTAATAAGGCCCAATATGTGGAAGCAACTTTTATTGAAAAAATAAAATTAAAATTTCACCTTTTCGTGTGCAAAACATGTTCCAAGGCAACGGAAAAAAACACGCAACTTACCTCACTGTGCCAAAAAGCCAACCTACATGCCCTTTCCGATGAGGATAAGGTACGCATGAAGCAACAACTCCAAAACAAAGGCTAAAAAAAGAATTTTAGACCTACCAACAGCATCAAAAACAAAATGGGAACACCCTCGACCCAAAACGATGAAAAATATTTGGATTGATTTCTTTTGGTGACATACATCAAACCACCCAGTATTAAAAATAACACTCCCTTTGCAACGAGCTCCCGATAGGATAAATCATCTTTGAGAAAACTAAGAAAAAAGAACAACAATACCATAAAAGAGCCTATTATCTTGGTTTTTGCCACTCCATAACGTTGGGGCAAAGTTTTAAGTTCGGGGCTATCATATCGTAAATCGCGTATCTCAAAAGGTATCAAAAGTATAAGTACCAGTACAAAACGTTGACAAGCCTCTATCCAAACATCCCAAACCAAGGTGTTCTTTGTCACAATATAAGGTAACATTACCGTAGTACCCGACCATACCAAAGCAACGATAAAGATTTTCAAGCCCCCTAAGCTTCTTAGGTTCTTGGCATTGGGCAACACGGGCAATGCATACAGGGCGGTCAAAAAAAACAGGAGTATTAACGTGACCCATACCTGCATGGTCAAGAAAAAAGCATGGTATACAGCAAAACCCAATACAATGAAACTGGCCAATTGTATGTTTTTATGATACCGATTGGCCACCAAAACATACTTTTCGGCCTCAACACCATATTTTATGAAATTATAACAGGTAACGGAGCCAAAAAAAAGAAACCAAGAAAGATGTTCGTCAGTTGGAATGTTTAAGGTTAGTCCGGTTGCGTGAACCAAAGCCAATACGGCAAAAGCAACGTGAATACTGGCATCAAGATAAAAGTCAAAAATACGTTGCAATACCGTCATTAAACAAAAATAACCAAACTGTTCATAACCCCGTTTTTTAGTTAAAAACTTTCACTTTGTTGAAGCATAAAGCTCCTAATATAAGGGAATTTATCGCTAATTTTGCCCCATTAATTTCAATTTCATATTTATGAAAACTGACGTGTTCGCATCGCGCCATATCGGCATTAGGGAAGAAGACCTCAAACACATGTTAAAAACGGTTGAAGTAGATACTATGGAACAGCTCATATTCGAGACCATTCCAGATGATATTCGGCTTAAGGAAACACTACATTTGGATGACCCCATGAGCGAACATGAGTTTTTGAACCATATACAAGAGCTCTCCGAAAAAAACAAAGTATACCGCTCGTACATAGGGCTGGGTTACCATGAAAGCATTACACCATCGGTAATCAAAAGAAACATCCTTGAGAACCCGGGGTGGTATACCGCTTACACGCCATATCAAGCAGAAATCGCACAAGGCAGATTAGAAGCGCTATTGAATTTCCAAACCGTGGTGACCGATTTGACCGGAATGGAGTTGGCCAACGCTTCTCTTTTGGATGAAAGTACGGCCGCTGCCGAGGCCATGACCATGCTGTTTGATGTAAGGAGCCGCGAACAAAAGAAGAACAATGTTCTAAAGTTTTTTGTGTCGGAAGAAATATTGCCACAAACTTTGTCGCTCTTGAAAACACGTTCTACACCTTTGGGCATTCAACTGGTTGTGGGAAATCACGAAACATTTGAATTTGGTGATGATTTTTATGGTGCTATTTTACAATACCCCGGTAAATATGGACAAGTACATGATTACGCTGATTTTGTATCCAAAGCCAAAGAAAATAATATAAAAGTCGCAGTTGCTGCCGATATTTTAAGTTTGGTCATGCTGACACCTCCAGGGGAAATGGGCGTAGACGTGGTCGTAGGCACAACACAACGTTTTGGAATTCCCTTAGGATACGGTGGGCCACATGCGGCCTTTTTTGCGACCAAAGAAGAGTATAAACGAAACATACCCGGTCGTATTATCGGTGTTACCAAAGATACTGATGGCAAACCTGCCATGCGTATGGCACTACAGACCAGGGAGCAACACATTAAAAGGGATAAGGCGACTTCCAATATTTGCACTGCCCAAGTTTTACTTGCCGTAATGGCGGGAATGTATGCCGTGTATCATGGTCCGGAAGGATTAAAATATATTGCGCGCAAAGTTCATAATAAAACCAAAATACTCAGCGAAGCCCTCAAAAACATAAGTATACAACAACTAAATTCGGCCTTTTTTGACACCATAAAAGTCTCCGTTGACGATGTTGACAAAGTACACAACGCCGCTGAAAAAGAAGGTATCAATTTTAACTATATTGATGATAAGACCATTTCCATCTCGATTAACGAAGCAACATCGTTCAAAGATATTGTTGCCATTGTCAACGTATTCAAAATTTTGAATACAAAGACCATTGATGAAGGTTTTTATGCCGAAGCGGATAAAGTACATGCCATCCCGGCATCTGTTCAGAGAAATACACCATTTCTACAAAATCAAGTCTTTAATTCATACCATTCGGAAACCCAATTGATGCGTTACATCAAAAAATTGGAACGAAAAGATCTAGCACTCAACCATTCCATGATTTCATTGGGCAGCTGTACCATGAAATTGAACGCAGCAAGCGAAATGCTTCCCCTGAGTTCTGTTAACTGGGGAAACATTCACCCATTCGTTCCTGTTGACCAAGCGGAAGGCTATCAATTGATGCTGAAAGAATTGGCAAAAGATTTGAACATCATCACTGGTTTTGCAGGTACATCGTTACAACCAAATTCAGGTGCCCAAGGTGAATATGCAGGTTTAATGGTCATTAGGGCCTATCACGAATCCCGTGGCGACACCAATAGAAACATATGTATAATACCGGCGTCGGCCCATGGTACGAATCCGGCCTCCGCAGTCATGGCCGGGATGAGAGTAGTGGTGACCAAAACCGATGAAAAAGGTAATATTGACGTAATAGACCTAGAGGAAAAAGTTGCGATACATTCGGATAATTTAGCTGCTTTAATGGTTACTTATCCATCAACACATGGCGTATTTGAGTCATCTATCAAATATATTACAAAATTGATACACGATAATGGTGGACAAGTATATATGGATGGTGCCAATATGAATGCCCAAGTTGGCCTGACCAATCCGGCTGCCATTGGTGCGGATGTGTGCCATCTAAACCTACACAAGACTTTTGCAATTCCCCACGGCGGTGGTGGACCCGGGGTAGGACCAATTTGTGTCGCACCGCAACTGGTCCCCTTCCTACCGAGCAATCCACTGATAAAAACAGGTGGGGAGAAAGCGATAACGGCTATTTCCGCTGCCCCTTGGGGGAGTTCTTTAGCCTGTCTCATTTCATATGGTTATATAAAAATGCTCGGTGAGAGGGGACTGACCCGTTCTACAGAAATTGCGATCCTCAACGCCAATTACATCAAACATAGGCTCGAAGGTCAATATGAGGTTTTATATACTGGTGAGAAGGGAAGGGCGGCGCATGAAATGATAATTGATTGCAGACCTTTCAAAGCCCATGGCATCGAGGTGACCGATATAGCCAAACGTTTGATGGATTATGGTTTTCACGCTCCTACGGTATCGTTCCCGGTAGCGGGCACCATGATGATTGAGCCTACCGAAAGTGAAGGCCTGGCAGAGTTGGACCGTTTTTGTGATGCCATGATATCAATTCGAGAAGAAATCGATACTGCCAGTGCAGAAGATTATGACAATGTATTGAAAAACTCACCACATACCTTGGAGATGGTAACCAGCGATACTTGGGAGTTTCCCTACAGCAGGCAAAAGGCTGCCTTTCCATTGTCTTATGTTTCTGACAATAAATTCTGGCCGTCGGTTAGAAGGGTAGATGATGCCTATGGCGATCGTAATTTGATATGTACTTGTGCGCCCATTGAAGAATATGCCGAAGTAGAATAACATCAATATACATAGTATCTAAAAGCCTTTTTCAAACAAAAAAAAGGCTTTTTTTATTTCGAGACTTAGTAGAAAACACTTGTGAACATCGTAATGAATATTATGCACGCATAAGATTATCGATTTGCTATCTTATTTTAGCCATACTAACCATAGTTTTAACCATGAGCATAGGCATTACAGGAACAGGAAGCTATATACCTTCGTTGACCGTACAGAACAAAGATTTTGAAGACCACGAATTTTTAAACGCCGATGGCAGCCCATTTTCACAGAACAATCCGGTCATCATTGAAAAATTTAAGGCGATAACAGGAATATATGAAAGGCGATATGCGGAAAAAAACCTGAACACATCCGATATTGCTTTTTTAGCATCGGAAAAGGCCATTGCCGATGCGGGTATTGACAAAGAGGAACTGGATTATATTATTTTTGCACATAATTTCGGAGATATCACCCATGGGCAATCCCAAAGCGATATGCTACCCAGTTTGGCTACTAGGGTTAAGCACCATTTGCGCATTAAAAATCCCAAATGTGTGGCGTACGATATGTTGTTCGGTTGCCCAGGATGGATTGAAGGCGTTATTCAAGCCAATGCTTTTATAAAAAGTGGCATGGCCAAAAAATGCTTGGTCATTGGTGCAGAAACACTTTCTAGGGTAGTAGACCCTTATGACAGGGACTCCATGATATATTCCGATGGTGCAGGAGCTACAATTATCGAGGAAAAAAGTGATAACGGGCAAGTTTTGGCCCATGCCAGTGCTACCTACACCTATGAAGAAGCCTATTTTCTATTTTATGGCAAATCGTATAAACCATCTGCTAAAGGCACAAAATACATTAAAATGTATGGCCGTAAAATTTATGAGTTTGCGGTAACCCATGTTCCACAGGCTATGAAAGATTGTTTGGATAAAAGTGGGGTCAAAATTGATGAAATCAAGAAAATATTCATTCATCAAGCCAACGAAAAAATGGACGAAGCCATAGTAAAGCGTTTTTATAAATTACACGATAGGCCAATGCCGGAAAATATTATGCCCATGAATATAGGAAAATTGGGAAACAGCTCTGTTGCGACCATACCAACACTGTTTGACATGGTGCGGCACGGAAAAATAAAAAATCAAGAAATACAAAAGGGAGATGTTGTTATCTTTGCAAGTGTTGGCGCAGGAATGAACATAAATGCCATCATTTATAAAGTTTGACACTCTTTACATGTACGAGAAGACCTATCCGAACAAACGTTTTCAAAACACCTTATCTTTTCTCAAAAAGCATATAAATACCAACGAAACCATTTTGGACCTTGGAGTTGAAAATCCGTTTTCCAAAATAATGAAAACACAGGGTTATGTGGTAGAAAATACCAAAGGTGAAGATTTGGATATTGATTTTTCTTCGGTCCAAAATTCTAAAAGCCAAGTAGTAACGGCATTTGAGATTTTTGAACATTTATTGGCTCCTTTCAATATTTTAAGCGAAATCAAATCTGACAAGCTGGTCGCCAGCATACCTTTGAGATTATGGTTTTCGCCTGCTTATAAGAGTAAAACAGACCCGTGGGACAGGCATTACCATGAATTTGAAGATTGGCAATTTGATTGGCTGTTGGATAAGACTGGATGGGTAATAAAAGACAGCTTAAAATGGACTAACCCAGTCAAAAAAATAGGGATACGTCCTATTTTACGAAGTTTTACGCCCAGATATTATATAGTTTATGCCGAAAGAAAAAAGTAGTGAGATATTACATCATTATACCTGCACACAATGAAGAGCTTTTTCTGAAGAAAACGCTTGATTCTATTCTAAAGCAAACCTTAAAACCACAAAAAACCATCGTTGTCAACGATAATTCCACTGATGCCACAGAGGGCATTATAGACCTGTATGTAGAAAAAAAACCACTATTTGAAAAACTGAACATAGTGTCGTCTTCCGAGCACATGCCGGGTAGCAAAGTAATCAATGCCTTTAATAAAGGTCTAGAACAGTTAGATGCCAAGTACGATTTCTTGGTTAAATTGGATGCGGATATCATTCTACCGGAAGATTATTTTGAAAAAGTCGCTTTCGCATTCAAGGGCAATCCCGAAATAGGCATTGCGGGTGGCTTTGCCTATGAACAAAACAAAGACAATGCATGGGTGCTAAACCACCCCATGAACAAAGAACATGTACGCGGTGCTTTTAAAGCATACTCAAAAAAATGTTTCAAAGCTATCGGCGGACTCAAAAGTGCTATGGGCTGGGACACGGTGGACGAGTTATTGGCACAGTACCATGGATATCACATTTTTACCGACGACTCCCTAAAAGTAAAACATTTAAGACCTACGGGAAATGCCTATAATGCAAAAGCCAAACTTTTACAGGGCAAAGCTATGTACACTATGCGCTATGGGTTTTTGATTACCCTGATAGCATCTTTAAAAATGGCCTGGAAACAAAAAAAGAAAGCCGCTTTTTTTGATAATATGTACGGTTTTTTTGAGGCAAAAAAAGAAAACGCCCCATTCTTGGTTTCCCAAAAAGAAGGTGATTTTATTCGAAAACTGCGTTGGTCCTCAATTAAAAGAAAACTACTCTAAAACTTCTGAAATTACAGAACCTGTTGTTCCATTGGGAAAAGACACACCCAATAACGAGGCAATGGTTGGCGCAATATCGGGGATTTCAGTTCTTTTCGTCGTACTTCCCTTTTTTATACCCTTGCCAAAAAACAATAAAGGTACATGGGTATCGTAAATTTGCGGCGATCCATGGGTAGAGCCTGTTTTTGCGTAGTTGATGTATCCAGGTTTGGTCGTAATGAGAATATCTCCAGATCGTTTTTGGTTGAATCCGTTTTGAAGGATGTAGGGAATACCGTTGGTATAATTGTTTTTCCACATTTGATGAGCCGTGTAAACTTTTTCAACATCGTCATAATTCAACAATTCCGCTGCAATTTTATCTTGGGCCTCCTCTAAATCAATATCCAAGTTTTTAATGATCTTGTGGTCCAAGAAGAATTGACTGTTCGAAAAGTTTTTAACCACATCGGCCGTACCAAAAGTAAAGTTTAAAAAATCATTGAATTTTGTTTTTAAATCGTCAGAGGTAAGATATCCCGAAGGTATTTTTAAACTTTTCAGATATGCGGGTACCTCAATGGCGCCATGGTCCGCGGAGAGAAAAACGGTATACTCACCTGCTCCTACATGTTGGTCCAACGTATTTAAAAGTCGTTCCAAATCCATATCCAAACGAATATAGGTATCTTGAATCTCTTTAGAGTTTACACCAAACTTATGTCCCACATAATCCGTACTTGAAAAACTAACTGCAAGAAAATCGGTAATACTGTCTTTACCTAGGCTTTCCCCTTCAAGGGCGGCTATCGCAAAATCGGCCGTTAAACTGTTCCCGTACGGGGTATACTTAATGATATCAAAATCCGAGGTTTTACTCAGCAAATTTGGGGTATTATGAGGAAAGGTAGGTGTCGTTTCGGTTTCAAACACCCCCTCGAACAGGTTGTTGTCCGATCCACTTTCTACATACGTATTTATATCCTTGATTGTTACCCATGGTTTCTTATACGATTGTATTATGCCAGATGCATTGAAATCATCTACCCATTTGGGGAGTTTACCCATATAATACGTACTACTTATCCATTTACCTTCATCGCCACCATGAAGCCAATACGCACCGTTGGCCGTATGCCCTCCCGGAAGCACCGCTCCCCTATCTTTTAAAGCTATGGCAATAGTTTTTCCCCTCATTTGGTTGTGCAATCTAAGTTCGTCGGTTATTGTGGTAACGTTCATCCTATGCGGAGACATTTGACCGGCATCTGATTCAGTACCGACCGATTGATAACCACTGTCACCTGCACAGTACACACTTTTATCTTGCTCTTTATCATACCAATTATTGCCAATAATGCCATGTATTGCAGGGGTTGTTCCCGTATATACCGAAGCATGTCCCGGACCGGTACTTGTCGGCGCGTAATTAAAGTGGTTGTTTTTACAGTTATAGCCTTCACTTATGAGTCTTTTAAAGCCCCCGGTGCCATAATGGTTCCAAAACCTAGTAAGATAATCATATCGCATTTGATCTACTACAATCCCCACAACCAGTTTTGGCTTGGCCATTAACTGTATTTCAGGTATACTTTCTTCTTGTTTTTTTCTTTTTCGTTGTGCATTTACGGTAACCAAAGAGAAAACCAATAGTAATGTGGTAAAAAGTTGAAATGCTTTTCTGTTTATCATTGCTATAATTTTAAAAAAACAAAATTAATTAAATAAACCCGCTAAATTTTAAATGAAGGTTAAAAGACACCTAATATTGTTATTTTTACGCCAAGAAGTCTATTTTTATCGCATGAACTACCTAGCGTCAATTGGCAGCTACGCATTAATGATCAAAGAGGTCTTTAAGAAGCCTACAAAATGGAGAATCATGAAGTCATTGATTCTTAAAGAAATTGACGAACTTATCTTTGGTTCTTTGGGTATACTTATTTTTATCTCGTTTTTTATCGGAGGGGTAGTCGCAATTCAAACAGCGTTGAACCTAACTAATGACCTACTCCCCAAAAGCCTTATCGGATTTGCGACAAGACAATCCATAATTTTGGAATTCGCCCCAACGTTTTGTTCTATTATCATGGCAGGAAAGGTCGGGTCGTATATTACTTCAAGCATTGGTACCATGCGCGTTACCGAACAAATTGATGCACTTGAGGTAATGGGCGTCAACGCTTTGAACTATTTGGTGTTTCCTAAAATTATCGCTCTTTTGCTATATCCGTTCATCATAGCCATTTCAATGTATGTTGGCATTTTTGGAGGTTGGGCCGCTACGGTTTTGGGGGGCTTGAGCACTTCGGCAGATTTTGTTGAGGGACTGCAACTTGATTTTATTCCCTATCATATTACCTACTCATTCATCAAAACATTGGTCTTCGCCCTAGTTTTGGCAACGGTACCTTCGTTTCATGGTTTTTACATGAAGGGCGGTGCCTTGGAAGTAGGCAAGGCCAGTACCACATCTTTCGTATGGACCAGTATCGTAATCATAGTACTTAACGGAATTTTAACCCAACTTTTATTAGGCTAATGATAGCGGTAGAGAACATACACAAATCTTTTGGTGAGGCCCATATTCTAAAAGGTATAACGGCGAGATTTGAAAAGGGCAAAACCAATTTGATTATTGGACAAAGTGGTTCGGGAAAAACAGTTTTTCTTAAGACTCTTTTAGGTTTGTTTACCCCGGAACAAGGCTCAATCGCCTATGACGGAAAATTATACTCAGAATTGACCGGTGACGAAAAACGCAACTTGAGACAGGAAATGGGAATGGTTTTTCAAGGCAGCGCACTATTTGATAGTATGACGGTCGAGGGCAATGTTAGGTTCCCCTTGGAAATGTTCACAAAACAATCCAAATCCGAAATGCAAGATCGAATCGATTTTGTACTAAAACGGGTAAATTTGATAGACGCCCACCATAAATACCCTTCCGAAATTTCGGGCGGTATGCAAAAAAGAGTGGCCATAGCACGTGCCATCGTCATGAATCCCAAATATTTATTTTGCGATGAGCCCAACTCCGGACTGGACCCCAAAACAGCTATACTCATTGATAACCTCATACAAGAGATTACCGAAGAATACGATATTACCACGGTCATCAACACCCATGACATGAACTCTGTGATGGAAATCGGAAAAAAAATCATCTTTCTTAAAAACGGTCTAAAAGAGTGGGAAGGCTCGAACAAGGAAATCTTTAAGACCGACAACAAAGCCGTTACCGATTTCGTATACTCATCAGAGCTGTTTAAAAAGGTACGGCAAATGTATATTGAGGAACGTAATTAATCCCGGGGTACTTCTTTTACTTTTATATTAGTGTTTTTGAGGCGCAGTTTTAACCACTCGTTCAATTTTTTTATATCCTTTACCGTTTCGACCCTTTTAGCGTCTTTTTTCCAGGTTACCTCAAATATGGGAACGGTATCGGTTTTGTTGAAATCTGTTGATATCAAATAGGAATATCCAATTTTAGATAGGTTCTCGTAATTTGATTTGGCCTCGGCACTTATTTCATGAAATGGTATTTGATATGAGGTCAATTTTTGAATACGTGACAGTTCGGATTCCAATAATTTTATTTTTTCCTCGCGGGTAGACAAAAGACCTTTTTGTGACTCGTAAAGCTCATTCACATATTTGAGTTGATCCCCTTCGCTGTTTTTTGACCCTTGTATTACTTGAAGATCTGCATTTACGAGTCTCTTATATCTATCCTTATCGTTTTTTTTGTTGTTCCACGTAGCGATTATGTTATCGGGAATCGTTTCATTTCCCATAAAGACCAGTTCTATTACCGGGTTTTCCCCTTTGTTATATTCCAAATCGGTAAAATCCTCTAAAAACCTGCCTTCACCTGCAAATTGATATGGGACAACGTTCTCATCGATAAACTCGTTGGCCTCACGTCTAAAAAGAGATTCCTGCAAGGCATCCCAAAACGTTAAACTAGCAGGCACCATTACCAAAATGGCCAAAAGCGATGCCATTCTCGCTACCAAACGTCGCCGTTTTGAATTGGCATACCGTACCATAGGAAAACGGAGCAGCTTAAGTACCAAAAATGTCGCCAGTGCAATGAAAATAGTGTTAATGGTAAAAAGATATAGGGCACCATAGGCATACTGCCAATTGGATATGGCCAAACCAAACCCTACGGTACACAACGGTGGCATTAAAGCCGTTGCAATGGCCACACCAAAAATTACACTGGCAATCGTACCTTTTTTAGCTCGGGCGATCACCAGCGCCAAACCACCAAAAAAAGCGATCAATACGTCGCGTATATCCGGTGCCGTACGTGCCAATAGTTCGGAAGACTCGTCGCGCAACGGAAAAAACTTGAAAAAGAGAAAAGCCGTTAGCACACTTAGCACCACCATGACCGCAAAATTCTTCAACGACCTCTTTAGCGTGTCAATATCATTGATGGCTATGGACATGCCTATTCCCAAAATAGGGCCCATTAACGGAGAGATAAGCATCGCTCCGATAACAACCGCAGTAGAATTGGCATTTAGACCTATAGAGGCTATAAAGATGGAACATATCAAAATCCATGAAGTATGGCCCTTGAAAGGGATATCGGCTATGATAGATTCTTTTGTGGCCTCTTGATCGGTATTGTTCCTGATATCCAAAAGGTCCGAAAGAAATTTTCGGGTACTCCCTAAAAGTCCTTTAAAATCTTTTTTTACATCTTCTCCACCTTTTTCAGTATTATCCGTTGGGGTAATATTGTCCTGACCTAAATTTTCGCTCATAAATTATGCGTATTGATCTCCAAATTTATCCTTTACCTTTGAAAGGATTTTTTTAATGTCCTGCTCCTTTGATTTTGGACAAATCAAAAGTACTTCTTCTTTGTCAATAATAATATAATCTTTTAAGCCATCGACCACAACGACTTTCCCTTTGGGAGAACGAATCATGTTTCCATTGGCATTATCTACCAAAACCTTACCGTTAACCACCGCATTGTTGTCGTTATCCTTCTCCAATTTATCGTATAAGGAACCCCAAGTGCCCAAATCGTTCCAGTCAAAAGTGGCAGGTAGTACAAAGATTGACCTTGATCGCTCTAAAATGGCATAATCTATCGATATATTTTCGGCCTTTGGATAGTTTTCCTGAATGAACGTTCTTTCATCGTTCGTATTGTAACACGACATGCCCGACTCAAACAGTTGGTATTGCTCAGACTGATAATTTTTAAAGGCATTTACGATGGTCTTTACGCTCCACATAAAAATACCCGCATTCCAGAGGAAATTACCTTGCGACAAAAATTCCTTGGCAACTTCATAATCTGGTTTTTCCCTAAACTGGGCTACTTTTTTGAGCTCTTTCGTACTCTTTTTATCAAATTCAATATAGCCAAAGCCCGTGTTGGGAAACGTGGGCTTTATGCCCAAGGTACAGAGCACCTCTTCACCCGAACACTTCTCAAAACAAGTCGTTACATCTTTGGCAAAGGCGGCTTCGTTCTCTATCCAGTGGTCGCTCGGCGCCACTATCATCACACCATCTGGGTTCATTTTTTGGATTTTCAGTGCTGCATACAAAATACAGGGGGCCGTATTGCGCATCGCAGGCTCCAGAACCACTTGTTCTTGTTTTACCTTGGGCAGCTGTTCCAACACCAAATCGTTGTAGCGCTCATTGGTAAGGATAAGAATATTTTCGGTGGGTATGAATCTGTTGAGCCTTTGAAAAGTCTTTTGGATCAGCGTATCACCTGTACCCAGCATATCGTGAAACTGTTTTGGGTACTCACTTGTACTAATGGGCCAAAATCGTGATCCTACACCACCGGCCATCAATACCGCATAATAATTTTTGTTCATATTAGTCTTTTATCAATTCTACCTGTGCATTGGGCTGAAATAAGTATACCTTTCCCGTAGCGATCTCTATACATTCGTACCGCTTTATCTTTTTGTTTCCTTTTCTAAAATATTTACCGTTATAAATCTTGAAAATACTACCGTGGGGCAATTCAAAGACATATATCTTATCATTTTCAAGAACATCAAACTTTTGTAAAGCTATGGATAAATTGGCATCGGTACTGCTGCTGGCCTTTGGGTTTCTAAAATGCTTTGCCAAAAGAGGTAAAAGCTTAGACGGAAATATCTCTGGACGTAAGAAAGGCAACATCAAATATTGAAATGTTTTTTTCCATTCCGACCCATGTGGCTTTATTCGCCTCCCATATTTTTCGAAAGCGACCAAATGTGCGATTTCGTGAACCAACGTTATGAGAAACCTATACTTGTTCAATGAAGCGTTCACCGTAATTTGATGGGACCCGTTGGGCATGCGCCTGTAATCACCGTGCCGAGTCACTCGTTCATTTACGATCTTTAGGTGCACATTGTTTTGTTTGATGAGTTCCAAACACAAGTCCAACGCCCTTTCTGGAAGATATTTTTGAAGCACATTATCCATTCGCTAAAAATACTATAAATGACACTGAATATTATTACAGCCAACAGTTTTTGGCATCAAAGGCCTTGTAAATGTTGGTATACATGCGTATTTACGTATTCGGTATGAATCGAATCAACCATTTAGTTTAAGTCATTTCAAAATTTATATTTACCTATCGGGATAATTTTTTAATCAATAAAACCAAATAACGTTTGTCATCCTCAATAATTTTAAACAAAAAATAATGGATAAATCGTTAAACGCAAACTTCGAAAATTTTATTGGTGCCACGGATGGATACTCTGAAATGGCTTTCCAAATGGTTTCACATATTCTAACCTTGGGATACGCAGTTATGTTGGCCGGTCTTCTGTATTTTATTTTGACTTTGAAAACAGTATCGCCTAAGTATAGAATGTCAAACATACTTTCTGGAGTTGTAATGGTATCGGCCTTTTTATTGCTTTATGCACAGGCCGGTAATTGGACAACCTCTTTCGAATTCAACACCGAAGTAGGACGTTATTTTCTTAAAACCGATGGCGATTTATTCAATAATGGATATAGGTATCTTAATTGGCTTATTGATGTACCTATGCTTCTTTTTCAAATATTGTTTGTTGTATCGCTGAAAAAATCCAGCTTCACTTCCATAAGAAATCAATTTTGGTTCTCAGGAACAATGATGATAATAACAGGTTATATTGGACAATTTTACGAAGTAAGTGATATGCCCAAGTTCTTTATTTGGGGAGCTATTTCAACAGTATTTTTTATTCATATTCTATGGCTGATGAAAAAAGTGATTGATGAAGGTAAAGAAGGTATACCCACAAAAGCACAAAAAATACTAAGCCAAATATGGGTTCTATTTTTAGTTTCTTGGTTCTTATATCCCGGTGCATATCTAATGCCGCATCTATTAGGTCTAGAAGGAGCATTATTTAATGAATCAGGTGTTGTTGGAAGGCAAATGACCTATACTATTGCCGACGTTAGCTCTAAGGTCATTTATGGCGTGCTTCTAGGAAGGGTGGCTACAATAATCAGTAACACCGAGGGATACGATTTCAAAAATGTAACTTAAACTACTTAAACAATTTTTGGGTTGACCCTTTGATGTATCACGATTAGTGCGTATTACGGTGTGCTATTGCTAACCTGTAATAATTTACCGTTGTACATTTTGTGTCCCGTCAAAGCAAAATGCTTTATATATTCCGCCATTTCCAAAGCTGTGGTCGGTGCCTGATAACCGGGGAACGCTTCTTCCAACATTTCGGTCTGTACGGCTCCAAGTGCCAAAACATTAAAAGATACCCCGGTTTCCTTAAATTCTTCTGCCCAAAGCTCTGTCAAAGTGATGACTGCACCTTTGCTGGAACTGTAGGCGGAAAGTCCCGGAAACTTCATACTGCCCTGTACGCCACCCATAGAGCTAACGGTGACCACATGCGCTTTTTTTGACATCTTGGGCAAAACAGTTTTGGTTATGGCAGCGACCCCGAACACATTTACCCTGTAGACTTCTTCAAATTCTTCTAAACTACTTTCCAAAAAAGGCTTGTTCAATAATTTACCAGCATTATTTATTAAAACATCTACCGTTTTCCAATGGTTATCCAAGTAGTTTTTTAGTTTTTGCAAATCGGACGGATTGGAAATATCAAAAGGAAATGAAGCTATGTTTTGGTGATTCAATGCTGAGATAGGTTTGTCATTTCTTGAGAGCGCCAAAACCTGATGCCCATCGTCGGCAAACAACTTTGCCATTTCAAAACCTATGCCCCTACTAGATCCAGTAATGATTATGTTGGCCATTAGTTGTATTTTATTTCTTGGGTCGCAGTATTGGAAATCCCTTCCAAAACCGGAATCATCTTATTGACTACCTCGGCCATGTGCTCAAAATCCATTAGTTCGTTTTCATCACTCACTTTGTGATAATGGTCAAAATTGGTGAAATCAAATGTGCAAAAAGTCTGCGATGGTACGTTAAACTCTAGATGAAATGGATAATTGTCCGAACGTTGAAAAAGATTGAATTTCTTGGCCGTAGGTAAAAATCCGATCAGTTTTTCATTGATATATGTATTACTGATTTTTGCCAAGTTAGATGCTTCGTAACCGGTCACGTACATTAAATAATCCTTATCCGCCAACGGCACACCTACCATTTCAAAATTCAACATGGCATACAGGCTCAATTCTCTTTCCTTTAACTTATTTGCTAGATGTTTGGAACCCAACAAGCCTTTTTCCTCCGCACTAAATAATGCAAAAATAAGGCTTCGTTTATTGGTTTTTGAATTTCCAAAGTATCGGGCCAATTCCAATACCGTGGTTGTACCAGAAGCATTATCATTGGCACCGTTCGCAATTTGATCCCCACCCTCCGGATTCAAAATACCAATATGATCGTAATGCGCTCCGATTACGATAAACTCATTTTTTAGATTTTTATCGTTTCCTTCAACAAATCCAACAACATTATATGCGGTTTTATCAAAATTCGATAAGGTATCTTTAAAAGAGGAAAAATATGGGACAACATGATTGGACTCGAATATACCTTCAATGAAATCAGCAGCTTTGGCTATGCCCTCACTACCGGAATCCCTGCCTTGCAGCTCGTCCGAAGCCAGAAAAATCATGATTTTTTCAATTTTATCGGCATCTGAGAATTTATCGATAACTGAACTATTGTTCTGTATATCAATTCCTTCAACAATACTACCCTTGACACCTTCGGGATTATTCTTTGGATTGATTAAAGTGGACTGATCTGCTTTTTTTGTAGCGCAACTTATTAAAAGTGCAAAAGAAAGTATACCTATACTGATTTTCATCTATAGCTTATTTATCGGATTTAAAGATAAAAAAAGCATCCCGATAAAGGATGCTTTTTGCAGTATATTCATTTTCATATGACGCTTTCGCAAAATTGGTAAATGATATTAGGCCAACATGGTTACCGGATTTTCCACAAAATACCTGAGGGTTTGTAAAAACTGTGCCCCTACGGCACCATCCACTGTTCTATGATCACAAGCCAATGTAAGTTTCATTGTACTGCCCACTACGATCTCACCGTTTTTAACGACTGGTTTTTCTACAATGGCACCTACGGATAAAATTGCGGAATTCGGTTGATTTATGATTGAGGTAAATTCCAAAATCCCGAACATCCCCAAATTTGAAACCGTAAAAGTGCTACCTTCCATTTCTGAGGGTGCGATTTTCTTGTTTCTGGCTTTTCCTGCCAAATCTTTAACGGCTGCCCCTATTTGTGTAAGGCCCAACTGATCGGCAAACTTAACGACCGGCACAACCAAACCTTCATCCACGGCAACTGCAACACCCATGTGAATGTGTTTATTATATCTGGTGGTATCGCCATTCCAACTGGTATTTACCTGCGGGTGTTTTCTCAAGGCCATCGCACATGCCTTGAGAACCATATCATTAAAGGACACCTTTGTATCTGGTAAATCATTGATCTGGGCTCTTGAAGCTTTGGCATTATCCATATCTACCTCAATGGTCAGATAAAAATGCGGTGCCGTAAATTTAGAATTGCCCAATGCTTTGGCAATGGCCTTTCGCATGTTTGAATTCTTGACCTCTTCCGAACCTTCTTCACCTACCGGTAAATTGATCGGTGCAGCGGCTGAACCTTTTGGCTCGACCTTGGATACGGTTTCAGGTGTCTTGGATTCAGAAGGTTGATAATTTTCAATATCTTTTTTTACAATTCTACCGTTGTCTCCAGAACCTTTGACATCAGAAAGATCAATCCCTTTATCAGATGCTATTTTTTTGGCCAAAGGCGATGCAAAGACACGTTGGCCATCATTTGTAGCCTTAGTATTGTTATCGGTATCCGCTTTAGACTGTTCTTTAGTGTGCGTCTCCTTTTTGGTATCTGAAGTTGTGCTTTCCGATTTTTTTTCAGAAGGTTTTGCGTTTAGAACGGCATCTACATCGGTGCCTTCTGGTCCTATTACGGCAAGAACGGCATCAACAGGGGAAGATTCCCCTTCTTGAATTCCTATATGCAATAGGGTACCCGAATAAAAGGATTCAAATTCCATCGTTGCTTTATCGGTCTCGATTTCCGCCAAAATATCGCCTTCCTCAACTGTGTCACCAACTTTTTTTAACCAAGTAGCAACGGTACCTTCTTCCATGGTATCGCTCAACCTTGGCATCTTTATTATCTCAACGCCTTCGGGAATTTCGGTAGCAGCATCAGAATTTGATGCCGGTGTATCATCGGTATTTACTTCAGATTCCCCTGCCGGTTCATCATCGGCTTTGGCAGGAGCATCACTACCGTTCAACAAACCGGATATATCTTCACCTTCTTCCCCGACTATCGCCAAAAGGGAATCTACCGGGGCACCGTCACCTTCTGCTATTCCGATATGCAAGAGAGTCCCTTCATAAAATGACTCGAATTCCATTGTAGCTTTATCGGTCTCGATTTCCGCCAAAATATCGCCTTCCTCAACTTTGTCCCCTACTTGCTTTAACCATTTAGCAACGGTACCTTCTTCCATGGTATCGCTAAGTCTGGGCATATTTATCACTTCTGCCATTTTACCTGATTATTTATGTTGTACAAATGGAAAATCTTCTTGCTCGTAGACCATATCGTATAGTTGGTTCACAGGCGGATAATCCGACTCATCGGCGAACTTCTCACACTCCGTAACTTTTTCCTTTACCCTTTTATCTATCGCTTTGATTTCTTCCTCGGTAGCGTATCCATTTTCTTTGATAACATCCAAAACTTGGGTAATAGGGTCTATTTTTTTGTATTCCTCTACTTCTTCCTTGGTTCTATAATGTTGAGCATCGGACATGGAGTGTCCCCTATACCTATATGTCTTCATTTCTAAAAAAGTAGGACCGCCACCACTACGGGCACGCTCAATGGCCTTGCTCATTTCTTCTGCCACGATAACGGGATCCATCCCATCGACCGGGCCACAGGGCATTTCATATCCCAAGCCCAATTTCCATATTTCGGTAGAGTGCGACGTTCTGGCTACCGAGGTTCCCATAGCGTACCCATTGTTTTCACAAATGAATACCACGGGTAATTGCCACAGCATCGCTAAATTCAACGCCTCATGAAAAGCACCTTGACGTACAGCACCATCACCCATATAACATAGAGTTACGTTATCCCTTCCAAAATATTTATCGCCAAAGGCCATACCGGCACCCAAAGGAATTTGACCACCTACGATACCATGACCGCCGTGAAACCTATGCTCTTTTGAGAAAATATGCATAGAACCGCCCATACCCATTGAAGTACCTGTAACCTTGCCATATAGCTCGGCCATTACTTTTTTGGGGTCGACCCCCATCCCTATGGGTTGCACATGGTTTCGGTATGCCGTAATCATACGGTCCTTGGTCAAATCCATGGCATGTAAAGCTCCTGCCAAAACAGCTTCCTGACCGTTATACAAATGCAGGAATCCCCTAACTTTTTGTTGAATATATACAGCGGCAAGTTTATCCTCGAATTTTCTCCAGAACAACATGTCCTCATACCATTTTAGATAAACTTCTTTGGTTATTTTTTTCATTTAATTCTTGTATTTTTTGTAGAATTTCCGAAAAGCGGAAAACAAAAATACACATTAAATCCATAGGGAAAAAAAATTGGCAAAAAAGCTTTGAAGCGTTTTACAGCTTTACATTATCTATAAAATACAGGTTACTTTAAAAAGGAATTATCAAAGGCCAACGGAAGTATATCGGCTATGGAATCACATTTGACAATCTCTCCCTTCTCGCCCATTAAAAAAATCGAAATCGGTTCATTTTGTTTTTGTTCGTATTCAGCGATGGATTGTCTACAATTACCGCAAGGAGCAGCGGGATTCTCCACAACATGGTGCTTTGAAGTCGCCGTAATGGCTATTGCCTTGATATTTACACTCGGGTAAAGGGCCCCTGCTTGAAAAATGGCGACACGCTCGGCACACAACCCGGAAGGGTAGGATGCATTTTCTTGATTGTTCCCAATCACAATTTTGCCATTTTCCAAAAGAACGGCCGCACCAACCTGAAAATTAGAATATGGGGCATATGCATTGTGTCTTGCTTTTACGGCAACCTTCATGAGCTCACGACTTTCGGTAGAGAGTTCTTTTAAAGATTCAAATACCGAAAGTTCAAAAGTTATTTTTCGCTTGTGCATGAAAAGTGAATTTGATTTGGCATTCCCTAAAAATAACAAAAACCCGCCAATAGCGGGTTTTGATATAAATAATACGTAAGTTGTTCTAGTCGTTGTAAAACTCTTCGCCCAAGCTAAAAGTAAGTGAAAATCTAAGAGTATTTTCCAATGGGTTACGCACTTGAGACGTAGAGAACAAATAGGAAAGATCTATTTGGGCGGCTTTAAATTTAAAACCTGCGCCCAATGTAAAATATTTTCTAGAACCTTTTTCCTCACTTTCGTTGAAATACCCGGTACGAAACATAAAAGCATCTTGATAAACATACTCGGCACCCAAGGCCCAAGTGATTTCCTTTAATTCTTCGCTGGCACCGTCTGGGGCATCACCAAAAGATTCAAAGACACCATTTAAAAAACCAATGGACTGGTACTCTGCGTTATCGAGCCCATTAACATTACCATCGCCATTAAAATCTCTTGGTGTAGGCACTAAAAGTTTGTTAAACTCAGTTGTTATGCCTATTACGTTATCTTGGTCGAGAATAAAATCAAATCCCCCGCCAAGCCTTAAATTTGTCGGTAAAAAATTTTCTTGACCGCCATCATCATATTGGAGTTTTCCTCCTAAGTTGGAAATATTGAAACCGGCACGCCATCTACCATCAAAATTGTTATAGGCTATTTCACGAGACCTGTAAAAACCGGAAACGTCTACGGCAAATGTACTGGCCGCCTGCGAATCTACGCTGGCATCTTCGGGCAATCGCAAATTGGATGTGATAAACCTACCACCGACCGACATTGAAAACGTTGGGCTCAACTTTAATGAATATGACCCATCCAAAGCCAACTCATTAGGTTTAGCCACACTTCCCGGATCATTTGCAAATTGGCGCAATTCTATTTCCCCAAGTGTAAAATACCTTAACCCAAAGGCGAACGCACTCTGCTCGTTTATTTTGGAGTGGAAAGTTGCGTTCAACAATGAGATATCCGTAATTATACTTTCCAAATAAGGTGTATAACTGATTCCGATACCCATTTTTCTTTCGGCAAATGCAAATTTTGCGGGATTCCATTGTTGTGAAAAAGCATCGGCAGAGGTTGCCACCCCCATATCGCCCATACCTGAAGCCCTGGCATCAGCAGCAATGTTTAAAAACGGTACGGCTGTCGTAATCGCCCTGCCTTCTTGTGCGGACACTTTACAAAATAAGGCCAGCAAAGTCAAAATCAGTAGTTTTTTCATCGGTATAATGTAAAATTTAGGTAGTGTTAAAAATAGAATAGCTGTTTTACATGGCTTCCTACTGAACACAATTATATGACATGTAAACGTTCTTTTTAAAAATATCTTGTGCGTACTATTGGATATTTTTATGATACACTCAAATTATCCAAACCAATATGTAAAATGTAAGAATGAATATAGCCTTTATTTACAACATATTGACAAACCATTGATTCTGCGTGAAAAAAGATACCGGTTTTTCCATACTATTATACGTTTTGTCACGTTATTGATTTTGTATTGGTATGCGTAATAGTTTTCCAATCCAGACTGATTGGAAATAAATATTTTTATTGGATGTAAAATATTCTATTGAATTCATCGTTTTATAACCCGAAAAGCGACATAAAAATCAATTTAATTGCAAAATCGAACCCCCTACAAATAGTGGTTCGTATATTTGAACTCAAGTCCTAATTATGAAAAAACATTTTATTAAAGTTGTACTCTCTTGTGCCGTAGTAGCGGGAAGTTTTACAAGTTGTAAAAACTCTTCCTCTTCCAAAAATGTATCAAGAGCCACAGGTTGGAAAGTAAATGCCAAGGAAGGGGGATTCCAGTACAATTCAGATTTCAAAGAGCAGGAAACTGCTCCCGGTCTTGTATTTATCGAAGGAGGTACTTTTACGAAAGGAAAAGTACAGGATGACGTAATGCACGATTGGAACAATACACCTACCTCGCAGCACGTACAGTCTTTTTATATGGACGAAACCGAGGTTACCAACGTAATGTATTTGGAATATCTTGATTATCTAAAAAGTGTTTATCCACCCGAAAATCCACAATATGCAAACATCTATAAAGGTGCATTGCCCGATACATTGGTTTGGAGAAATCGTCTAGGTTTCAATGAGACTATGACCAACAACTATTTGAGACACCCTGCATATGCGGAATATCCGGTAGTTGGTGTAAATTGGGTACAGGCGACCCAATTTGCCGAATGGCGTACCGATAGGGTTAACGAATCTATGTTGGAAAGGGAAGGTTACCTCGCTCAAGATGCAAAATACCAAGCCCTCAACGGTGAGGTTGCAGGTACTTTTAGCACAGAGACTTACTTGAACAGACCTGAATCAGTTTATAATGGACAAATAGATTCTTTACAGGGAAAACAGAAAAAAGACTCTATCAACAGTTTCGCAAAAAGAAGTAGCGGCGTTATTTTACCCGAATACAGGTTGCCTACCGAAGCCGAGTGGGAATATGCTGCTCAGGCACAAGCGGGAAGCCGTGAATACAACAATTACAGGGGTAGAAAAAAATACCCATGGGAAGGAGATTATACCCGTAACGGACAACGCGTCGGGCGAGGTGATCAATTGGCCAACTTCAAGCAAGGTAAAGGAGATTACGGCGGGATCGCTGGATGGTCCGATGATGGTGCAGATATTACTGCAGAGGTTAAATCATATAAGCCAAACGATCTAGGCCTGTATGACATGGCCGGTAACGTATCTGAATGGGTCGCTGATGTCTATAGACCTATAGTGGATGATGAAGTAAGCGACTTTAACTATTTTAGAGGCAATGTTTACATGAAAACAGCCATTGGAGAGGATGGAAAGGTAAACATCTTAAAAGATTCCATCGTTTATGATACCTTACCAAACGGAAAAATTGTTGCCCTTAACTTGCCGGGCGAGATTAAAATGGTGCCGGTAGATGAAGAGGAAACGTATTTGAGAACAAATTTTTCTTCTAGTGATAATAGAGGTTACAGAGACGGTGAACCTGGATCTTCCAGATTCTATGATAGATTCAACGAAGAAGATGAAACTGGTATGAAAACTGCGATGTATGACGCTCCCAAACATAAAGTTGAGCGTGATTCTTTGGGGAATTTGATACGTCAATACGATACTTCCAACAATAGAACTTCATTGATCAACGATGAGGTAAGAGTTTACAAAGGTGGGTCTTGGAGAGATAGAGCCTATTGGTTAGATCCTGCTCAACGCAGATATATGCCACAGTATATGGCTACAGACGATATTGGCTTTAGATGTGCCATGTCTAGGGTCGGGTCCAAATCCAAAACAAAGAACAAAACGGTACGAGGCAAAAAAGCCAAATAAATTTCCTATCAAAATTTTGATAAAATCAATGAGCCCTGATACAACATCAGGGCTTTTTTATATCTTAGATTTATGACAATTGAAAAACTACATCAACTTTTTCTACGATTCCCTATAGTTTGTACCGACACCCGTAAAATAACCAAAGACTGTCTTTTTTTTGCATTAAAGGGAGATAATTTTAATGGAAATCACTTCACAAAAGAAGCCATTGAAAAAGGAGCTGCCTACGTTATTATTGATGAGGAAGAACATGCTGTGGCCAACGCTTCGATTTTGGTCAAGGATGTTTTACGAACGTTACAGGAACTGGCCACCTATCACAGAAATTTTTGTTCGGCCAAAGTGGTTTCACTCACAGGAAGCAATGGCAAGACAACGACAAAAGAATTGATAGCTGCAGTACTATCAAAAAAGTATAGAACAACAGCAACAACGGGCAACTTCAATAATCATATTGGAGTACCGTTGACATTGCTAAACATAAAAAAAGATACTGAAATAGCCATTATCGAAATGGGGGCCAACCATCAAAAAGAAATTGAATTTTTGTGTACTATCGCCCAGCCAGATTTTGGTTACATCACTAATTTTGGCAAGGCCCATTTAGAAGGCTTTGGCGGTGTAGAAGGTGTCATCAAAGGAAAAAGTGAGCTATATACTTTTCTTATGGAACACGATCGGCATATTTTCCTTAACGCCGATGACCCCATTCAGATAGAGAAACTAGCCACTTATGTCAAAAAGTTTGGTTACAGTAGGGAAAATAATGGATATTACAATATCGATTTTGTTGAAGCCAACCCCTTTGTGACCTTGAAAGTTGAAGGTACAACCATCACTTCCAACCTTGTGGGAAGTTACAATTTTACCAATTGTTGCGCTGCCGTCTTACTGGGAAAATATTTTAATGTCCCCATTACGGAAATTAAAAACGCGATTCAAAACTACGTACCACAAAACAATCGCTCCCAACTCTTACGGAAAAAAGGGCATGAAATTATCTTGGACGCATACAACGCCAATCCCACAAGCATGAAGGCCGCTTTGGAAAATTTCAGGGCTATCGATGGGAGAGAAAAGGTTTTGTTCTTAGGGGATATGTTCGAACTCGGGGGATTGGCAGAAAAAGAACATCAAAACATCGCTGATTTAGCTACGGGGATGAATTTTACGACCGTATATTTAATTGGTGAGAATTTCTTCAAAACCAATACTGATTTTAAAAAGTTTAAATCGTTCGAATCCCTTTCCAAAGAAATGACCAAGACAAATTTACCTACATCCAAAATATTGATAAAAGGCTCTAGAGGCATGGCCTTGGAAAGAGTTTTGGACCTTTTGTAAGTGTGTGGGATATACTGGATTCGAACCAGTGACCTCTGCCCTGTCAAGGCAGCGCTCTAAACCAACTGAGCTAATATCCCAATAAAGGCGCAATATCGTAAAAATCCATTGATTTTTTACTGTACATGATTATAAAAAATAAAGTGCCCAACAATCTTTCAAAGCACATTTGGCCTTCGGGTTATGTATATCAGAAAAAAGTTTTAATATTATCTTAACCTAAAAAGCTGGTCAAATTTTCTACATTGAAAATAAAAATGAAAAATTCAGCTATGTTTTGGGTAGCCGCTACAACATTAGCCCTAGTGGTCGTTACGATAATGGTTACCATGGACTTTCCGTTCAATTGGGTATTTTACATGACCGTTATTGGGCAAACCATGATTGTTTACATGGTCTACAAGGTATTGACCGATGAGTATACCACTGATAAAACTTTTAAGGATTTTTACGAGGACCACCCTATCGGGAACCGAGTGAATTAGAAAAGGACATTTCTTCTTTTTTGGTTCTTTTGGTAGAGTTCATGCCCAATTCGGGAATAACCAATAATGGAATTTGCGTATGAAAAGCGACCCGTTTTACAATGGGCTCTTTGGTAATACGCTCCATATAACTATGTGGATAATTAAGCATTGCCAGCAAATGTATATCCAATTCATCAGAGAAAACCTCTAGCGTTTTTGATACCGAATTCAATTCTGAGACTGTATGCACATAGTGTTCCACAGTGTTCAAATATTTGCGAAGCATGTTTAAATTGAACAACTGAAGTTCAGTCAATGCCTTTATTTCATACTGTACGTGCACGATCCGTACCGTGGCCCTGAACATTCGTGCCATTTCCAAAAGGGGTTCTAGTTCGGACTTGGTATAAAATCTATTAAAATCCGTGGCAAAGGCAATTTCGGAGGGCCTCTCGAACTCAAAATATTGCGGTACCGCCAATACGGGGCAATTTTTAATGCTCTTGATAATACGTACCGTATTACTTCCCATAAATACTTCCTCCAAACCAGAGGCACCCTTGGTACCTGTAACGATCAAGTCTATATTTTTTTCCTCAACCAAATCCTTTATTTCATCTACCAATAAACTAAAAGAAGATATCGCCTCAAAACTGTGGTTTGGGTTTTTAAAATCATCTTGTATGCGCTGAATAAGATGTTCAAGCCCATTTAGGGAATGCCTTCTTGTAGAATCTTCCAAAGCAGCACCATTTATACTGGTAGCCATAAAACGGCTATGTGCAATGTTCGGCGTATAGGTATTTAAAATATGAAAAACACAAGTTTCATTTTCATAGAGCGCCATGGCATATTTAGTGGCATTCCACGCATTTTTAGAAAAATCGGTAGGTATTAAAATATGCTTCGTCATAACTTTTAATCAAAACTATGGCGTAAAAGTAGTGTACTATAAAAGCTGAAACTATGACATATATCAGCTTTTTCATATCATTTTGGTATGACCTTTGTCTAGATGATGAAGTGTTAATTTTCAATAGTTTAACATTCAAAAATCTTAGATTATGAAAAAAGAACCTATAAAAGTTACATGTATCGGTAAAGGAAAAGACAATTTTTATCAAATTCAATTTCCATAGCTAAAAATTCCCGTAAATGTGAATAAAGAACTTTATGAGAGGATGCTGCAAAGCAATCAATATCAATTTGATGACCAATTATCCTCTATTACCGAAAAACATTCCGCATAGGATTACATAAAAAATGCCTCGGTACAAAAACCGTGGCATTTTTGTAATCAATTTATTGAGCTTAAAAACCTTCAGCCAAATCTTTTAGACTGCGCTCATCTGAAATCCCTATTTTTTTGCCCGAAGTATTTATGAGTCCGTTTTTCTTGAATTCGGAAATTATACGAATACACGATTCGGTGGCAGTACCTACAATACCTGCATAATCTTCGCGGGACAAAGTGAGCACCAAATAACCGTCTTTGTCTTCCCCATAATTATTTTTGAGGTATAACAATGCCTCTGCCAAACGCTGTTTGACTGTTTTCTGGGACATATTCACGATTACATCATCTGCCTCTTTTAGGTCATGGGCCATATGGCGTAATACCTCAACACCAAAATTGGGGTTTTTATGTAATGTGTTCACGATTTCCTCCTTGGGTATAAAGCAAACCTCCATATCGCTAACCGCAGTGGCCCTTAGGTTCACATTTTCCTCTGCAATGACCGAACGTTGGCCAATGACCTCACCTTTACTGGCCAATTTTACGATTTGGTCTTTGCCGTTTGCACTTAATTTGGATAATTTGGATACTCCACCGCGAACACAAAAAACCCCGTTGAGCTTTTCCCCTTCTTCAAAAAGAGTTTCCCCACGCTTGACCTTTTTACTGATTTTAGTGTCCGATACGCGCTTAAGCTCTTCTTTGCTCATAGCCCGTAATGAATTGAATTGTCTAATAATGCAGTTTTCACACCTGCTATTTAGTTCTTCATTTTCCATACCTGAAATTTACCTGACTACGCAAAATTACAAGTTACGAAAAAAACAAAAGCTATAATTTTACAGGTTTAGGGGCTAATTATTAGAGACCGATAAGAGGCCGTTCCGAGAAACGATAAAAATCTCACGTTTATGTATACGTATGAGCCGTTGAGATTTGAACTGCTGTAGGATATTGATAACATATTCGCTGGAAGTTCCTAAAATTGTGGCCATATCTTCCCGTTTTAACCTTGCGGTGAGACTACCGTTCTCGGTAGTGCCAAATCTATCCAAGAGGTAACACAAAAGCCCGGCAAGCCTATTTTTTATTTTCTTGCGACTACAGAAAATCTTGGTACTGGCCTCATCGTTTTTTTGATCTGTTATAAAGCCCTTTAAAACATCTATACAAAAGACATTGTTTTTGGTAAGACACTGCAGGAAAAGCTTCTTGCCAACTTGGCACAATACTGCATCGGTTACTGCCTTGGCACTTACCGCTGCACCTTTATTTGATATTACCGAACTACGCCCCATGAGTTCTCCTTTACCCAATAACTTTACAATATGCTCCTTTCCATTATCGTCTACCTTGCTAAATTTGCACACACCCTCTTGTATACAATACAAGCTTTGTAATTTTTCATCTTCAAGAAAAATCGTATCCCCCTTATCTACTTTTATAAGCGTACTGGTTTTTTTTACCTCATCGTGTTCGTTCTTGGAGAGGTTCTTGGCATAATTTATCTGGGAAGCATTACAAAGCGTACATTTTTCCATGTTACGTGAATTTTTGGATACTGCGGTAAAGATACTTTGGAACAAAAGCTTAAAACCTGATATAAGTCATATTTTAAAACGAACATCGTTCGCACCTTTGCTAAAGGTATAGTAAGCAAATGTTTATGGAAACGACTAATTGTTATCATTGCGGTGACGATTGCGGCACTGCATCAATCGTATTGGATGAAAAAAACTTCTGTTGTAACGGGTGTAAAACGGTCTACGAAATTTTTACTAGTAATGACCTATCCTATTATTATGACCTTCAATCGGCTGCTGGTGCCACTCCGAAAGAGGTTGAAGGAAAGTACGATTTTCTCGATACTGCTACTATTGTTGAAAGATTAACCGAATTTAACGATGGCAATACCCAAATTGCCAATCTTTACATTCCGCATATTCACTGTAGCTCCTGTATTTGGATACTGGAAAACCTCAACAAGTTAAATGCCAGTATAAACAACTCACAAGTAGATTTTCCAAAAAAAACGGTACGGGTCACCTACGCCAGCAATACAATTTCTTTAAAAGAACTGGTAACACTACTCACCAAAATTGGTTATGAGCCCTACATTTCTTTGGACGATTTTGACAACACCAAAAAAGAAATAGATCGTAGCCTCATATATAAGTTGGGAGTTGCGGGCTTTGCCTTTGGCAATGTTATGTTTCTTTCCTTTCCCGATTATTTTGATCTGTCTTCAAACCATACATCGGGTGGGGACTATTGGCTCAATGCATATGAGCCCGTTTTTAGATGGTTGATGTTCGTTTTTTCACTCCCTGTCGTTTTTTATGCGGGCCGTGATTATTTTATATCGGCCTTTAAAGGACTGCGTTCCAAATTGTTGAATATTGATGTACCCATAGCTTTGGGTATTCTGGTCTTATTTTTAAGAAGCACTTTAGAGATCATCTTTGATTGGGGGCCCGGTTTTTTTGATTCCCTTACCGGATTGGTATTTTTTCTTTTGCTGGGCAAGTTCTTCCAACAAAAAACATATGCCTTTCTTTCGTTTGAACGGGATTATAAGTCATATTTCCCCATTGCGGTAACCCGCATATCTCCTGATGGTAGGGAAGATAGTGCACAAGTGCACGATATAAAAAAGGGTGATCGTTTATTGATACGCAACGAAGAAATCATTCCTGTAGACGGTATCCTGATCAATGGAAAAGCAAGAATCGATTATAGCTTTGTTACCGGAGAGTCAGAACCCGTTGAAAAAGAATCGGGAGACAAGGTTTTTGCCGGTGGTAAACAATTGAGCGGAATCATTGAAATAGAGGCTTTAAAATCGGTATCACAAAGCTACCTTACACAGTTATGGAGCAACTCGGTTTTTCAACAAGATAAATCCAGTAAATTCCAGACTTTGACCGATAGTATTGGGAAACGTTTCACCATTGCGGTTTTGACCATAGCTTTTATGGCCACTTTGTTTTGGGTATTTTTTGACCCAGGCAAGGCAATGAACGTTTTTACAGCAGTACTCATCATTGCCTGCCCATGCGCAATTGCCTTGGCATCACCCTTTACGTTGGGGAATATGCTCCGCATCTTCGGCCAAAAAAAGTTTTATCTGAAAGATACGCGGACCATAGAGCAATTGGCTCAGGTTGATACGGCTATCTTTGATAAAACAGGTACGATTACAACTTCCAAAAAAAGTACGGTAAGCTACGAGGGGATGCCTTTGACGCCATCGGAAGAATCACTACTAAAAAATACACTGCGTGCCTCAAACCATCCTTTGAGCAGAACGCTGTACCAATTACTTTCCGATCAAAACATCATCACTTTGGACGAGTATGAGGAACATTTGGGAAAAGGGTTAAAATCTAGCAAAGATAACCATCACATGAGAATAGGTTCTGCGCATTTTGCGGGAAACCAACAGGGTTCAGATACCCAGAATACATCGGTACATATTACCAGTAATGATGCTTACAAAGGTAAATATGTCTTCCATAACGAATATCGTGATGGCGTAGCTGAAGTTTTTGAAGCCATGTCGCACACTTTGGACCTTGCCATTTTATCCGGTGACAACGAAGGTGAGAAATCTCGGTTGCAAGAATTGCTGCCAACACTTACACCGCTTTTTTTTAATCAAAAGCCGGAGGATAAACTACGATTCATCAAAGCTTTACAACAACAAAACAAAAAAGTGATGATGGTTGGTGATGGTCTCAATGATGCCGGAGCTTTGGCACAAGCTGAAATAGGTATTGCTATATCGGAAAATGTAAACGTTTTCTCACCTGCCTGCGATGGCATTATGGATGCCTCAAAACTAAAGTATCTGTACCAGTACATAGTAGCGTCAAAAAAAGCGATGAAGATTATAAAACTGAGCTTTATTTTATCGCTTTTGTACAATGTTGTAGGCTTATATTTTGCCGTTACAGGGCAATTACTACCGGTCATAGCGGCGATTTTGATGCCGTTGAGCTCAATCAGCGTCGTTACGTTCGCCACGGTAATGACCAATATATTGGGCAAAAAATTAAAATAAAGATTAAAAAATATGCGAACCTGACAAATGTCATATTTATTGAACATAGGTCAACGTAGTTTTACACCAGAATTCAGGTAGGTATGAGTGTTATTTATGTGTTATTGACAATCAGTATCATAATTGCTGTACTCTTTTTTGGAGCTTTTATAGTTTCGGTAAAGAGCGGGCAGTATGATGATTCCTATACACCATCGGTACGCATGCTATTTGAAGATGAATTGATAAAGCCTTCTTCATCGTCAAGCAAGGACAATAAATCAAAAGAACTTAAAAATAAAGAAAACCAATCCAACGTAAAAAAATAGATATGGAAGTACAGCAGTTTTATTACGACAACAAAATTGTTAAGAAATTCATTTACGCTACCATGCTTTGGGGAATTGTGGGAATGTCCGTAGGGCTTCTTTTGGCGTTTATGTTCATGTTTCCCAATTTGACCGATGGCATTTCATGGTTAAGCTTTGGCCGTTTAAGGCCTTTACATACCAATGCGGTGATTTTCGCTTTTGTGGGGAATGCAATTTTTGCCGGGGTCTACTACTCGACCCAAAGGTTGCTTAAAGCTAGAATGTTCAGCGATTTTTTGAGCAATTTTAATTTTTGGGGCTGGCAGTTGATAATTGTTGCCGCTGCGATAACCCTACCCTTGGGCTATACGACATCTAAAGAATATGCCGAATTGGAGTGGCCTATTGACATTGCCATAGCTTTGGTATGGGTGGCCTTTGGTGTCAACCTCATAGGTACAATGATAAAAAGAAGGCAGCGACACCTATACGTTGCCATTTGGTTTTATGTAGCAACCTTTGTTACGGTAGCCGTATTGCATATTTTCAACAGTTTGGAGCTTCCCGTTAATGCATTGAAAAGCTATTCGGTATATGCCGGTGTACAAGATGCTTTGGTACAATGGTGGTATGGTCACAATGCGGTAGCATTTTTCTTGACCACTCCCTTTTTGGGACTTATGTACTATTTTGTGCCTAAAGCGGCAAACCGTCCCATATATTCCTATAGACTTTCAATTGTACATTTCTGGTCTTTGATATTCATTTATATATGGGCAGGACCACATCATTTACTATATTCTGCCCTACCGGATTGGGCACAGAATTTAGGAGTCGCTTTTTCGGTCATGTTGATAGCACCTTCCTGGGGCGGTATGATCAACGGTCTTTTGACCTTACGGGGCGCATGGGACAAAGTACGCACCAGCCCTACTCTAAAATTCATGGTCGTTGCGATTACCGGTTACGGTATGGCCACTTTTGAAGGGCCCATGTTATCGCTCAAAAACGTTAATGCCATAGCGCACTTTAGTGACTGGATCATTGCACACGTACATGTGGGAGCTCTGGCCTGGAACGGTTTTTTGACCTTTGGTATGATTTATTGGCTTATCCCAAAAATGTTTAAAACAAGATTGGCATCTGTCGGTTTGGCCAACTTCCATTTTTGGATAGGTACTTTGGGTATTATTTTATATGCACTGCCCATGTATGTTGCCGGATTTACACAAGCTTTGATGTGGAAGGACTTTAACCCGGATGGCACCTTGGTCTACGGTAATTTTTTGGAGACCGTAAATGAAATTATGCCCATGTATTGGATGCGTGCCATAGGCGGTAGCATGTATATCATTGGTGCTTGTGTAATGGTATACAATATAGTAATCACTATAAAATCCGGTCAAAAAGTAGAGGATGAATTGGCCGAGGCAGCTCCCTTGACCAGGGTTTCAAAACGAAGAACCGTTGGTGAGACTTTCCACACGTGGTTAGAGCGTAAACCTATTCAGTTGACCATATTGGCCACAGTAGCTATTTTAATAGGAGGTGTTATTCAAATCGTACCGACTATTTTGGTAAAATCCAACATTCCGACCATAACGAGCGTGACCCCATACACCCCATTGGAACTGGAAGGCCGTGACCTTTATATAAGAGAAGGCTGTGTGGGATGCCACTCCCAGATGGTACGGCCATTCCGTAGTGAGGTTGAGCGTTATGGTGAATATGCCAAGGCCGGGGAATTCGTGTACGACCATCCATTCCTTTGGGGAAGTAAACGTACCGGGCCCGACTTGCTGAGAGTCGGTGGTAAATATTCGGACAATTGGCACCTAAACCATATGTACGACCCGCAAAGTACCTCTTCGGGCTCTATTATGCCTTCGTACTCTTGGTTGATCAGAAACGAACATGATAGAAGCAGCGTAGCCGATAAAATGAGGGCTATGGTGTCTCTAGGTGTACCTTATACCGATGAGGATATCGCAAATGCACAACAATCTATGGATGAGCAAGCATCCAAAATAGAAAAGAACCTCTACTCGGACCCTGATTTTGCAGAAAACTATGAAGCGGATAAAAAATATGCAAAGGAAAACGGTGAAGCATTCGTAGAGATGAAAAACCGGGAAATCGTTGCTATGATCGCTTACCTGCAAAGGTTGGGTACAGACATTAAAATTAAGGGAACCGAAGAATTATTATCAGAAAATAAATAGGCTATGTTGAAATTTGTAAAAGGTTATATGGAGAGCATTGAGGGAGTGGCAACCTACCCAATGATATCATTACTTATATTTTTCGTCTTCTTTGTAATCCTTTTTTGGTGGGTATTTACCGCTACAAAAGAGCATATTAAAGAAGTGAGCGAATTACCGTTAAAAGAGGATTAAAAACAATAAATAACCATAAAATACACATCATGAAAAACAGTTCAGCTTGGTGGATCAGAATTCCAGTACTATTCTTCCTCATTTTTGGGTTGATGGAGTTCTTTGTTGATTCAGGGGAAAAACCGGCCTTTATCGAATACCCTATGGCGCAATTCTTTTTACTGTTGGTATTAATGATATTGATCACCATTGAAGTAATAGTAAAGTCTATCGAAAATGTAATGTTCCAGACCCTATCGGAAGAAGGCAAGGAGCGCTACTTGGCCTCAAAAAACAAAAAATGGGAATGGAAATGGGGCAAGGAAACCTACAAAAAGTTATTGGGCTCCAAGCCTGTCGAGGCAGAAGGCGAAATAATCTTGGACCACAATTATGATGGTATTCGTGAATTGGACAATAAACTCCCGCCATGGTGGGTGTACATGTTTTATGCGACCATACTATTTGGAGTGGTGTATTTGGCACGTTTTCACGTGTTCGGCGACTATGACCAAGATACCGAATATATTACCGAGGTAACTCTGGCAAAAGCAGAAATAGAGGAATACAAGAAAAACGCAAAAGACCTTGTAGATGTCAATACGGTAGAACTTCTTACCGATGCTTCCGATATAAGTGCGGGAAAAGGTATTTTTGAAACGAACTGTGTAGCCTGCCACATGGCCGATGGCGGCGGCGGGATTGGCCCCAACCTTACAGATGAGAACTGGATACTTGGTGGAGGCATCAAAAATGTATTCAATACGATTTCCGAAGGCGGTAGGGACGGTAAAGGCATGGTCGCCTGGAAACAGAGTTTAAAGCCCCTTGAGATGGCACAAGTGGCAAGCTACGTGCTTAAATTTCAAGGCACTACGCCCGCCAATCCAAAAGCGGCCGAAGGCGATATTTGGATAGATCCGCATATGAAGGCCGATGCGCCAGCGGTTGATTCCGTTAAGATAGAAGTAGAAACGGATACTTTAGAATACAAAAAAATCATTGACGACCAAGGAACGGTCATTCAATAACAACAAAACCATGGCTTTTGATGTATTGCTTCAAATAGCCACTTTATGAATAAACCGATACTCTCTCAATCATATAGTTGGGTATAAAATGACGCAGGAAAAAGAAAACTTCAGGGATTCCATCGGAACGATAAACGAGGAAGGTAAGCGTGCCTGGGTATTTCCAAAAAAACCTAGCGGTAAGTTTTGGGAATATCGCAAGTATGTAAGTTACTTTCTGCTGGCCTTTTTATTCGCAGCCCCGTTTATAAAAGTTCAAGGAAATCAGTTTTTGATGTTCAATGTCTTGGAACGCCGTTTTAATATTTTCGGTTTTCCGTTTTGGCCACAGGATTTTCACCTGTTCGTAATATCGATGATTATCGGGGTCATATTCGTAGCACTGTTTACTGTTGCCTTTGGTAGGATTTTTTGTGGGTGGATGTGCCCCCAGACCATTTTTATGGAAATGGTATTTAGAAGGATAGAGTTCTGGATAGATGGTGACAGGGGAGCTCAGATAAAACTGGACCGCCAACCCTGGAACGCTAAAAAAATAAGAAAACGGGTACTTAAATGGAGCGTTTTCTTCATCATATCGTTTTTGATAGCCAATGTATTTTTAGCCTATTTGATAAGTAGCGATAGGTTGATACGATATATTACCGACGGGCCTTTGCAACACTTGAGCACTTTGGTATCACTGCTCATATTTACCGCTGTTTTTTATTTTGTGTTCGCATGGTTTAGGGAACAGGTATGTATCATCGCCTGCCCCTATGGTCGTATGCAAGGTGTCTTGTTGGACAATAAATCTATCGTCGTGGCGTATGACCATAAACGTGGCGAGGCGGAAAAGGGAAGGAAAAAATTTCGCAAAAACGAGGATAGGGAAGCATTGGGCTATGGCGATTGCATTGATTGTTTTCAATGCGTTAACGTATGCCCCACCGGAATTGACATTCGTAATGGCACACAGTTGGAATGTATTAATTGTACGGCATGTATTGACGAATGTGACACCATTATGGAGAAGGTAAACCTGCCCAAAGGTTTGATACGGTATGCCAGCGAGAACGAGATAACCAAAAAAGAGAAATTTAAATTTACGCCAAGGCTTAAGGGGTATACAGCCGTACTTACCATTTTGATAGGCGTCTTGGCTGGAATGCTATTTTTAAGAAATGACCTGGAAGCCAATATTCTTAGATTACCCGGGCAGTTGTACGAACACAAAGAAGGGAACATCATCAGTAATGTTTATACCTATAAGCTCGTAAACAAAACAACCAAAGATGTAGAAGACGTCAACTTCAAGCTACTTTCACATAAGGGTACTATTGAACTGGTTCGCCAAAATGATTTTACCGTACCGGCACAGGACTTGGCTGAAGGCACGCTTTTTATTGAAATAAACAATACAGCTATAAAAAGCGATAAAGAAAAAGTAAAGGTCGGAATATACAGTGATGGTGAATTGATAGAGACTACCGTTACCGCATTTTTGGCTCCTAGAAGTTATAAATAAAAGATACTATGAAAATAAATTGGGGAACAGCAATCGTATTGGCATTTATCGGGTTCATTGGTTTTATACTCTTTTTCGTGGTCAGAATGAATATGGACGACCGTGCCAACCACGACTTGGTCACGCCGGACTATTACAACGCAGAATTGGCGTACCAAAAAGAAATCGATGCAGAAAACAACGCTGAAAAGGATAACGTAAAAATCGATATCAAAAAAACATCGCAGGGATTACGACTTGAGTTTCCCAAACATTTAGAAGCTAAAAAAATAATAGGAACAGTGTCCCTATACAGACCATCTAATAAGCACTTGGATTTTGACTTACCCATTAGTCTGTCCAATACACATTTGCTCATACCTGACAAACGTTTGTTGGATGGTCGCTGGGACATTAAAATTTCCTGGCAATACCATAACAAAACGTATTTGCATAAACAAAGTGTTACTTACTAAAGCATGGTTTTATCCGCAATTATATTAGGTCTCTTGGGAAGTCTGCACTGCGTCGGTATGTGCGGGCCAATAGCCTTTATGCTGCCCGTGGATAGAACGAACCATATAAAAAAAATCTCCCAAATATTCATTTACCACTTTGGGCGCTTAATGGCCTACGGTTTTATCGGTTTGGTATTCGGGCTATTGGGCAAAGGGCTCTATGTTTTTGGCATACAACAGAAACTATCCATTTTTATAGGGTTTGTAATGATCGCCTTGGTTTTGATTCCGTATAAAACCTTTAATAAATATAATCTTTCCAAACCCGTCTACAAGATGATTTCAAAAGTGAAAAACAAGCTTGGGAAAGAGCTTAGGAAAAAGACGCCCGATACTTTTTTAACCATTGGCTTTTTAAACGGGTTCTTGCCATGCGGATTGGTATACATGGCGCTTTTTGGTGCCATTGCCATGGGGGATGCCCTACAAGGCGGTCTATATATGGTCTTGTTTGGACTAGGTACCGTTCCCCTAATGACCACCGCCATATATTTTAGCAGTATTTTAAAGGGCACCAGAAAAAAGAGCATACAAAGGCTAATACCGGCTTTTGTGATTTTGGTCGGTTTTTTGTTCATTGTCCGTGGAATGGGGCTAGGCATACCTTACCTATCTCCCAAACCCGTTATTGAAATCGTATCAACGAATGTTGAATGCCACCCATAAGCACAGCACTAGCATCTGAAAAAAATGAAGGTTTTATCCAATGATATTGTTTTGAGACCAAGGTTTAAATTACAGCTTTCCGGGGCAAAAGAGCCGCTATTGAACGTATTGAAAATTTCGGAGAGAACACCATTTTTGGTCAAACGTATCGATGACCATGTGTTCATCAAATTTAATGCGGAGCAATCCCACTTTTGGTCACCTCAGCTACACTTGGAAATCAACGAAACCGAAGATGGAAATTCTGTACTTTACGGATTATTCGGGCCCAACCCTACACTTTGGACCTTCTTTATATTCATACATTTTGGGATTGCGACCGTATTTATAGTTTTAGGCATTTGGGCCTACTCCAGTGCTGTTTTGAAAAAACCCTTTTCCCTGCAAATGGGTTTAATGGTCTGTATGGTACTCATATGGATTGCCCTTTACATTTTTGGACGGTTGGGCAAACATAAGGGTAAACCTCAAATGCATAAACTGTATCAATTTATGTTAGAGGCTCTTTCCGCTTAACTTTTTGATAATATCAAAAAGTTAGCTTGCAGTTATGGGACAAAGGCGCAATAAATTAAAACAATTTGTACATTTTAATCGAAATGACCAAACCTACGAAAGTTTTAGGATTGTTTTGAATTAATCAAAAAGATCAATCTGCAACCCGATACGTTTTTTCAACATACCCTATACGCCCATCTTCTGAAACAGCCTCAACAATAATGATATACTCTCCCGCAATATCACAATTATAAAAAGATATGGGACTGTCTACGTTCTTGCCTAAACTTATGCTAGGATTCCAATATACTAAAGACCTCAAATCCGGTTGTTGCCCCTTGATATGAGTAATATCGCCATATTTTGGGGCATAAAATTCCCTTACAGGTGAAAATACGTCTATTGAAGCTTCAAGCGTTCCTGACCTTGGCTTGCCTGTACTATGCAAGCCAACGCCACCTCTCGTATATATTGAGATAATATGTCCAAGACCCGGTGCTTCCAAGACATCTGTCTCTGGAAATACAGTAAGATATTTTGTCTTGAAAAATTTTGCATATTTTACAATCTCAACATCTTCTATAGTGTTTAAAGGCATGTTGGGTATGAATTCATATTGTTCTTTTGTAATTAGTTTGCCATCTACTGCCAACAAAGTGGGTTCACCTCGCCCACCTACTACATGAGCTAACATGAACCCGTCCGAAAACCGTTCAATTTCAATTTGATTTGCGTAATTGAACAGTAAAACGCTATATAGCCCATAAGACCATTTCTCTTCTTGTTTTCGAAGTGTTTCACCTCTAATCACAACATCGGGCTTGCCAAATTGTTCATAAACTTGTTTACGTTCCGGAGTCAATCCATAATCTTCTACGGTTACCTCTTCCAATTGGGTCACCCCGTACAAAGAGTCGAATACAGCATTTGCCTGCGCTCGATTTTCTTTAGCTGCTATCACTGCTTTACTTACTTTACTCTGCTTTTGTTTAGAGGATATTTCATATATTATTTTGGGGGTACTATGAGATGAATTCAATGATAAATGATAATTTGTTTTGTTTGTGATGGTATTTTTTGCATTCAGCAAAATTCTCATTCGTTGACCATAGCTGTCACTCAATGAAAAATTGAACCTTCCCATAGTATCCGTTTGTTGGGTATAAATCGTCATTTCCTTTCCAAAAGTCGCCATTGCAATATCGATGGGCTGATTGTCTTTTTTGTTGCGAACGGTAGATTGTACTATTCCTTTTACGGCTAGCCCGGTTTGCGGCCAATAAAATATTCCACTACTACGCTTTATAGGATATTTATAGTTACGCCATCCTTGGGTCAATAACAGTGCATTCAAATCTTGGAATCTATCCTGATTTTTTTTATCAAAATAATGGCCCGGCTCTTCTATTTTCCCCTTAAGCTCGGAATCCAGTAAAAAATAGGACTGTATGTTGCCAGTTTCAGCCAAGTCCCAGTGTTCTTTTTTTACTACCATTACAGATATATTGGTATTTGGTTGAGGAGAATTATCTCCAAAAAAATCAATCTTCAATTTGGTGTTCTCACGCCTCTTATAAACATTTTTATCAATATCCAAAGCAATATCCAGTCTATCTTTTTTAGCGTGATTAAAATATAGTCTTTCTGCTATGGGTACTTTCTTACTGTTCATTAGGGTAAAAACGATTATCCCTTCGGGCAAAACAGCCGATGGTAGTTCGGAAATCATATATCCTTTTCGTAACGGACCGTCTATCAAATAATAATCTGTTCCCCTACAACTCGCTTTTACTAAAACATGTCCTTCGATTTCATTGGTAGCCACCTTGATTCTAATTGTATCCTTCGCCTTTTCTATTGATAATATACTGCCTCTAGGAACCACTTTAGGTATGGGATAGGTAAATTTGTTGCTTTTGTTCGCTTGTAGAGAAATTTTAGCATAATACTTATTTGAACTATCGGCTTTTATGGAAAAAACACCCATACCCAAACGGTTACTTTCAAAATTGGTTATCCTGTTTCCAAAAGAATCAAGAACCTCTCCCCGTACAGCTACACCTTTACCTTCAAAATCTACCGCCTTAAAACCTATTGTATTTCTAAAACCATGTACGAATTGACCACTTTCCGGAAAGAACTGAATATCGGGTAGGGAATCTTTTAAAAAAAATGTTTTGGAAGGGTAAAAATCTGATTCATCATCAAGGGTAAGCTTAATCCGATTTATTTTCTTTTTAATTTGGTACTGCAAGATATAGTCATTTAATTTTTCCTTCCTTAAGGTTACAGTATCCTTACCTTTACCCCAATCCAAATAAACCTTCACTTGTTTTCTTGGCTTATCCCGATTTTCGACAATCCCTAGCTTTCCTGTTAAGAATAAATCTCCGTTATCTTTTTTTGATACGGTCAAATTTTCAAAAAAATCATAATTCGCGGCTGTAGCATTTCCGTAAATATCAATATAAGTACTGAATACAAAATCATTGCCAAAATTTAAGTTCCATTGCGTGTAGGCCCTTATTAAATAACGGCCTTGGACGTGGTCATCCCGCAACTCAAAAAAACCTTTACCAATCCCATTACTGATTTTTACCAATTTATGTTCCTGAATTTTCCCGTTAGGACCAATAAAATCTACATATAAAATTCCGCTGAGTTTACTGGGAAGATGTTCCTTTTCATCTAGAACTATGGCCTTGAACCAAATAATTTGGTCTGTTGAGTAGGTCTTAGAACTAAGCTGCAAATAAATTTTTTCGGACAATAAAGCGTTAATGGGTGCTTTTTCACTTTTTTGAGAGAAAAACACAAGAGGTTGTAGTAAACAAACGAATAATAAACTACAACTGACCTTGTTCATTACATATTATTTTGATATTTACTGCTGGGCCCGATAATTTAGAAAAGATAAAATGTACGCTTTTTTTCTTCGAGTATTAAATATGAAAAATCAGCATTTATCCCATAGTTCTTTTTTCGATCCCATTTAAATATAATAATTCAATGATTATTATCATATAATTTACAGTGTAGTTATATCGATCTTTGTAATTTAATCAAAAAAACATATGAAAATAGTAACACCGCATGAAGCGGTCTCTTTTATAAAATCGGGCAACAGAATATTTTTACAAGGTGCGGCCATGACACCCAATACTCTTATTGATGCATTTTGCGAAAGATACCATGAATTAGAAAATGTAGAGATTATATCAATTCATACCGAGGGTGATGCAAAATATGCACACGCGCCATACAAAGATAGCTTTACGATGAACAGCTGTTTTGTCGGAGGCAATGTAAGAAGTGTCGTAAACAGTTCGCAAGGTGATTACATACCCATTTTTTTAAGTGAGATACACTTACTTTTTCGTAGAAATATTTTGCCTTTGGATGTGGCTATCGTTCAGGTCTCTCCACCGGACAAGCATGGATTTTGTTCTTTGGGCGTATCGGTTGATATCGCATTGCCCGCCATACAAACCGCCAAGAAAGTTATCGCTCAAATCAATCCGTCCGTTCCGCGAACACATGGTGACGGTATCATACATATAAAAAATATAGATTGTGCGATTCAGATGAACGCGCCCATACATACCCATGGTATCTCGCCAATTTCAGAAACAGAACAGCAAATAGGAAAACACGTGGCCGGACTTATAGAAGACGGGGCTACGTTACAAATGGGCATTGGCAATATTCCCAATGCCGTATTGGACAATCTTGATAATCACGAACATTTGGGCATACATACCGAAATGTTTTCAGATGGCGTGCTTCCGCTTATAGAAAAAGGTGTGATCACTGGTGAGAAAAAAGAAGTAAAGACAGGGAAAATAGTAACTTGTTTTGCGGTGGGGTCTCAAAAGTTATATGATTTTGTAGATGACAACCCTTTGGTTCATTTTAAGGAGGCAGCCTATACCAACGATACTGCCATAATACGCAAAAACCCAAAAGTAACCGCCATAAACAGTGCCATTGAAATAGATTTAACGGGACAAGTATGTGCAGACACCATTGGCAGCAGGCAATATTCCGGTGTTGGTGGACAAATGGATTTTATTCGCGGGGCTTCCTTATCAAAAGGTGGAAAACCCATCTTCGCAATGCCCTCTGTCACCGCAAAGGGCATGTCCAAAATAACTCCATATTTAAAGCAGGGTGCCGGGGTTACCACGACCAGGGCCCATGTGCATTATGTGGCTACAGAATATGGTGTGGTAGACCTTTTTGGAAAAAATCTAAAAGAACGCTCAAAAGCGTTGATTTCAATAGCGCATCCCGACCATAGGGAACAATTGGAAAAAGATTCCCATAAAAGGTTTAAAAATGAATGATGGCAAACGAAAAAAGCGATATAACAAATAGGTCGGATGTTCAATTATTGGTTGAAACCTTTTACGGTAAAATCAGAAAAGATGAAGCACTGGCTCCTATTTTTAATAGCATCGTTACCGATTGGGAAAGCCATTTTACACTACTTACCGATTTTTGGGAGACCCAGCTCTTTTTAAAACGGAAGTATACGGGAAACCCCATAACCGTTCACGAAGCGGTTGATGGGAAAATGAACCATACGATTACATCTGAGCATTTTGGGCAATGGCTCAACATATGGTTTGAAACTGTGGATACACTTTTTACCGGTGAAACAGCTTGGATAGCAAAAAACAGGGCCCAAAAAATGAGTACTATGCTTTTTGTGAAAATATTTGAGCATAGAAAAAAGGGAAACGTATAAGGTTTCCCTTTTTAAATCAACCAACTAAACTAATGATCAGCAACCTTTGATCACTAAATCTTAAATGTTATTACCGGTACCAGAGAGTGGTTTGCAATGTCTTCGCCTATACTACCCATAAAAAAGTGGGAAAGCCCTTTTCTACCATGTGTGGGCATACCAATGAGATCTGCCTGTATGGCGTCAGTATAATTCAATATTCCCTTTTCGACCGAATAATCATTATATATTTCGATTTGCATATCAAAACCGACCGCATTGCAGAAGTTTTGGATTTTCACATCAATATCATTGGTACTTAAAAAGTCGTCTCCAGGAGTGTTTATGTATACCAAATTTAATTTTGCCCCAAAATTTTCAGCTATGAACTTGGCCCTTTGCAAAGCGTGTATGCTTTCTTTTCTTAGGTTACAGGCGAAGACTATATTTTTTGGATTAAAATCCTTCATCTTGTATTTAACTACCAAAACGGGGGTATCCGAGTGGCGAACTACCTTCTCGGTATTGGAACCTATAAATATTTCTTTTATCCCATCGGTACCGTGCGAGCCCATCACTATCAAATCAGCATCGTGCTCTTTGGCCACCTCCCCTATTTCTTTGAACACTTTAAAATGTTTGATAATAGGTACAACTTTTACCCCATCTAAATATGGCTTGTCCAAAAAGTCCTTGAATCTTTTTTCGGCAAGTTTAATAAAGAACACGGTTTGCTCGGGATGAAGACCTTCGCTTGAGGAAATCATTGCCTCATTGAGCTCCAACATGTGAAGGGCAAATATCTTGGCACTGTTATTTTTTGCAATTGATGCCGCTACTTGTAAAGCATTTTCGGACTGCTGGGAAAAATCTACTGGTACTATTATATTTTTCATGATATGGGATTTTAATTATTATAGGTTATATGGTCATGGAAAACAATCGTGTTTTCGGTGTTTTCCTATGTAAATGCATGTCAAAAGCCATACAAATATTACGTATAAAGGGTTTTCCTTTTTCTGTGACCTTTATGGCGTTCGAAGTAATTTTCAACACATCGTCCTGTTCCATTTCTTTTAATCTTTCAACGGTATTTGGGAGTTGGTCAAAAAAACCATGATCGCTGCTCCATGAAGTTTCAAACCTGCACATTAAATTTAAAATATGACGACGGACCGTCTCATCTTCATCATTAAGAATGTGACCTCTATAAATAGGGATGATACCATTGTTTACCAAATGATGGTATTCTTCCAAGTTTTTGACATTTTGGGCAAAACTATACCAGCTATCGCTTATACTTGATACTCCCAGGCCTATCATTAGTTTGGTCTTTGATGCGGTATAGCCCATAAAGTTTCTATGCAATTCCCCAGATTCCATAGCTTTATATAAACTATCGGTTTTTAGGGCAAAATGATCCATCCCGATTTCCTCATAACCTACTTTGGCCAAAAGTTGCTTTCCAACTTCATACTGTTTTCTCTTTTCGTTTGCGGTTGGCAGGTCAGAATCCTTATAACCTCGTTGGCCATTGCCTTTTAACCAAGGCACATGAGCATAACTATAAAAAGCCAAACGGTCGGGCATTAATGTCTTGGTCTTTAAAATGGTCTGTTCTACGTGTGCCAAACTTTGATGCGGAAGGCCAAATATAATATCATGACCAATAGAGGTATACCCTATCTCCCTTGCATAATCGGTAACTTTTTTGACATTTTCAAAGGGCTGAACCCTGTGTATGGCTTTTTGAACCGTTTCGTTATAGTCCTGTACACCATAACTCACTCTTCTAAACCCAACATCATACAATGCCTGTAGATGTTCATGTGTTGTGTTGTTAGGGTGGCCTTCAAAACTAAACTCATACTCTGCAGCCTTATCGGCACGTGCAAATATGCCATTGATGAGGGTTTTTAAATGGTCCGGAGAAAAAAATGTAGGAGTGCCACCTCCCAAATGCAGTTCTTTTACAATGGGTCTTTGCGAAAAGAGTTTACAATAGAGTTCCCATTCTTTTAAAACAGATCGTAAATACGGTAACTCAACATCATGTTTCTTCGTTATTCGCTTGTGGCAACCACAGAACGTACACATACTTTCACAAAATGGAAGATGTATGTATAAGCTTATCCCTTCCGAACTATTACTCTCTTCAAAACTTTTTTGTAAGGTATTTTCCCATTTTTTCCCCGAGAACGACTCCATATCCCAATAGGGAACAGTGGGGTAACTCGTGTAACGCGGACCAGGAACATTATATTTTTGAACAAGACTGCACATATAACTTTGTTTTAAACAAAACTATCACAAGCCTTGGTCAAAAAATATGACATAAGTCAGGTTTGCTGTACTTGATACCGGAGCTTTGGTGCTGAAAATAAAAAAGCTTCCAGTAAACTGGAAGCTTTTGTGGGCCCTACTGGATTCGAACCAGTGACCCCCTGCTTGTAAGGCAGGTGCTCTGAACCAACTGAGCTAAGAGCCCTAAAAGGGATGCAAATATAGAATAGTTTTTAGATTACAAAAAGAAAAAACGAGAAAAAAAAGCCGTTTTTCTAAACAACTTCGGCCACTACAAACGTGCTACCGCCGACATATACAAAATCATTTGGTTTGGCATTGCTCAATGCTGTCTCAAGCGCTTGTGCTATTGAATTATAAGCATTCCCCTTTAGACCATATTTTTTAGCTGTTTGCCATAAGGCATCAACCTCCAAACCCCTAGGTATATTGGGTTTTGCAAAATAGTAATATCCGTTTTTAGGAAAAAGCGGGAGTATCTTATGTAAATCCTTATCGTTGACAAAGCCCAGTACAAAATGTATTTCTTCATATTGTTGTTGTCGGATTTGGCTCAAGACCAGTTTTAAGCCCTCACTATTATGGGCAGTATCGCAAACTACGGTCGGGGTTTTGCGTAAAACCTGCCATCTTCCCAAGAGCCCGGTATTTTCAACAACGTTTAAAAGTCCTTTTTTTATATGGCCTGTGCCAACCTCAAAAGTAATCAGTTCTTGAACAGTCGCTATAGCCCCTTTTACATTCTTTTTCTGATAGTTTCCCAAGAGGGAAGTTTCGTAATCTTTTTCTATTTTTTGGTCCGCAAAGATAAGTTTGGCGTTATTGTGTTTTGCGACGGATTCAAATACGTCTTTAATTTCTTCTTGGGTTTCACTAATGACCACTGGAACTTGTTTTTTTATGATCCCCGCTTTTTCGTGAGCGATTTTTTCAAGAGTGTTTCCCAGCATATCCATATGATCGTAACCAATATTCGTGATCAAGGAAACTTCGGGAGTTATTATATTCGTTGAATCCAAACGTCCTCCCAAACCTACTTCAACAACTGCGATATCAATATTTTGCTTTGCAAAATATTCAAAGGCCATACCTACGGTCATCTCAAAAAAAGATAGTTTGTGCTGCTCTAACAAAGACGTATTATCTGCTATGAAATCAACCACGAACCTTTTTGAAACCGGCTTACCGTTTATCCTGATGCGTTCCCTAAAATCTTTCAAATGTGGTGAGGTATACAGACCAACGGTATAGCCTGCTTCTTGAAGAATGGATGCCAACAGGTGGCTACTTGAACCTTTGCCATTGGTTCCTGCAACATGAATACTCTTAAATTTTTGCTGTGGATTTCCAAGGTGGGCGCAAAAGGCTTTTATATTGTCCAGCTTGCCATTGAACGCTGCTTTTCCCTTTTGTTGGTACATAGGAAGCTGTGCGAACATCCAATGTAAGGTTTCTGCGTAAGTCACTTACTCCCCGAGTTTAAAATTGACCACGACAAAACCTACTTGCGGGCTTGGTGCCTTTGAATCCAAATTCCATTTATGCTTAAATGCCGTCTCTTTTGCGGGTTTCAGCAAACAAGGATGTTTGTTGGTCGTACCTTTTACACCAGGTCTTGCTTTGATTACTTTCCCACTACGATCTACGTGAATTTCGACCACAACCCTACCCTCTTGATTACAATCTTGTTGAACGGCACCTTTACTCACTAAAGACCTTCCACCCAGACCATAGCCTCCTGTACCACTGCCCGAACCGGGACTACCGTAATAACTTGCCGCATAAGGGTTACCTTCGGGCTTGCCCTTATCGCCTGTTTTGTCATCATCACCTTCCGAACCTGATGCAGTACCATCCGATTTGTTAAACCCATCAAATAGATTGTCCACAGATTTCTTTTTGGCATCGCGTTCCCGTTGCGCTTTTTCTGCAGCAGCTTTCTCGGCCCTTGCCTTTTTATCCGCTTCGGCTTTAGCTTTTTTGGCGGCATCATCGGCTTTTCTTTTGGCCTCCCTTTGCTGTTTTATCCTTATGGATTCTTCACTTTCTTGTGTTAAGACCTTCTCGGTAGGTTTATCCTCTGCAATTTTTTCTTCTTGAACCTGTTCCTGAACGGGCGTAACTACAGCTTCTTGTTCTACAGTTTCTACGGGAGGCGTATCCAAAGGTTCCGAACGTATTTTTTCTTTGGGTTGAACACGGCCGCTGCCAAAATCGGTTGTACCAAAGTTTACGGTAATACCCTTCTCTTCTTTCGGTATGGTTTCGTTAAGACCTATGTAGAGTAAAAATAACAACAAAACACTTAACAACAGGGTTGTAAGTGTGAACGATTTTTTCTTGTGTCTCGTATCCAAGAATGACATAGTGCCGATTCAATTTTAAATAATCCCGTTTCGTTGATCAGATTTGTTATCATCTGCATAGTACAACAAACTATATAACTCAAATTACGGTTGTTTTACAGGAGTCTTGAGAAGAATTAAAAAGTGTAGCGTTAAAAATCGCTATTAATTGGGCCGTACGGCCAAGATGACCTTGTAATTGTTCTTGTTGGCGATGTCCATAACATTGACCGCTTCCTTAATGGCAACGCTTTCTTCCGCCCTTAGAATAATAGTCGGTTTTTCCTGACCTTCCAATGCTTTTTTTAATTCAATTTCTATATAGTCTCCGTTGATTCTCTGATTGTTTACAAAATATTGCAGGTTTTTATCTATACTTACCGATACATTTTGCGTATTCCTAGATTTACCTTTTGCTTTTGGCAACAGCAAATCCAAAGCATTTGGGGAGTTGGCGGTAAGCATGAAAAATATTAATAACAGGAAAACAATATCCGTCATTGAGGACATGCTGAAATCTGGACTAACCTTATTTCTTCCTTTTAATTTCATATCAAATGGCTTATGCCGGTTCGTTCAATAAATCCAAAAACTCTACGGCATTGGCCTCCATTTTATGTACGACCTTATCCGTTCTGTTGACCAAATGATTGTAACCTATGTAAGCGATTATACCTACGATTAGTCCTGCAACGGTAGTCGTCATGGCCGTATAAATACCAGAAGCCAACGTACCCATTTCTGCTTGACCACCACTGGATGCCATTTCATGAAATGCCAATATCATACCAATAACGGTACCTAAGAACCCAATCATGGGAGCTGCCCCAGCGACCGTAGCCAAAATACTCACATTTTTTTCCAGCTTATATACTTCTAAAGTACCTGCGTTTTCGATGGCGGTATTAATATCGTCTAGAGGCTTTCCTATTCTTGAGACCCCTTTTTCGGTCAATCTTGCTACTGGGGAATCGGTTTGGGCACAAAGAATTTTGGCGGCTTCAATCTTGCCGCTCATTACATGATCGCGAATTTGGTTCATAAAGTTGCTATCTATTTTTGATGCAGCTTTTATCGCAAAAATTCGTTCAAAATAAATGTAAAGGGCAACAAACAGCAATACGAAAAGAACCGATATAATCACGATACTGCCCGTACCACCATTTACGATCAAATCAATTACCGATAAGGTTTTTTCCTCGGAAACCACATCCCCGATTGGTGGGTCTTGCGCAAGGTCTTGAAATAATGACATAGTATTCTGTTTGGTTTACTGCCTTAATAACGACGATTTATAGATTAAATTATGCGTTGAGCACTAAATCTCGCATTAAAATAAAACAGCCCGCACCAGCAATAAATCCTATCGCCGCCAACCATGCTATCTTTTTAAGATACCAAAAGAAATCTATCTTTTCCATACCCATGGCCACTACCCCTGCAGCTGAACCAATAATCAACATACTGCCACCGGTTCCGGCCGAATATGCGATGAAATGCCATAACGGGTCGTCCATGGCTTGCGGAAACATCCCCATACTGGCCGCCACCAAAGGTACGTTGTCAATAACGGCAGAACCAACCCCGAACAACATGACTACGATATCGGTATTGGGAATGGCTGCATTTAAGCTTTCGGCATAATGGAAAAGCATCCCTAGGGATTCCAGTGCGGCAACCGCCAACAATATTCCTAAAAAGAATAGAATACTGGGAAGCTCTATCTTTGATAAAGAGTGATGGACCGGGCTATGATGGCCCGTTGTATCATCGCCCTCTCCTTCAACATTGGATATGCTGAATTTTGAATTACTGTAAATTTCCGCAAAAGTAGCGACAAGCGCCAAAGAAAGCATCATACCTACATATGGCGGTAAATGGGTAACCGTCTTGAAAAAGGGAACAAAAACGATAGCGCCCAAACCCAAGTATAACATCGTTGAACCATACTTCGATTTTGGTTCTTCCAAACTACTCACATCACTATCAATATTCCCGCTAAAGGCCTTGAACCTGCTCGCTACCAAAACAGGTATTACCATGCAAACTATGGATGGTAGCAATACGTGTTCGATTAACTGTAATGCAGATACTTTATTGGCGATCCACAACATGGTAGTGGTTACGTCACCGATGGGCGACCAAGCTCCACCAGCATTTGCGGCAATAATGATCATACCGGCAAACCAAAGTCGAGTATCCCTATTATTGATAACTTTTTGCAGAATCGTAATCAAAACGATAGTCGCGGTCAGGTTATCTATTATTGCAGAGAGTATGAACGCAAGTATTGAAAACAACCACAATAACCTACGTTTGCTCCTAGTACGAATAAACCCTTTTATAGTGGCAAAACCATCAAAGTAGTCAATGATTTCCACAATGGTCATGGCGCCCAAAAGAAAGACAAGTATTTCAGCGGTTTTACCCAAATGGTGCAGCAACATCTCATCAATATGACTAGGCTCCAGCTCCCTGAGCTGTGCGTTCACCTCAAAAACATCCATATGGGCCAAGGCTATAATTGCCCATAAAATGGCCATCATGGCCAAGGCGGGAATAAGCTTGTCAATTTTAAGGTTATGTTCTAAGGTTATCGCAAGGTATCCTGCCAGAAATACGATGATTATAATAGTTTCCATATGTAGTTGGTTTTTATATTTATATCAATTGTTTTAATGCTATTTCGAATCCTGTATTGCATAAATCGGTTTTAGTCGGATTCTGCTTAAAGATATTCAAAATTGCTTTTCTAATGGTATCCGAGGTATCTTTAAATATCAAGTTGTCATCAATTCCCACTCTTTTTTCCATAAAATAGGCAAATACACGTGCCATTCCACAATTGGAAACAAAATCGGGAATCAGGCTAACTCTTTTGTCGGTAAATTCCATTATCGGACCAAAAAAGATTTCCTTATCGGCAAAGGGCACGTTTGCTCCGCATGATATTACCTCAAGTCCGGTATCTATCATTTGACCTATTTGCTCTTTGGTAATGAGGCGCGAAGCTGCACAAGGGAGAAAAATTTCCGTTGGCAACGTCCAAATCCTGGTATTGATTTCTTCAAAGGGTATCAACTCATCCGCACTGGCCATAAGGGCATTTCCCTTTTTGGTAAGGAAAAAATGTTTTATTTCTTCAAAAGAGAAGCCTTCTTCTTTTATGACGCCACCAGCTCTGTCTATAATCCCTACCACTTTAGCACCCATTTGTGCCAAATAATAGGCAGCGGCGCTGCCCACGTTGCCAAACCCTTGGACTATGGCACGTTTTCCCACGACACTACCACCATAAATATCGTAAAAATGGCGAACGGCCTCCGCTACACCGTAGCCGGTTATCATATCGGCGACCGTATACTTTTTTGAGATATCTGGAGAATATGCATTGCTCTCCAAGGCTTTGATGACACCTAACCTAAGTTGGCCAATACGATTAATTTTATCTGCCTCGGTAGGTTTAAAATGCCCATTAAAAACACCTTCTTGCGGGTGCCATACCCCAGCGTCCTCGGTTATTGGTATTACTTCGTGAATTTCATCAACGTTCAAATCGCCACCAGTACCATAATAACTTTTCAAAAGTGGTGAGACTGCACGGTACCAACGCTCTAGCACCCCTTTTTTTCTAGGGTCGTTGGGATTGAAATTGATTCCCGATTTTGCCCCTCCTATCGGTGGGCCAGATACAGTGAATTTAACTTCCATGGTTTTGGCCAAAGAAAGTACCTCGTTCATATCCAGGCCTTCGCGCATTCTTGTACCACCACCCGCTGCACCACCGCGCAGGGAGTTTATAACCGTCCACCCTTCCGCTTCAGTTTCGGAATCCTTCCAGTTAAAAACGATTTCGGGCTGTTTATCTTCGTATGATTTAAGTAATTGTTTCATTTACTATTGATTTAAAATTATGTGACCAAATTGATTTTCCAGTTTGAAAAATGTAGTGTTTGCCCCCTTTCGGGGTTAGTGTTGCCTCATAATTTTGCAGTTAAATCAAATTGATTAAAGTGAATGCAACAAATATAAAAATTTGGAATGGCAATCAAAGTTTTAATTCAAATCATGGCAAACAAATTTAACCTTTAAATCTGTTAATGAATTCTGTTTACATTTTATGACTTACCCTTATCTTTGTAAAGTTGACTAAAGACAAATTACTTATGGATTTTTCATTATCGGAAGAACATTTGATGATACAGCAAGCGGCAAGGGATTTTGCCCAAAATGAGTTGTTACCTGGCGTTATAGAAAGGGATGAAGAACAGAGATTTCCTACCGAACAGATTACAAAACTAGGGGAACTTGGTTTTATGGGAATGATGGTGGATCCTAAATATAATGGCAGTGGAATGGATACGCTTTCGTATGTTATCGCTATGGAAGAGCTATCCAAAATTGATGCATCTGCATCCGTAGTGGTATCGGTCAACAACTCATTGGTATGTTACGGCCTACAAACCTATGGTACTGAAGAGCAGAAGGAAAAATACTTGAAAAGATTGGCTACAGGGGAAATCATTGGCGCTTTTTGCCTTTCAGAACCTGAAGCTGGGAGTGATGCCACTTCTCAAAAAACCACTGCCATAGATATGGGAGACCATTATGTATTGAACGGTACCAAAAATTGGATAACCAATGGTAACACCGCAGAAGTATATTTGGTCATTGCCCAAACCGATAGGGAAAAAGGACACAAAGGCATCAACGCCCTAATTGTTGAAAAAGGTATGGAAGGCTTTGAAATAGGCCCTAAAGAGAATAAACTGGGTATTCGTGGCAGCGATACACATTCTTTGATTTTTAACGACGTAAAAGTACCTAAACAAAATAGGATAGGCGAAGATGGTTTTGGGTTTAAATTCGCAATGAAAACCCTTTCCGGAGGTAGAATTGGCATTGCAGCACAAGCATTGGGAATAGCGGCAGGTGCTTATGAACTGGCCTTGAAATATTCAAAGGAAAGAAAAGCATTTGGTACGGAAATCAGTAACCATCAGGCCATAGCTTTTAAATTAGCCAATATGCATACGCAAATCGAGGCCGCAAGGCATTTGGTATATAAAGCAGCCTGGGAAAAAGACAACAACATAAATTATGACCTTTCCGGGGCGATGGCAAAGCTTTACGCCTCACAAGTCGCAATGGAAACCACTGTTGAAGCCGTACAAATTCATGGCGGTAATGGCTTTGTTAAGGATTATCATGTTGAAAGACTCATGCGTGATGCCAAGATTACCCAAATTTACGAGGGCACTTCCGAGATTCAAAAAATAGTGATTTCAAGAAGTATTTTAAAAAGTTAAATTGTGGCACCCTACAATACACATGGCCTGTAGGTAAAAAATAATATAGTTTTATTGCTGAACCACCTCTTTTTTAGGGGTGGTTTTCTTTTTCGTTCATAGAATGACCCATACCCCCCATGATTAAGGTTTAAAATAGTTTAACCGAGGTCTATATTATGATAATGACAATCTACCCCATTATAAAATACAGATATGAATAATATTTAACATATTATTATATACGTTGAATTAATTATTGAATATAATAGTTTTTGATAAGGATAGTTTATCTAAAGTCATATTTTTGAATAAATACGATAATTTATGGCGTTAGAAAAACAGGGGTTATACTTACCGGAATTTGAGCATGATAACTGCGGTGCAGGGTTCATTTGTAGCCTAAAGGGAAAAAAATCAAATGATATTATTCATAAGGCCTTAGAAATTCTAGATAAGCTGGAACATAGAGGCGCGGTAAGTGCCGACGGAAAAACTGGTGATGGCGCAGGAATACTCATAGACATTCCACATGATTTTTTTGGGGCCGAATGCGGTTTTGAGTTACCAGAGCCGGGGCAATATGCGGTAAGCAATGTCTTTTTACCCCAAAAAGAAAATCAACGGGATTTTTGCATAGCTGTATTTGAAGAAAACATCAAAAAACAAGGGCTTCAACTTTTGGGGTGGCGAGATGTACCCGTAAATAAATCGGTCCCTGGTAGGATCGCCATGGAAACCGAACCTTTTGTTAAACAACTTTTTATAGCCAAAGAAAATGAGGAACAAAATGAATTCAATTTCAATTTAAAGCTATTTATCGCCAGAAAAGTAACCGAACATGCCATAATCAATTCAAAACTTTCCGAGAGTCAGTTTTTCTACGTTCCCAGCCTTTCCACCAAAATCATAATTTTCAAGGGTTTGCTAATGCCGAAAGATATTAGCCTGTATTATAAGGATTTGATGGACCCTCGGGTCGTTACCAGGCTCTCATTGGTGCACCAACGATTCTCGACCAATACCTTCCCCACTTGGGACTTGGCACAGCCTTTTCGTTACATGTGCCACAACGGTGAGATAAATACGCTTCGTGGCAATGTATCCCGAATGCGCTCTCGGGAAGAGTTATTGAAAAGTGACTGGTTTGGCGAGGAAATTAAAAATATAATTCCAGTAATCCTACCAGGAAAGTCAGACTCGGCCACAATGGATATGGTCGTTGAGCTTTTACTTATGACCGGTCGTTCGCTACCTGAGGTCATGATGGTTTTGGTACCGGAAGCTTGGGAGAAAAACCCAGATATGTCAGAAGCGAAAAGAGCTTTCTACGAATATCATTCCTGTATGATGGAACCTTGGGACGGCCCCGCATCGGTACCTTTTACCGATGGGAATTATATAGGTGCCGTTTTAGATAGGAACGGACTGCGTCCTTCAAGATACACAGTTACCAAAGATGACTATGTTATCATGTCCTCAGAAGTAGGTGTTGTTGACATCGCTCCTGAAAATGTAGAGTTTCACGGTAGATTGGAACCTGGTAAAATGTTCTTGGTCAACATGGAAGAAGGGCGAATAGTCAATGACGGGGAGATAAAAGAAGAAATCGCGCAGCGAAATCCATATAAGAAGTGGTTGGATAACAATATGGTTCATTTAAAGGATATACCATATAATGACTGTCCATTATTTTTAGGGGAAGCCTCACTTGATAAGCGCAAAGCTGCTTTTGGATACACATTAGAGGATATCAACACAATTATTCTCCCCATGGGCAAAAATGCCAAAGAACCTATTGGTTCAATGGGTTCGGACACACCTATCGCAGTATTGTCCGAACGTCCTCAATTGATTTACAATTATTTCAAGCAGCTATTTGCACAGGTCACAAACCCACCTTTGGATGGCATTCGCGAAGAATTGATTACCGATATTAGCCTCACTTTAGGAAGCGATCATAATATTTTTGATTTTTCAGAACTGCACTGTCGCAAATTGAAAATTCAGAATCCGGTAATCTCAAAAGAGGATCTTGACAAGATAAAAAACTATGATGCGAGTCCAGATTACAAAGTAGTATCTATCCCAACGTTATATAATATTGAACGAGGGCATAACGGTTTGGAGGATGCGCTTGAATCTATATTGAAACAAGCTTCCAAAGCAGTAGATGAAGAAACGAATATCATTATACTATCTGATAGAAACGTAAATGAGGAACAAGCACCAATCCCAGCTTTGCTTGCGTGTTCTTATGTGAATAGCGGTCTGCAAAAGTTGGGCAAACGTTCAAAACTCAGCATTATCATAGAATCTGCCGAACCAAGGGAAGTCCATCACTTTGCCTTACTCTTCGGGTTTGGAGCCAGCGCCGTAAACCCATATTTGGTAAATGAAATTATTGGCGAACAAATTGAAGAACTTGATATCACCGAATTTACCTTTGACCAAGCCGTACAAAATTATAACAAGGCCATAGGAAAGGGTATTCTCAAGGTAATGAATAAAATAGGTATCTCAACCTTGAACTCCTATCGCGGTTCGCAATTGTTTGAATGTATCGGTATCAATACGAAAGTGGTCAGTAAATACTTTCCGAACACACCTACCAGAATACAAGGTATTGGTTTGTACCAAATTGAAAAGGAAATCGCCAAGCGCCATGCGAAGGCATTTGCCAAAAAAGAAGTGGCCGCCAATTTGGATTTGGAAATGGGTGGGGAGTATCGGTGGAGACGTGATGGCGAAAAACATATGTTTAATCCGTTAACGGTAGCGAAATTGCAAAAAGCGGTACGTAACAACGAGCCTGAAAGCTACAACGAGTTTTCCAAAATGGTAAATGAACAGTCCAAAAACTTGATGACCATACGGGGCCTGTTCGAGTTCTCAAATTACGACCCCATCCCGTTGGAAGAAGTAGAACCGTGGACAGAGATTGTAAAACGTTTTAAGACAGGGGCAATGTCATATGGTTCCATAAGTAAAGAGGCCCATGAAAATCTTGCCATTGCAATGAACCGTATTGGCGGTAAAAGCAATTCCGGAGAGGGTGGCGAGGACTCAGAACGTTTTTACAAAAATGCAACAGGTGATTGGCGAAATAGTGCAATTAAACAAGTGGCTTCAGGTCGTTTTGGGGTAACCTCCGATTACTTGACGAACGCCAAAGAAATACAAATTAAAATGGCACAAGGGGCCAAACCGGGAGAAGGGGGGCAATTACCCGGTCCAAAGGTTAATCCAGCTATTGCCAAAACAAGAAATTCTACGCCGTATGTTGGTTTGATTTCCCCTCCCCCTCATCACGATATTTATTCCATTGAAGATTTGTCGCAGTTGATATACGACCTAAAATCAGCAAATCGCAAAGCACGCATTAATGTTAAATTGGTTTCGGAAATTGGAGTAGGTACAGTTGCCGCAGGAGTGGCAAAGGCAAAAGCCGACGTAATACTTATTTCAGGTTTTGATGGTGGTACTGGAGCATCCCCATTGACCTCTTTAAAACATGCTGGCCTACCATGGGAGTTGGGCATAGCCGAAGCACAGCAGACCCTAGTGATGAACGATTTGAGAAATCGTATTGTACTTGAATGTGACGGACAGCTAAAAACCGGTCGTGATGTTGCCGTTGCCTGTTTGCTCGGGGCAGAAGAGTTTGGTTTTGCAACAGCTCCATTAGTTGCCTCAGGTTGTATTATGATGCGCGTTTGCCATTTGAATACATGTCCGGTCGGTATTGCAACACAAAATCCCGAATTACGAAAAAAGTTTGAAGGCAAGCCCGAACATGTGGTAAATTATATGTATTTCGTCGCACAGGAACTTCGTGAAATCATGGCACAACTAGGTTTTAGGACTTTGAATGAAATGGTGGGTCAAGTTCAAAAGTTGGACCGTAAAAAGGCTATAGAGCATTACAAGGCACAAGGTATTGATTTGACTCCTATCCTACACCAAGTAGCTGTTCCTGCGGGAACAAAATTTTATAACACGCAGAAGCAAGTGCACGATGTTAATAAATCCATCGAATTTGAAATTATCGAGAAGGCAAATCCGTCTTTGTTCCGAAAAGAAAAATTGATTTTGGACTTTCCGATCAAAAATACAGATAGAGCGGTAGGTGCCATTATCAGTAATGAAATTTCAAAAGTTTATGGAGCGCAAGGCCTTCCCATAAACACATTAAAATTGAACTTTACAGGTTCTGCCGGGCAGAGTTTTGGTGCATTTGCCACAAGAGGCTTAACGATGACCGTTAACGGAAATACAAATGATTATTTAGGAAAAGGATTATCAGGGGCCAAACTCGTTATAAAAGTACCCGATAACTCTACAATAGTTCCCGAAGAAAATGTAATCACGGGAAATGTTACCCTTTATGGCGCCACTGCTGGCAGGGCTTATATAAATGGAAAGGCCGGCGAGCGTTTCTGCGTTCGTAACTCAGGTGCAAAAACCGTAGTGGAAGGAATTGGTGATCACGGTTGCGAATATATGACAGGGGGTGTTGCGGTAATACTTGGCGAGGTAGGCAGAAATTTCGGTGCAGGAATGAGCGGGGGGATAGCTTATGTTTACGACAAGAACAAAACTTTCGAAAAAAATTGCAGTAAAGAAGGGTTGAATTTATTGGCCGTCGAAGAGGATCAAGATATTATACAGCTTCGAGAATTGGTCGAAAGTCATTATAACCATACGATGAGTCCTCTTGCACAACGCATTCTCGAAACATGGGAAGATTGCTTGCCCGATTTTATTAAAGTCTTCCCCGAAGAATATCGTCAAGCTTTGATTCGGTTAAAAGAGGAAAATTTACAAATTATATAAATCGAGAAATGGGAAAGATTACAGGATTTTTGGAATTCGATAGAAAAGTAGAAGCATACGCTCCAGTAGAAAAGCGAGTGAAGAATTATAGGGAATTTACCATTCCTATGAAGGAAAAAGAACTGAAAGAACAAGGTGCACGCTGTATGGATTGCGGCATCCCATTCTGCCATAGCGGTTGTCCTTTAGGGAATTTGATTCCAGATTTCAATGACGCCGTGTATCGTGGGAAATGGGAGAAAGCAGCGAGTATTTTACATTCTACAAATAACTTTCCCGAATTTACGGGAAGACTCTGTCCCGCTCCCTGTGAAGAAGCATGTGTTCTGGGAATCAATGAAGATCCGGTTTCTATAGAAAATATAGAAAAGAACATTGTTGAAACTGCATTCGAAAAAGGTTGGATCAATGCTCAGCCACCCAAAAAAAGAACCGAGAAAAAAATCGCTATAGTTGGGTCGGGGCCCGCAGGTCTAGCGGCTGCACAACAGTTAAATAGAGCAGGTCACCATGTAACGGTTTTTGAACGGGACGAAAAACCAGGCGGATTGTTACGTTACGGTATTCCAGATTTTAAAATGGAGAAAAATGTAATCGACAGAAGATTAAATGTTTTAAAGGAAGAAGGCATTAAATTCAAATGCAGTACCCATATAGGTGTAGATATGAAAGCGGAAGAGCTAAAAAATGACTTCGATGCCATTGTTTTGTGCGGAGGAGCAACTGTACGAAGAAATCTTTCCATAAAAGGCTCACATCTTAATGGAGTTGTACAGGCTATGGATTTTTTACCTCAAAATAATAGACGTATAGACGGAATCAAAAAGTTTGAAAACGAAATTTTAGCAACGGATAAAGATGTTATCGTCATTGGCGGAGGCGATACGGGTTCGGATTGCATAGGTACCTCTATCAGACAAGGTGCCACATCGGTTTCCAATTTTGAAATTATGCCCATGGCAACAACTGATCGTCCTGAAGACCAACCTTGGCCGTTTTGGCCAATGCGCCTTAGAACAAGCTCTTCCCATAAAGAAGGTGCTAAACGCTTTTTCAGCATTTCTACAAAAGAATTTGTTGGTGATAAAGATGGAAATTTAAAAGGTTTGATCACATCCGAGGTCGAATGGATTAGACAACCTGGTCAACGCCCCATTCTAAAAGAAATAGAAGGAACTGAAAAAGAATGGAAATGTGAACTGGCCTTACTTGCAATGGGGTTCACCGGTTCTGAAATGACCATTGCGGAACAATTAGGCCTTGAAGCCGATACTCGAACAAATATCAAGGCATCCGAGAGTAATTATATGACCAATGTTCCCGGAGTATTTGTTGCAGGTGATCAACGAAGAGGGCAGTCATTAATCGTTTGGGCGATTTCAGAGGGTAGGCAAGCAGCATACCATGTAGATAAATTTCTGATGGGAGAATCAGCGTTACCATTAAAAAATGAAGGTGATCTACCTAGAGTTTGAACATAAATTAATTTTGAAGTCTTATTAAGCGGGATGGTGCAATATATTTGCAAACTTAACACAGACTTTATGACCAAGTTTTCGGTGCTTTCAGCATTTCTATGTTTATTCACTACATGCAACACAACTTTCTCGCAAGTAACCATTTCTGGCGAAATTAATGACACCAGCGGCACTCTAATATCTAGTGCTTTGGTGCTTTTAAAACCCATAAATGTATCTGTAATATCAAACGACAAGGGCTTTTTTGAGATAAAATCTGTAAATCAGGGAATCTACCAATTGGTAGTAACGCACATTGGTCTTAAAACTTATAGTGAAACTATTGAAGTAAAAGATAAAAATCTATCCTATTCATTAATCTTAGAGGATGATCCATTAAATCTTCAAAATATTGTTGTTACGGGCAATTTTGAACCTAGATTACAGTTAGAATCCAGTACGGCGATTACAACCATTGGTTCAAAAGATATTCAAGAAAATTTCCCAAGAGGAACCGCGGCTTTATTACAAGCTATACCCGGTACATTTGTTGACGCAGCCGCAGGGGAAGTTTTTACCCGAGTGTATAGCAGAGGGATTTCAGCATCCGCGGAAGACGATATGGGTTGGTATTACACCTCATTACAAGAAGATGGGCTACCGGTTAGTTTGGTCCAACATTCTTACTATAGTCCAGATTTGTTTCATAGAGTGGACATTACTGCGAAAAAGCTCGAAGCAATTAGAGGCGGGAGTGCAAGTGTTACTTCCCTTAATGGGCCTGGTGGAATTTATAATTTCATTTCTCAAGAACCAACAGATTCTTTTAGCGGAAAAGTACAGATTCAAGGTGGTTTTCAAGGTGAGGGCAATCCTACATCAAGAATTGATGCAATATGGGGCGGTCCATTGGGAAACAATTGGTCTTTTAATGTAGGAGGTCATTACCGAAGAGATGACGGTGCAAGAAATACACCCTTTATCTTTAGTAAAGGAGGACAGATAAAATTCAATTTGGTCAAAAAGTATTCCAATGGTTTTATTAAATTCTATGGGAAAATTCTTGATGACTTCACTAACCGATATACCGGAGTTGCAGCTACGAACTGGGATAATCCTGAAGCAGCTTTTGGACAAAATTTTAACTCTACCGCTCTATTGATGCCAAGCTTTTCGTCTAATATACCAGATGGTAGGAGATTGGACGAGGGAGCTACCAATAAATTTGACCCATCTCAAGGGGTTCATGCGCAAGACCGTGCATTTGGAGTAAATATTTTACAAAACCTTGGCAAAGATTGGACATTGCGTTTCAACTTAAAACATTCGCATAAAAATGCGAATTGGCAAACTTCTATAAGTAATGCATTTGTTTCTTTAAATAACCCGCTAGCCTATTTTATCTCAGGAGCTCAATTTCCTATTGGAGAAGTGGTTTTTAGAGATACAGCCACAGGTTCTGAAGTGGCGCGTTTAAACAATAGCGGTATTTTAGCAGGCGAATCTTTTGAATATACAGGAGAAGGAAGTTTACCTAATGATGGAATTATGGGTACTGCATCTTGGCTAAAACAAACGAGTGCCGATGAATGGTTTAATCAAACTACTCTTCATAAAAAAATAAACAATCATAATTTATCATTTGGACTTAGTGGTGGATTATCTAACACCTCATTGTATACACAAGGTAGTTTTGGTTTCGTGACCTACGAACCAAATCCTAGAATGCTACAAGTAACATTAGAAAACACTGGGCAACCTGTAATTGCATTATCAGATGAAAATGGATTAAGTAACTATGGTGGCTTATTTTTCGATGATTCTAGAGCAAAAGTTAGTCAATTTGCTTTTTTTGCTAATGACAGATGGCAAATTACGGAACCTTTATATTTTGACTTAGGCCTACGCTACGAAACAATAAACCACTCAGGTAATAAGGACAGGTCAACACCTTTCCAACAAGAAGGAGGAGCAGATGGTGATCCTTTGACCGATTATGATAACTCTCTTCTGGTTCCCACTGGAGAAACAGATGATTTTGATTTTACCTATGATTATTTATCCTATTCAACTGCTTTAAATTATAAATTTTCTAACAAGGTATCTTTATTTACAAGGTTTTCGAAAGGAAATAAAGCTCCGGAACTCAACTACTATTTTAATAATTTCTCAAATGTTCCTATCAACAGAAAAGGAGAAATTCAAAAAATCACACAATTTGAACTTGGGTTAAAATATAATCGAATAAACTTTTCATCTACTACCACTCTATTTCTAAGTAAACTAAAAAATGTTGCAATTGCCGACTTTGCCTTCGATCAGGATAGTAATAGTATTTTTTATACTCCCGTTCAATTTAATAATTCCAGAACTATAGGTATAGAATTTGAAAACGCCTATACTCCTTTTTCCTTTATTACTTTTACGTTAAATGGTGCTTTGCAGCATGGTAAAGCTACTAAGTGGACGGTTTACAATGCCAATAACTCAATTAATACCGATGATGATATTGTTTTAGACTTCTCAGACAATAAGCTTCCTTTTAATCCCAACATAATGTTCAATCTAGGCATGGAATATTATAAAAAGAAAGTGAATGCATTTGTTAGATGGCAATTTATGGGAGAACGAGAAGGTAATATATCTAATGCCTTTCAGTTAGCATCATACAGCATTTTTGATACAGGTTTTGGTTATGCTATTACCTCTCAAATAAGATTGGATTTATTGACTACAAATATTTTTAATTCAAAAGGTCTGGCCAAT